>DAOUGD010000250.1:0-97963 GCA_034429475.1 Anaerolineae bacterium
TCAGGAAATGCTACCAAAGGTATCATCGCATACCTCCTATTGGCTGACCTTTCTTTCTATTGTACCGCCGTTTGCGGTCAAACGCCCTGTGTTAGGAGTATTCGCGTGTTAACGTACTGCCAAAGTCGAGATATATCTGTGCAAATCCAAAATTTTGTCCCCTTGAGTAAATATCAAATTACGTTCGCTCGGTTCCCATTGAGCATCTAGTTCTTTCTTTAGTAGAAAAAACAAATATGGTTTGCGTGTTGTTTTTGACTCAACCTGCCAACGAGCTAACAGAAGTAAGTACTTATGAACCTGTTTCAGAGAGAGAGACGCTTCCACTTTAATTTCAATGCAAATACTCGAATTAGTGCTCTCCAATACCACATCTGGTTGAACAAAATACAAACCAGCCAGACGATCATATATGCTAACATATTCGATTGCCTGCCCAAAATCCACAATTTGAGGCGCGAGGAAAGCATTTAGAATTTCCACTTTAATTCGTACTGGCAATAAACGCATCAAAATATTAAACATAACGTTCAGTGGCACTTCCTGCTTTCTGATTCTTTTACAAGCCTGATCGAACTTTTCTCGCCCACCCTCGCCTGGAGGAGTTACTTTGTTAATGTGCTGCGGTTCCCAATAGAAATGTTCGGCAAAGAAATATAACTGTTCGGTCCAATAATTCTGATGTGATGTCATTGTCGTATATCTCCCGAATTGTAGTTTTGTTCTCTCTTGCTTTTCGCAACCAGTGTAATACAATTACGTAACATACAGATAGATGTAATCAAAATACATACTTACACAAAACACAGGAGGTATTCCATGTCGTGCTTAATTGATCTGTTGCTGTTGCCATTCAAACTGGTATTTTGGCTGGTCGCCGTGTTGATCGGGCTGGTGGGCCGGTTGGTCGTCGGCATCATCGGATTGGCGCTGCTGATTGTGGGCGTCGTCGTCAGTCTCACCATCGTCGGCGCGATTGTGGGCGTGCCGTTGGCGCTGCTGGGGTTGATGTTGATGATCGGCAGCATTTGCTAGGATTCAAACGTCAAGCGTTACGAATTACGAATTACGAATTACGAATTACGTTTCACGTCGTCACCAACCGGGTGCGCTGCGCGGCCAAGCCAATCGTCGCCAGCGCGCCCGCGTTGAAGGCCAGGTAGTCGGCTTCGACGCCGTCGCTGAAGATAACGCCACCTTCGGGCGTCTCGGATTCGAGCAGCAGCGGGGCGTCGCCGGTGATGGCGCCGCAGACAATGCTCGCGCCGGACGTTTTGCTGACGAACGGCTCGCGCACCACGTAGATCAGGCGGTCGGTGTCCCACGGTAGGCGCAGCGCGTCCAGGGAGACGCCGGCCTGCGGCGCGAAGCCCTGCACCATCCCCCGCGCCATGTTGAACAGGCTGCTCAACCAACCGGTGGCGCCCGCCCCCGTCGAAACAATAATCCCGCTGGATGAATGATGCTCCTCTCGCTCCCCCACCGCGATGCGATAGCGCGCCGACGTGTGGCTGCGCACCCCGATGAAGAGGTCGTTGAAGGCCAGGAGGCGCTGCCCATCGTTGAGGCGGGCTTCGGCCATCGTCACTTCGCGCACCCTGACCTCGCCGCGCAGCGCCGCGCGCACCGCGGTCAGGCCCTTCTTCACCGTAAACGGCAGGAGAATGCCGTCAATGTGCTCCGGGTCGGGGTTGACCGCCACCAACGGCTGCCCGCTGAGGTACTTGGCGGTGTTGACCACCAGGCCGTCTATCCCAATCGTCACCACCAGGTCGGTTTCGGCAAACAGGAAATTGGGCAAGAACGCGCGCTCGATGACCTGCGTCTTCGCCAAAGCCTGCAAGCCCTGCCGCAACTGCGCCAGCGCGGCGTGATACGTCTCATGCTCGCGCTCGTAGAACGCAAAATTGCCGCCGCTATGCTCAATGTAAAACTGCGCCTGCGCTCTGGTGTTGAACCGCTCCACCAACCCTTCCAGGCGCGTTTTACGGGTGACGAGGACGATTTTTTCGTAATTCATGGGGGTTTTGGGTTGTGAGTTATGAGTTATGGGTAATGAGAAATGAGTAATGGGTAATGCGTGCAGTCACTCATTTCTTCTTACTCCTTACTCATTTCCCTTTACTCATTTCTTCTGCTCTTCGAGCAGGGTCTGCAACAAGTCCGGGGTGATGCTGAGGTGGCCGATTTTGCCGGCGTTTTCGGCGAGCTGCTTGAGGGCCATGGCGGCCATCAGGCGTGGTTCGGCGGTTTGGACGGCGAGGACTTGCAGGACTTTGTTGTCCAGGTCTTGCAACGGACGCAGGGACGACTCGAGTTTATACGCTTCGGCGTCCGCCAGGGTGCGGGCGTTTTCCGCCTGGGCCGCCACCAACTGCTTGCGATCCGCTTCCAGCTTGATCTGCCCGGCCATCTGCGCCTCGCGCACCTGCTGCTGCCGGGTCTCCACCGCCAGGTCGGCGGCGGCTTTGGTCTCCCGAATCTGGCGCTTCTTCTCCTCGATGGCGATTTCCGTGCTGAGTTCGTTCTCCTTGATGCGGCGCTCTTGCTCCACGGCGGCGTTGCGCCGGTCGTAGATGGCCTGGTCGGATTGGCGCAGCAGCGCTTCCCGCGATTCGGCCTCCAGCGCCTTCGCAATTTCGGGCGTGGGGCGGATTTCGAGGATCGCCAGGGCCAGCACGCCGACGCCCAACCCGGCCACCGTCTCGCTCTCCTGAAGCTTCGCCAGCACCGCGCCGGAAATCTCGTCGGCGGCGAGGATGGCGGCCTGTAGCGGACGCGCCAGCACTTCCGCGCGCACCAACACTTGCGTCAGGTTGACGAGGCGCTGCGACAACTTGGCCGGGTCTTCGGACTCGTACCCGGCCCCCGCTTTGGAGACGGTGTAGTTCAGCAGCGAGGCCACCAGTTCCGCGTCGGTGATGCGATAGGTCAACTGGCCCTGCACGGTGATGGGCTGGAAGTCCGCCGTCATTTCGTTGAAGATGAACGGCACATCCGTGCTGCTCACCGGCACCACGGCGATGGAAGAGGTGGGCTGGTAATAGAAAAAGGCCAGCCCCGTCCCCGAACGGACGACTTTGCCATCCTTGTAGTGAAGAATATGTTGCGTCGGGCCAGCTTTGATGTAACGAATACCAAACATAGTTCGCTCCTTTCTGTGCGCCTGTCGGGAACTCTGTGGATTCTATCGCTCTCATTATATGCTGACATGAGCAAGAATACAAAATGGCGGAATTCTGCTAAAACGATTGCTATTTGACATTGCAGAAGCACGTTGTATATTAGCCCGGAGAATTTTGAGGCTTTTTTCTCAACGGATTCAACGAATTTTAACGGAATTTTCCGTTGAATCCGTTCAATCCGTTGAGACTCTCTTTGAGGAGTATCGTGTTCAATGAATCGTATACCGTTGTGGGTCAAACTGGCGTTGGGGATTCTGGGCGTCGCGGCGGCGATGTTGGCGCTGAGCGCCGCGCCGGACGTCTGGGAAGGGTGGTGGCCGGCGTTGTGCTGGCCCGACTGTAGCTGTGAGCCGGTGCGGTCATCGGGGGTGCGGACGCCTCTCAATACCTACACCAATCTGGCATACCTTCTCGTCGCTGCGTGGATGTGGGCAACGCTGCCGCGCGTCGCCGATGCGGAGAAGCGGCGGTTGTGCCAACGGCCCGGCTATGCCGCCGTGCTCGCCGGGGCGTTGGCGTTCCTCGGATTGGGATCGGCGTTCTTCCACGCCTCGCTCACCTTTGTGGGACAGTGGTTCGACACGCTGGGGATGTATCTGCTGGTCAGCTTCATCCTGCTGTACGCGCTGGCGCGGTGGCGAGGACTGAGCGGGAAGACGTTTGGCGCGCTCTACGTGGGACTCAACGCCCTTTTGGGCGCGGCCTTGCTCATCGTCCCGGCCATGCGCCGCCAGATTTTCATGGGGGAATTGGTGGTCGCGCTGCTATCGGAGATCGGCTATCTGGTCACGCGCCGCCCGCAGGTGAAGGTGGGGTATCTCATTGCCGGGCTGGCCGTCTTTTTCTTCTCGGATCGGCTGCGGGCGTGGGACATGGCGGACTGGGCCTGCCACCCGGAGAGCTGGCTGCAACTGCATCCCATGTACCACATCATTTCGGCGGTTGCTATCGGCTTGCTATACCTCTACTATCGGTCGGAGTTGATGAATGAAACGTAAACTGTGATGACCTCAATCCGCGTTCCTCCGTCCAATCTGTCTAATCCGTGTTCCATTTTCGGTTGTGGCTCAGATACCTTATGACTCACGTTTCACGACTACCGATCAAACCGGTTGATCAGTTCGCTCACCGTTTCCGCTGTCGTTCCCCACGAAAAGCGCCCCAGGTTTGCGCGACCCCGAGTCACGAGCGTTTGCCGCAAGTCGTTATCTCCTAGCAAGCGCAGAAGCCCCTGGGCTATCGCGTCCTCGTCCAGCGGGTCTACGAGCAGCGCACCATCGCCGGCGACTTCCGGCAGACTGGTTGTGTTGCTCCCCAGCAACGGCGTCTCGCACGCCTGCGCCTCCAACGCGGGAAAGCCGAAGCCCTCGTACAACGAGGGGTAGGCGAACACCCGCGCTCCGGAGATGAGCGCGGCTTTGTCCTCCTCGGCGACGAAGCCTGGCAAGTGTACGCGCCGCTCCAGGCCCCGCGCGCGGACGTGGGCCAGAAGCGGCTCGGCCAGCCAGCCGGGCGGCCCGGCCAGCACCAGTGTTAAGTCGGGATGCTGCGGCAGGACTTGCGCGAAGGCGTTGACGAGCCGCGTCAGGTTTTTGCGCGGCTGGATGCGTCCCAGCGCCAGAAGGTAATCGCCAGGGATGCCGTAGCGCGCGCGGACGGCGGCCAACGCCTGCGGATCGCGCACCGGCTTCAGCGCGGCGTCGTAGCCAGGGTAGACGACGGTGATTTTGTCACGGGCAACGTGGTATGCCTCCACAATGGCGTCGCGGGTGGCCTGTGAGTCGGCCAGGATGTGGGTGGCAGCGCGGACGTTCCAGCGGGTACTTGTATCCAGGTAGAGCCGCTGCCGCAGCGGATGCGCTTCCGGGAAGGCGCGGTAGCCCAGGTCGTGCACCGTCACGAGCGAGACGCGCGGGCGAATCGGCGGCAGGACGTGGGCGGGTACAAACAGCACATCAGGCGGGCGGCGGGCCATCTCCCACGCCAGGCGCAGGTGCGTCCACAAGCGGGGGAAAGGGATCACACACAGGTCGGCGCCGGGGAAATCAGCGGTCGGCGGCTGACGGAAGTAAAGGCGGATTTGGTGATCAGGCGGCAGGGCGCGCAACAGGGCTTGAATCAGGTGGTAGGAGTAGCCCTCGGTGCCCGTCGGGGCGGTGCTGAGCGCGCGGCTGGCGTCAATGCCGATCAGCATCGCGGGTCTCGGTCGGCTGCCGCCGCAGCAACCGCGCCTCTTCCAGGATCATCTCCAACGTGGCGCGCTCCATCACCGGAGAGGGATGGGCAGCGACCCACGCCATCAAGGCCTGGCGGGGCGCATAGAGGGCCGCCGGATCGGCCGGATAGAGGTGCGAGTGCGTCCCCAGGGGACGGACGTCGAGGCCGTTCAGCGCTTCCAGCCATGCAGCCCACGGCGCTATGTCGAAGGTTTCCGTAAAGTTGGGCAGCGGGAGCCAGAAGACGGGTTTTTCACGCAGGTCCAGGTTCAGGCGGAATTCACGTTGGATGCGCCGCAGAAAGTCCAGGCTATCCGTGCAGTTCCAGGGGAGCCAGACCGGCAGCAAGGCCGCCGCCCGCACCGCTGCCGGCGCCACTTGCGTGAAGGTTTCGAGAAGGATGCCCTGCGGCTCAATAGCGGCGCGGCGCAGGACTTTATCCCACACGCGAAAGGCGAGCGCGGAGAAGTGTTCGGGATGGGGAGCTTCCAGCGCCACGAACTCATAAGCGTTCTCGCGGGCAAACTGCGCCACGCGCTGGTGCAAGGGGGGCAGCGCCCCCCATTCCGATTCCGGCATTGCAAAGGCGGTGCGCCCTTGCAATCCCCAATTGCCGACCGACGCGGCGCCGGCAGCGTCCTGTAGGGCGGCGATGTCCGGGTGACGGCCGTCCATAAACTCTCCGGCCCGCACCCCTCCCAAGCCCCCCACCTGGAACCAATGTCGCTCTCCAATGAAGTACATCGGCCAGGAATAGCGACAATCCGCAAAAATAAGCGTTCCGCCGGGGCGCAGGGTTTGGAAGATGAAGGCCTTGTAGGCTTCGGGCAAATCTAGCAATTTGTAGCGGAGATGGTTGACGTATTTGACCATAAAGCGGTCGTGCAACGGGTCATAGTGATTAACAACAGCCAGATCGCGGTTGCGGCGCAAGGCCGGGTCGGCCAGCTCGTTGCCGTGGGCCAGATAGAGTTCTACATCATCGGCCGACTTGGGGTCGCTATAGCTGACAAGAAAATGTTGCGACAGAAAGGGCGCTTCCAGCGCCGTCGCCAGATGCATGATGCCGCCGCTGGGCGCGCCGATGATGAGGGAGTCAAACGGCCCATGCACATCCTGATAGAGTGAAACCGCCCATGTCGCCAGGGTGCTGGTTGTGATACGGGTCGCAACGGATGGCTCTACGCCCGAAGCGGCTACCGAGCGCTCGACGGCGGCCATCACCGCCTTTTTGCCGCCGAGGGCCGCCAGCTTCAAGAGCCTCTGCTGCCACGCATTGAGGTTCCAGACTTCCACAAATTCCCCACGCAGGGCGGCGGCGACGGCGCGCATAATAACGGCAGCCGAGTCCGTTTTGCTGACGATGGCTTCCGCACGGTGGTCTGGCTTTGGCATACGACGCCTCTTTACAAAGTCACGGTTATCAAAGGGATAGGCACAAGAATCAAGATAAAAATGATGACGATGATCCACCCCAGAATTCTGCGTTTACGATCCAGCGGGGTCAGATCGTTGAGGGGTGGGAAGTGGCGCACGCCTATGAAGGTGCCCAGGCCGCCCAGGAGTAGCCAGGTCATTCCGGCGGGATTGCCGAGGATCAACAGCAGTGCACCCCAGACCAATACGAGGTTGAGAAATCCCCTGGCGATTTTCCAGGCGCCCTGGCCCCACATAGCGTAGGCGACGTGTCCACCGTCCAGTTGGCCGATGGGGAGCAAGTTCAATGCGGTGACAAACAACCCGGCCCAGGCGGCAAACGTGACCGAGCCGCCGCGGCTGGGTGGAGAGAGCCAGACGTCTTCGCTAGTTTCGCGGTTGGGCAGAATTTTGTGGTGGACGATGTATTTGGCCGCCAGGTATAATAGGGAATTGCCTTCCTGAGTGAGCGTGATGGATTGTCCGGCAGGGATGTTGCGAAATTCGTGGGGGTTGCCGACTTCGGTGAACATCAGCCCACCAATGAGGAGGGGAATCGCCACAATCAGCCCACCCAACGGGCCGGCCACGCCGATGTCGAAGAGGGCTTTGCGGCTGTGCATCGGGCCGCGTTGAACGATGACAGCTCCCATCGTACCCAGGGGACTAAGGGCAGGCAGGGGGATAAAATAGGGCAAACTGACCGGGGAGTTGTAGCGCCGCCCCACGAAGTAGTGACTTAATTCGTGAGCCACCAGAATCCCCAGGAAGGATACCGCAAAAGGGATACCGGCCAGCAGGGCGTGCCAGCTGGCGAGGGCCTGAAACAGGTCGCGCCAATTGGCGGGGGCTTGCTCCAGCTCCTGCAAAGCGCCGGTAAACAAGACCGAGAGCAGCGTCAGGACAAACAGAAGCGCGTTAACCCAGACTTTTCCTGTGCGGCCATCGGCTACGTAAGGTGCGGCCTGGATAACGTGCAAATCATTGACTTGACTTAAGAGTGGGGTGTATTCCCACACGGCAAAACGCCGCACAATTTCGTCGAAAATTTCATCGGAGTCGCCCGCAACGAGCCGCCCGCCGAATTGCACGACAGGTCGGTCATCGTTGGTCAACAGCTTGATCTCCTCAACCACCATCAAGCCGTCCAACGCGCCGCGCAGGTGGTCAACCATCGTTGGCTCATGCCATTTTGCGGGATGGTTGGCCGGCGCCAATTCGTGTGAAGGATTCTCAGTCAAAGTTGCATACTCCATAGGGCCTCACTTACGGTAGAGTGTGATGGCGGCGCTCTGCGGGGCGCGCTGTGTGGCGATGCTCAGCAAGATCAACCAGGCCAACCCGATGTCTTGCAAGCTATCCACACGCAAGCCGGCGATCAAGGGAACTGCGTCGGCGCGCAAAAACGTCAGGGCGCCCGAAGCTAACTCGTACAGAGCCAGGGCTACAGCCGCTCTGGAGCGCGCCAACAACGCCACGATGGCCAAGAGAAAAGCACAAAGCGCGCCCATAGTCTGCACCGCATAACGCGATAAGACATGGCGGTAAATGTCGGCAGACTGGGTTACGAACCATGAGCGCGCCGTCAAGGATGGGGCAGTCGCCGTCCCCCAGGCACAACCGACGTTCCCACATCCCCACCAGGCGCCGGCCGCAAACAGCAAGATCGCCGGCGCCAGCCAGGAAAGCAAGTCGCTAAAAGTCCGCCGCGACACCCTGGCCCACAACCACACGACAAGCAGGCCTCCAGCCAAAGCAGTTCCCCCATGCAGTCCGCCGACCTGCCACAGACGCAGCGCCTCCTGCGGATGCTGGTCAAAATACAGGCGATGACCCAAGATATATCCGATCCGCCCGCACACCAACGCCGCGATGGCAATGCCCCACAACCAACCGCCCGCGACGCGGCGTGACAACGCATAGGTGGGCGCGCGGCGCCACAAACAGATCAACCCAGCCGCAGCGCCAACCCATACTCGCAAAGTGTATACTTCGATCCCCCATGGGCCAACGCGCATAATGATGCAGAGTATAACACAACCCGGCAATGAAGGAAACACCCGACCAGATCAGAAGTATAGAAGTAGAGAAGCGTGCTTGAGGGCGCACGAAGTACGCCCCCAAACACCCTCAAATCAAATAAGCCCCCCAAATTGGGGGGCTTAACTGAGGGCAGGACTACTGCAACTACTTGAGTTCGATAACGGCGCTGACGGCCTCGAGCTTGGACTTGGCGTCTTCAGCCGCTTCCTTGCTCACGTTTTCCATCACGTTTGAGGGCGCGCCTTCAACCAACGCCTTGGCCTCTTTCAGGCCCAGGTTGGTCAGTTGACGCACGACCTTGATGACCTCGATCTTGGACGGCCCAATGTCCTTGAGCACGACGGAGAACTCGGTCTTCTCCTCTTCCGGTTCCGCTTCAACAGCGGCGGCCGGCATAGCGCCCATCATGGCTACCGGAGCCGCGGCGCTGACGCCCAGTTTGTCTTCCAGCATTTTGACCAACTCAGACGCTTCCATCAAGGTCAGCGCACTAATTTCCTCTACCAGCTTGTTCAGATCTGCCATTGCTAAATAACCTCCATTTTCCCTTATAGGACTTGTTATAGAATTTTGTGAAACCCTTGTGACGATTACCGGGCGTTAACCTTATGCGGCCGCCTCAGCGGAACCGGCCCCTTCCAACTTGTCTGCGTATGCCTTAACCACGTTGAGGATCTGGCGAATGCCGCCGGCCACGACTCCCACCATCTGGCTCGCCGGCGCATTGATCGTGCGGAGTACCTGGGCCAGCAACACCTCGCGGCTGGGCATATCGGCGACAGACTGCGCCTGCTTTGCATTCAAAAGGTGTCCTTCCAACACGCCCCCTTTGATGACAAAACGCCCTTCCTCAACCTCCTTGGTGAAATCCCGGGTCAATTTTGCGACCGCGGAAATGTCTTTGTGGCAAAACACGGCCAGTGTCGGGCCGACCAGCAACTTCTCCGCGGACTTGACGCCGGCTTCCGCCAGCACCAGGGAAAGCAGCGTATTTTTCACCACGAAGACCTGTCCATCCTGCTCGCGGGCACGTTGCCGCAGACTGTCTATCTGATGTGTGGTCAGCGACTTATAGTCCGCCAGCATAACGCCGACAGAATCGGCATACTGCTGCCGATATTCGGCTAACAATTCTTCTTTGCGAACACGTGATATAGCCAAGCTCTCTCACCTCCTTATAAGCTAAAAATCTGTAACCCATTATCGTGCTGCCGACAATGTCTGGATGTTCAGGATCAGCGTCTGCGCCGGTTGCTATCCATCCCATCTTACCCACAAAAAAAGTCCTTGCGCCTACCGACGCAAGGACTCGTTACGCTCACTATGAAGCGGTTCATCGAGTGCCCTCACCTCGGCAGGCCGGATGTTGACCATCCCATTGAGCGCCTGAAACGCACCTGCTGTCTTAGGTAAACAGGCTGGCCCTGTAACCTATACTAACCCGACGGCGTCAATAAGCTTATACCGCCGACTCCATTGCGGTGGCTTGCGTGACGTCTATATGCACACCCGGCCCCATAGAAGGTGCCAGAGTAACCCGCCGAATATAGATACCTTTAACCCCTGCGGGCTTGGCGCGCCGAATGGCTTCCATCAGCGCCGCCAGGTTGGCCTGCAAATGTTCGGGCGGGAAGCTGGCCTTGCCGATGGGACAATGGATGTTGCCCGTGCGATCCAGACGGTATTCCACCCGCCCGGCCTTCGCTTCGTCAATGACGCGCGCCAGGTCTTCCGGCTGTACAACCGTGCCGGTCTTGGGGGTCGGCATCAGACCGCGACGCCCTAACACACGCCCCAAGCGCCCAACCTTACGCATCATGTCCGGCACCGCGATGGAAATATCAAACTCCGTCCAGCCTTCCATGATCTTGTTGATACCATCGTCGTCGCTGATAATGTAGTCTGCCCCGGCCGCCTGGGCTATCTGCGCCGCCTCACCAGCAGCGAACACCAGGACCCGGACCGTCTTCCCCAACCCATAGGGCAACCGCACCACACCCCGGATCTGCTGTTCAGACCGGCGTGGATCAAGACCAGTCCGCAAGTGCAGTTCGACAGTACCGTCGAAAGCCGAATAACTGACTTCCTTAACCAATTTGACCGCTTCTTCCGGTGTGTAAAGCCGATCGCGGTCAACCTTCTTCGCTATCTCTAAATACTTCTTTCCGTGCTTAGCCATTTATAACTCCTTGTGGTCTGGCGGGAATTGCTCCCTCCCACTATGTCCATCAGAATCAGGCCAAGCCTAATCCCGAATGTCAATACCCATACTGCGGGCCGTACCGGCAATCATCCGCTCCGCGGCCTCAATGCTATTGGCGTTCAAATCTTTCATCTTGGTTTCGGCGATTTCCCGCAATTGTTTGGACGTGATACGCCCGGCCTTATCGCGGTTAGGCTCCGCCGAACCTTTTGAAACCCCGGCCGCCTTGCGTAGCAGGTCTGGCGTGGGGGGGGTCCGCAAAACAAAGGTGAACGAAGAGTCACTGTACACCGTGATCTCCACGGGGACGATGTTGCCCACCAGATGCGACGTCTTCGCATTGTATTCCTTGCAGAACCCCATCAGGTTGATACCATGCTGAGCCAACGCGGGACCAATCGGCGGTGCAGGATTCGCCTTGCCGGCCTGAACTTGTAATTTAACGACTGCTTTGATCTTCTTCTTAGCCATATTCTTAACAACTCCTCCATCTGGGCTGGCGCGCCCAGGCGCTCACATAAGGATAACCCACAATGTGTTGATCGGGTCGTTCTTCAACCACTCAGGCCTTCTCTACCTGAAGGAAATCCAACTCCACCGGTGTTTCCCGACCAAAGAATGATACCAACACTCGCACCTTGGTGCGTTCCTCATCAATATCATCTACCACGCCGATAAAGTCAGCAAACGGCCCTTCAATAATCCGCACTTTTTGCCCCGGCTTAAAAGTGGCGCGGACTTGAGGCGCCGAAGCCTCCATGCGCCGCAGGATACCCTGGACCGCCTCCGACCGCAGGGGCGTCGGCGTATTTCCCATTCCGACAAAACCAGTAACGCCGGGGGTATTCCGCACAACATACCAAGAATCATCGGACAACAACATCTGCACCATAATGTAGCCGGGATACAAACACCGTTCTACTGTGCGGCGCTTGCCATCTTTAATCTCAATTTCTTCAACGGTGGGGACCACAACCTGGAAAATGAATTCTTGCATCCCCATGGATTCAATGCGCTGCTCCAGATTATAACGCACCTTGTGTTCGTAACCGGAATAACAATGGATAATGTACCAGGCACGCTTATCAACCTCGGTAATCCCATCGCCGGACGCAAAAGGATCAGGCAGCACGCCCGTGCTTTCCTCTTTGCTAACCGCGACTTCAGCGGTCCCGCGAACCGGTGTAGAAGCTTCAGGCGTAGTTTCCACCACTTCCAACCCGAAGCGTTCAAAAATATCCGCCGAGGAAAGCGCTACCGGCGGCAGCGGCCCGAAATCGGCATCTGACGGATCAGAGACGAATTCGTCGTCTTCCTCTAAGGTGTACTCGTCATCCATCCAGAATTAGCCTTCGCGCGCCTGGGAAATCAGGTAAGCCGCGCCCAAGAGAATACCAAGCACTACGACACCCAGAATGATGGACAAAATATTGCCGGCAATGACACCACCCAGCATCGAGCCAAAGAAAAAGTCCAACAAACCCAGAAAGACGGCCATCAGTACAGTAACAGCCAAGACAATCTTTGTCATTGACCAACCCTCTTTCAGCGTAGGCCAATGCACCCGGCGCATTTCAGCCCAGGTTGCACGGAAATATCTTATGATTGCATTGTCCGGTTTCCGCTCACTCACGCAACGCCTCCACCCCTCACAAAATCACACTTTAAAACACCGCCTTGTCGGCGGTGTCTTTTAATGAAAAGGCAGGTGAGGCAGGAATTGAACCCGCAACCTACGGTTTTGGAGACCGTTGCTCTGCCTATTGAGCTACTCACCTGCGTCGCAATATTACGAGACCTTGCCCCAATGGCCTCTTCCATTCTGCGCAGAGAATGTCATCCCCGCAAAGCCCACAATCAGATTTGAACTGATGACCCCTTTCTTACCAAGAAAGTGCTCTACCGACTGAGCTATGTGGGCAAAAACAAGTGGGCAGTGAGGGACTCGAACCCCCGGAGGCGTGCCGCCAACTGATTTACAGTCAGTCTCCTTTGCCGCTCGGAACAACTGCCCATCAAGCCGACGGTGGGAATCGAACCCACAACCCTCCGCTTACAAGGCGGATGCTCAGCCTTTGAGCTACGTCGGCGTCACGTGATTATAACACAGCCAGACACAGGGTCAAGGTTTATCCCAACCGTTTGCGGGGTTAAGTATACCCACATCAAGGTATTTGTCAACCATTGATAAAATCTAACTTGCCGCCAGCTTGCTCAAGGCTGTTTCCGTGCTAGAATAACTTGAATCTGAGAGGGGACTGCACCCAAAATTACGTCACACCACGCTACTGCCCCTATCTCACTATGTCGCAGGAGGAGTCACAATGCCCGAAACCTACCATCCACAAACCATCGAACCTAAATGGCAAGCGCAGTGGGAAGCCGACCAGTTGTACCGGTCAGTTATAGATCCCACCCGGCCCAAATTCTACGCACTGACGATGCTGCCCTATCCGAGCGGCGACATCCACATCGGCCACTGGTACGCCATGGCGCCCAGCGATGTGCGCGCGCGCTTCAAGCGGATGCAGGGCTTCAACGTCCTCTTCCCGATGGGGTTCGATGCGTTCGGGCTGCCGGCGGAAAACGCGGCGATTCAACGCGGCATCCACCCCAAGACGTGGACGCTGGACAATATTGCCCGCGAGCGGGGGCAGTTGCGCTCGATGGGGATGATGATTGATTGGGAACGCGAGGCCATCTCCTGCCTGCCTGGCTACTACCGGTGGAGTGAGTGGTGCTTCCTCAAGTTCTATGAGATGGGGCTGGCCTATCGCAAGCTGTCGCCGGTGGATTATTGCCCCAAATGTAAGACGACGCTGGCCCGCGAGCAGGTCATCGGCGAGGATCACATCTGCGAACGCTGCGGCACGCCGGTCTTCAAGAAAGATCTGGAACAGTGGTTCTGGAAGATCACCGACTATGCCGACGAACTGCTGGACTTCTCCAAGATTGACTGGCCGGACAAAATCCGCCTGTTGCAAACCAACTGGATTGGACGCAGCGAGGGCGCGGAAGTCACCTTTATGGTGGCGGATGATCAGGAATTAGGGACTAGGGATCAGGGATCAGGAAACCCCGATCCCCAATCCCCAATCCCCAGTCCCATCACAGTGTTTACCACCCGCCCGGACACGCTCTGGGGCGCGACGTTTATGGTACTCTCGCCGGAACACCCGCTGGTGGATCAGATCACGACGCCGGAGTACCGCGCGGCGGTGGACGCCTACAAGGTGGCCGCCGCCCGCCAGACCGAGATCGAGCGGCTCAGTACGGAGAAGGAGAAGACCGGCGTGTTTACCGGCGCGTATGCCATCAATCCGGTGAATGACGCCCGCATCCCCATCTGGATCGCCGACTACGTGTTGATGACCTACGGCACCGGCGCGATCATGGCCGTGCCCGCGCACGATGAGCGCGACTTCGCGTTTGCGAAAAAGTACAACTTGCCCATCCCGGTCGTCATTGAAACAAAAGAATGGGTTGCCGAAGGCCGCCCGTTCCCGCTGCCCTATGCGTATCCCGGCGACGGCGTGATGATCAACTCTGGCGACTTCAACGGCACGCCCGCGCCGCATCCGGCCGTGGAGAAAGTGACTGCATGGCTGGCCGGGCGCGGTCAGGGCAAGGCCGCCGTCAACTACCGGCTGCACGACTGGCTGATCAGCCGCCAACGTTATTGGGGCGCGCCGATTCCCATTGTCTACTGCGATACGTGCGGCGTCGTTCCCGTCCCTTACGAAGACCTGCCGGTGTTGCTGCCCGATGATGTGGATTTTATGCCCACCGGCGAAAGCCCGCTGCGCTATCACGCGGGCTTCCTCAACACCACCTGCCCCCGGTGCGGCGGCCCGGCCCGGCGTGAGACCGACACGATGGACACGTTCGTGTGCTCGTCGTGGTATCAGTATGCGTACCTCAGCCCCTATTACAAGGAAGGGGAAGCAGCGCACAGCGATTCCATCCCCTGGGACCCTGAAGAAGCCGCCTATTGGGCGCCCGTGGACACGTACACCGGCGGCGCGGAGCACGCCGTGATGCACCTGCTCTACACGCGCTTCTTCACCAAAGCCCTGCGCGACGCCGGCGTGCTCGCCTTTGACGAGCCGATGCTGCAACTGCGCAATCAGGGCATCATCCTGGGTGAGCCGCGCTGGGGCGATGGCGTGGACGTGACCGGCGCATGGGACGGCGCGGCGTTCAAGGCCGCGACGATTCGCGTTCACAGCTTCGCCACGCGCGCCGACTGGCCCGCGCCGGCGAAGGAGGCGGCGCGCGTCTTTGGCGAAGTGATGGATCGAGACGACGTAAGCCTCAAAGTGCGCGTCTCGCCCAATGACGCCGAGGAAGCCGAGATCGTGGTCGTGCAGGTCCCGGCGGACGTCGCCATTGCTATCCCTGGCAAAGAGGGCGCGGGCGAATTGAGCGATATCCTCTACCACCTGGATGTGGAGAAGATGTCCAAGAGCAAAAAGAACGTTGTGGCGCCGGACGATCTGGTGGCGGAATACGGCGCGGATACGGTGCGCGCCTACTTGATGTTCGGCTGGCGGTGGGAGCAGGGCGGCCCGTGGGACAGCCAGGGGATTGAAGGGGTCGTGCGTTGGCTCAACCGCGTGTGGAACGTGGTCACGGACGCGCCACAGGGGAGCAGGGGCGCAGAGGCGCAGGGGAGCGGGGGAGAACGGGAACTCCGGCGGGCAATGCATACGGCGATCAAGGCCGTGACGGAGGACCTGGAAGGGTTCAGCTTCAACACCACGATTGCCCGCCTGATGGAGTACACCAACGCTCTCAGCAAGGCCAAGCCCGCGTTCTGGGGCAGCGCCGTATGGGATGAGGCCGTCACGACCCTGCTGTTATTGCTGGCCCCTATCACGCCGCATATGGCGGAAGAACTGTGGGCCAGCCTCGGCAAGCCGTACAGCATCCATCAGCAAGTCTGGCCGCAGTGGGACGCCGCGATGTTGGTTGAAGACACCGTCGAAATCCCGGTGCAGATCAATGGGAAGGTGCGAGGGCGCGTCGTCGTGGCGGCGGATGCGGACGAGGAGACCATCAAGGCGGCGGCGCTGGCCGATGAAAATGTTCGCCGGCACACCGAAGGGAAGCAAGTTCTCAAGGTCATCGTCCCCAACGGGCGGTTGGTGAGTATTGTCGTAAAGGGGTAAGATGAACGGTTTAGACGTATTACAATCTGTTCAATTTGTGACGGCAAAAGGTAAGCGGCTGGCGATTCTGAGTGCGGAAGATTGGGAAACCCTCATTGAATGGTTGGAAACGTTAGAGGACCTGCAAATTGCCCGAAAGGCCTTCGCTGAACTCAAAACGGCTCAGGGCAATCGTCAACGTCTCGGTTGGGTTGAATGGGGAACTGTGTCGAACGAGATCGCATGAACCGGTACACAGTTTACGTTACCCCACAAGTTCTGCGGGAAATCAAAGACCTTCCTGGCTATATGCGCCAGAGAGTGAAAAAAGTGATTGATGGGCTGGAAGCGAATCCACATCCGACCGGGAGCAAGCAACTCCAAATGCCAGAAAGCGGAACGGTTGAATTGTGGCGCGTGCGCCTGGACAAGTGGCGCATTGTATATGCAATCACTGAAGCAGATAGCATCATAGACGTACTGGCCGTGCGTAAGAGGCCGCCCTATGACTATGGAGATTTAGAAGCCTTTTTAGGGGAAGTTTGAACCATTTTGAAGCCGAGTCGAACGACAGCCGCATAATCCATTCTTACTGTTAATAGTTTATTGCAATCCATAAAACGTGAAACGCGAGACGTGAGGCTCAAACAGCCAATTTCACGTTTCACGTTTCACGTTTTCACGTCACAAAGCAGGTGTGTACTATGACCGAAACCGATATTCCCGTCATCATCCTGTGCGGCGGCAAAAGCACGCGGATGGGCGACCGCACGCTCCCCAAGCCGCTCGTCGAAGTGGGGGACCGCCCGGTGCTGTGGCATGTGATGAAGATTTATGCCGCGCAGGGTTTCACGAACTTCATCCTGGCGCTGGGCTATCGGGGCGACCTGATCAAGCGCTATTTCCTGGAATATGACTGGCAGAGCCGCGACTTCACGCTGCACCTGGGCAACGGTGGGCCGGTGTTCCTCACGCCTAACGACGCGGTTGACTGGCGCATCACGTTTGCCGAGACCGGCCTGGAGACGATGACCGGCGCGCGCGTCCGCAAGGCGGCGCACTACGTCACCGCCGACCGCTTCTGCGTCACCTACGCTGATGGCGTGGCTGACATTGACCTGCACGCGCTTCTTGCTTACCACCACCAGATGGGCCGGCTGGCGACGATGACGGGAGCGCGTTCGTTCTCGCGCTTCGGCGTCGTCGAAACCGACGGGGCCGGCGGCGTCACCGGATTCCAGGAGAAGCCGTTGGAGACGCATCTTATCAATGGGGGGTTCTTCGTCTTTGAACGTGGCGTGCTGCCCTATCTTGAAGGCGGCGACGATCTGGTATTGGAGCAGGAACCTTTCCGTGCGTTGGCCGCCGATGGACAGATGGCGCTTTATGAGCATCACGGTTTTTGGCGCGCGATGGATACGTTCAAAGAGGCGCAAGAGCTAACCGCACTATGGGAAGCCGGCGCTCCTTGGAAGATTTGGTAAGGGAGGCTCACCTTGAGCACAACGCTTTCTTTTTGGCACAACCGCCCGACTCTGGTGACGGGATGTACAGGATTGCTCGGCTCGTGGTTGACGCAGGCATTGGTGGACGCCGGCGCCGAGGTGGTGGGGGTGATCCGTGACGTTGTACCGCAATCGCAGTTGGTGCGCTCCGGTACGGTGGGGCGCATCCGCATCGTGCGCGGCGACGTGACAGATTACGCGCTGATGGAACGCACGCTCAACGAGTACGAGATTGATGCCGTTTTCCATTTGGCCGCACAGACGATTGTGGGGATCGCCAACCGCGCGCCGCTTTCCACCTTCGAGGCGAACATCCGGGGAACATGGGTGACGTTGGAAGCCGCGCGCCGCGCGCCCACCGTCAAGCGCATTCTCGTGGCCTCCAGTGACAAAGCTTATGGCACCCAACCGGTGTTACCCTACACGGAAGACATGCCGCTGCAAGGGCAACACCCTTACGACGTTTCCAAAAGCGCGGCGGACCTGCTCGCCCAAAGTTACGCTAACACTTACGGCGCGCCGGTGGCCATCACCCGCTGCGCCAATCTTTACGGCGGCGGCGACCTGAACTGGAACCGACTCGTCCCGGGCACAGTGCGCAGCGCGCTGAAAGGCGAAGCGCCTGTTATCCGTTCGGATGGCACGTTTATGCGCGACTACCTCTACGTGCGCGACGCCGTCCGTGCGTATATGCTGCTTGCCGAGGCGCTGGATCGCCCGGAAATTCGCGGGCAAGCCTTCAACTGTGGCACAGACGATCCGATGAGCGTCTTGGAAATGACGCGCCTGATCCTCAAACTTTCGCCGCATACCGAGCTGGAGCCGCGAGTGCTGAATGAAGTGAAGAACGAGATCAAGGATCAGTATCTCGACAGCGCCAAAATCAAGCGGATGCTTGGTTGGAGTCCGACATGGACGCGGGAAGCGGCGCTCAGCGAGACGCTGGCGTGGTATGCGGACTATTTGGGTTGAAGTTTCAAGTTGAAAGTTATGTCGGAAACAAAGTCGCAACTCGCAACTCACAACTCGCAACTTGCAACGTCTGTATTTCTGACCGGCGCCACGGGCTTTATTGGAGCGCGGTTGGTGCGGCGGCTGATAGCGGCCGGCGCGACGGTGTCGGCGTTGACGTTGCCGGCCGAAGCGCCCCTGCTGCCGTCCAGCGTGCGCGCCTTTGTGGGCGATATCACGGATAGCGCCGTGGTGGGCGAGGCGATGCGGGCGGCGCACCCGGCTGTGGTGATTCACCTGGCAGCCATCGGCATTACTCAGCCCAATTTGCCATTAGAGGTGGCCTTTCGCGTCAACGTCGGCGGGACGATCACCGTGCTGCAAGCTGCCCGCGACGTCGGCGTGCAGCGGGTGGTGATGGCCGGCTCTTCTTACGAGTACGGCGCGCGTCGCAGCGGAGAGGGATTGGACCCTTTCAATGCGTACAGCGCGTCGAAAGTGGCGGCGTGGGCGTGTGCGCGTGCGGCATACAATGCCTGGGAGACGCCGGTGGTGTGGCTGCGGCTGTTTCAAGTCTACGGGCCGGGGCAGCGCAATGCCGCGCTGATTCCCGCCGCCATTCACGCCGCGCTTTGCGGCGTGAATTTCCCAATGACGGCTGGCGAGCAACAGCGCGACTTCATTTTTGTGGATGACGTGGTGGATGGTTTCCTGATGGCATTAACCGCGCCGCACATTGAAGGCGAGACCTTCGACCTGGGGACAGAAACGTTGCACCGGGTGCGTGACGTGGTGGCATTGATCTGGCAATTGACGGAAGCGCGCGGGCAAGTTCAACTCGGTGCGCTGCCGTATCGCCCTGGTGAAGTTCCCGCGATTCCTGCCGATGTGACTCGTACCCACCGGATGTTGGGGTGGCAGGCGCAGGTGACGTTGGAAGAAGGATTGCAGAGGACGATTGAGGAGATGCGCAAGGCGTGAAACGCAAACGATGCGGGCTACTTCACGTTTCACGTTTCACGTTCCACGTTTTGGAGGCATATAATGTCTGATAATCCAATAGCCCTACAGTCCGAGGCGCTCCGCCGCGAGATTTTGGCGAAAGTCGCCGACTATTACCGGTTGGCGCATCAGCCCGCGCCTTTTGTGCCCGGCGAGACGTTTGTGAACTATGGGGGGCGGGTCTATGACGCGCAGGAAATGCAGAGCGCGGTGGACGCGATCCTGGAATTCTGGCTGACAGAGGGAGACCAGGTCAAAGCCTTCTCAGAGCAGTTGGCCGATTTTGTGGGCGTGAAACGTATCTTGACGGTCAACTCCGGCTCGTCGGCCAACCTGGTGGCGATGGCGACGCTGTGTTCCGCGCAATTGGAGCGTCCGCTGCGGCCTGGCGACGAGGTCATCACCCCGGCGGCCACCTTCCCCACCACCGTCGCGCCGATTGTGCAGAACGGGCTAACGCCGGTCTTCGTAGATTGCCGGCTCGGCACCTATAATCTGGACGCCGACCTGTTGGAAGCGGCGCTATCGGATAAGACGCGCGCAGTGTTCGTCCCGCACATTCTGGGCAATCCGGTGGAGATGGACAAGGTGATGGCGTTTGCGCAGGCGCACGATCTCTACGTGATTGAGGACACCTGTGACGCGCTCGGTTCGCAATACGCGGGGACGTATTGCGGCGCGTTCGGGCATCTTTCGACGTTCAGCTTTTATCCGGCGCATCACATCACCACCGGCGAGGGCGGCGCGGTGGGAACGAATGACAAGACGCTGTATCGCCTCGCGCACGCCATCCGCGACTGGGGCCGCGACTGTTGGTGCGACCATCAGAGTCCGCAGGACGGCGCGTGCCACCAGCGGTTTGATTGGGACATTCCCGGCCTGGGCGAGCCTTACGATCATCGTTACTACTTTACCGAGATCGGCTACAACCTCAAGATGACGGACATCCAGGCGGCCATCGGCCTGCCGCAGATAGCCAAGCTACCGGCCTTCATTGCGGCGCGGCAGCACAACTTCCGCGTGCTGTACGAGGGCTTGCAGCCTTACGTGGAACATCTCGTGCTGCCGGTGTGGAGTCCGCTGGCCGACCCGGCGTGGTTTGCTTTCACCCTGGCGGTGCGCGAGAGCGCGCCGTTCACCCGCCGCGACCTCAACGACTATCTGCGCGAGCGCAAGATCGAGACGCGCTATCTCTTTGCCGGAAACATCCTGCATCAGCCGGGCTACCGGAACATCCGTCACCGCGTCGCCACGCCACTGACGGAGACGGATCGCGTGTTGCGCAGTGCATTCTTTATCGGCGTGTATCCGGGGATGGACGAGGCGCGGCTGGCGTATATCTTGCAGGTGTTTGAAGACTTTTTCCGACAATATTGACTATGAAATTATCTATCATCATTTGTGCCTATAACGAGCGTCGCACAATTCTGGCGGCCATCGAACAGGCCCACGCGGTCGAATTGCCCGCCGGCTGGGAGAAGGAAATTATCGCCGTGGATAATTGCTCCACCGATGGGACGCGCGAATTGTTGCAGACGGTAGCTATACCCGACGTGCGCGTCGTCCTGCATCCGCGTAATCTGGGCAAGAGCGCCTCGATCCTCACCGGCATCCGCGAGGCCAGCGGCGACTACTTCCTCATCTTCGACGCCGACCTGGAATACGAGGCTGCCGACATTCCCCGGATGGTGGCGGCAGTGACGCCCGGTCGGACAACCGCGGTGTTCGGTTCGCGCACCCTCGGCGGACGCAAAATCTACCTCTACGCACAGAATTACTGGGGCGTGCGACTGCTTACTACCATTGCCAACCTGCTCTTCGGCGGCCATCTGACGGACATCGCCACCGGCCCCAAGTTGGTGCGCATGGATGTGGCGCGCTCGCTCAACCTGAGCAATCACGAGTTCGATCTCGACTTTGACTTGCCGTGCAAGTTGCTCAAGCATGGCTACTCCATTGACGAAATCGCCATCAATTATCACCCCCGTTCCGTGGCGCAGGGCAAGGGACTGGCGGGGTGGAAGGCAGTTCGCACGGGGTTGCGCGTACTGGGGATTTATCTGCGGGTGTGGATCGGCCAACGATGAAATACAGCCTCGTCATGTTTGATTTTGATGGCACGCTGGCGGATTCCTTCCCGTGGATGAAGAGCGTCTTCAACGAGCTGGCCGATAAATATAAAGTGCGCCGGTTCACTGCGGCGGATGAAGACCTGCTGCGCGGGTACACCGTCGCCCAGATTATCCAGCATTTTGACGTGCCAATGTGGCGGATTCCTCAAGCCGTCGCGTATGTGCGCAAATTGATGACACAGGAGATTCACCACATCCGGCTGTTTGAGGGGATCCATGCGATGTTGCAGCAATTGGCGGCGCACGGGGTGACGTTGGCGGTGGTCAGCTCCAACGCCGAGGAAAACGTCCGGCAGGTGCTTGGCCCGGAGAATGCGGCCTTGATGCGCTACTACGAATGTGGCGTTACCGTGTTTGGCAAAGCGCCCAAACTGCGCAAAGTGCTGGCGAAAAGCGGCGTCTCCCCTGCTGCCGCCCTCTACGTCGGTGACGAAATCCGCGACATTGAAGCCGCGCACGAAGTCCACATAGCGTCGGGGGCGGTCACATGGGGGTACAATCACGCGGAGGCGTTGCGCGCGTATGCGCCGGAAGAGATGTTTACGAATGTCGCGGAGATTGCGGAGAAGATCATTTGAAGGAGAATGTTATGAACATCGTTATCACCGGTTCCATAGCCTTTGATTACCTGATGTCCTTTCCGGGCAATTTCATCGAACACGTCAAACCCGACAAGATCGGCAAGTTAAGCCTGAGCTTTTTGGTGGATAGCATGACCCGGCAGTATGGCGGCTGTGCACCGAACATTGCTTTTAACCTGGCGCTGCTCGGCGAGCGGCCGGTGGTGATGGGGACGGCCGGCCAGGACTTCGGCGATTACCGCGCCTGGTTGGAAGCGCACGGCGTGGATACCTCTGGCGTCAAAATTGTGCCGGAAGTCTTCACCGCGTCGTTCTTCGTCAATACCGACCTACAGCAGAACCAGATCGCCACGTTCTACGCCGGGGCGATGGCGCACGCGCATGAGTTGTCGTTCCACGACCTGGGACGCCCCGTTGACCTCACCATCGTCTCCCCCAACGCCCCGGCGGCGATGGTGAAGTATCCGGCGGAGTGCAAGGCGCTCGGCATCCCCTACATCTACGACCCCAGCCAGCAGATCGTCCGCATGAGCGGCGATGTGCTGCGGGAAGGCGTGCAGGGCGCGGACATTCTCATCGTCAACGACTACGAGTTCGAGCTGCTCAAGGACGCCACCGGCATGAGCGAAGCCGACATCCGCGCCGCCGTGACGCGCGCCGTCATCATCACCCGCGGCGAGGCCGGCTCCACGATCTGGGCTGGCGGCGACGAGATCACCGTGCCGGTCGTTCCACCCCGGCAAGTGCTTGATCCCACCGGCGTCGGGGATGCGTACCGCGCGGGCCTCATCAAGGGACTGGCGCTCGGCCTGCCGTGGCGGCTGTGTGGACAAATCGGCGCACTGGCGGCGACTTACGTTCTTGAAACCCCTGGCCCGCAGACGCACACCTACACGCTCGCGGAGTTTGTGACGCGGTATAAAGAAGCCTTCGGGGAAGATGAATTCACAAACAGCATCCAAAATGTTGACTAACCTCACCGACCACATCTTTTACCTCCCCGCAGACGCGCGCACCGACCGCCCGATTCTCGCCGCGATTATCGGGCGCGACTATGTGGCGATGCTCGACTCCGGCAACTCCCCCGCCCACGCCGACCTGTTTCTTGCGGAACTGCAAGCCATCACGCCGCGCCGCCCCGATTGGGTGCTCCTGACGCACTGGCATTGGGATCATACCTTCGGGCTGGCGCATCTGCGGATTCCGGCCATCGGGCAGAAAAATCTCGCTGTGAATCTGGCCTGCCTGCAAGGTCTGGCCTGGGATGACGCAGCCCTTGCGTCGCGTGTGGCGTCGGGCGCCGAAACATCCTTTTGCGCCGAGAACATCTGCAAGGAATACGACGCGGCGCGCGACATCCACGTTGCCTTGCCCACGATTACGTTTGAAGAAACGCTCTCCCTCAATCTGGGCGGCGTGACCTGTGAGCTGCGCCGCATCCCCACCGACCACACCGACGACAGTATCGCCGTCTATGTGCCGGAAGACGGTGTGTTGTTCCTCGGCGACGCACTGGGGCCGGCTATCTACGCGCCCACGCCGTATTACTCGGCGGACAGGATGGCGCAACTGCTGGCATTTATCGAGAGTTTTCCCGTCCAATGGCTCGTGGAATCGCACAGTACGCCGGTAGATGCGGCGGGATTCCGCGCCGATAACGAAATCCTGTTCCTCGTTGCGGCCTTGGTCCGCGAAGGCTGCACTGACGCGGATGCACTTCTGCGTGAGGTCAACCGTCGTTCCATTCACCCTGTCCCAGACGATGCCGCCGACGTGATCGCGCTCTTTCTCAAGGCCCCGCCGCGCGCCGTATGATCCTCGTTTTCATCGGCATGTCGGGGGTGGGGAAAACGCTGTGGTCAACCCGCCTGACGAGGCGAGGCTTTACCCACGTAGATTGCGATGCGCTGATTGCCGCGCGCCTGCGCGCTCAGTACGCCATCCAGGTCGTCACCATGCGCAGCATGGGCGCGTGGCTGGGCCTCCCCGATACGCCCACCTTTGTCGAGCGCGAAGCTCTGTTCCTGCGCGTTGAGGCTGAAATTCTGCAAGACGTTTTACACCGCCTCCGTGCAACCGGCCCAGAAGCGGACATTGTGGTGGACCCCGGCGGCAGCGCCATCTATGCCGGCCCCGCGCTCTGGACGCCGCTGCGTGAGATTGCCACTATTGTCTACCTTGCCGTAACCGAAGCCGATCATGCCCGTATGTTGGCGACATACCTGGCCCATCCGCGCCCGGTCGTCTGGAACGGCCTCTTTCAACCACACCCGGATGAAGATCGCGCGGCCACCTTTGCCCGTTGCTACACGCAACTCATCTGCACCCGCGAGGCGCTTTACGAAACCTGGTGCGACCTCAAACTGCTCCCCGGCGATTATCGCCGCACGGGTCTCACATCGGCCACTTTTTTACGGATGCTGCAAGAGCGTGTTAGTAGGATAACTGATTCAGGGTATAATCAGGGCTAAAAGAGGCGATTATGGCGATTCAGTTTATTTTAAGCGACTATGTAGCGGAAGCTCTTGCGTTGGCCACTTACGATAAATTAGAAGATGACACTTACGCAGGTAAGATTCCTGAATGTGTAGGAGTCGTGGCTTTCGGGGCGACTTTACGTGAATGTGAAAACAACCTGCGCTCAACACTGGAGGATTGGATTTGGTTGGGGTTAAAATTATCCCATCCGTTGCCCATCATTGCTGACATCAATTTAAATCGAGAGCCAGTCTATGCCACGATGGACGCCGTGTAAACGCCGGGATTTCATTCGACGTTTATCGAAACTGGGATTCGACGGCCCTTTTTCCGGCGCGCGCCACCAGTTCATGCTGTACGAGCAGCACCGACTAGCCATCCCCTCCAACGAAGAGTATTCTACTCCGCAATTGCGTTTCATACTCCGTCAAGTCGAACTGATTCTTGAACGTGAGATAACGCTTGAGGAATGGGAGAAGTTACATTGAGAAAATTATTAGCAAACAAGGAGTTCATCAGATGAAGTACCACGTCAAAGATTTGGATTTGGCCCCGTCGGGCCGCCTGCGCATGGAGTGGGCCGAGCGTGAAATGCCCGTCCTGCGGCAGATTCAACAACGGTTTGCGGCGGAGAAGCCGCTCAAGGGCGTGCGGCTCTCCGCGTGCCTGCACGTCACTACCGAGACCGGCAACCTGGCGCGCGCGCTGGTGGCCGGCGGCGCCGACCTCGTCCTGGTCGCCAGCAACCCGCTGAGCACGCAGGATGACGTAGCCGCCGCGCTCGTCACCTACGACGAAATCCCCGTCTACGCCATCAAGGGCGAGGACAACGCCACCTACTACGAACACATCCACGCCGCGCTCGACCACAAGCCGCACATGACGATGGACGACGGCGCGGACGTCGTTGGCGTGATGCATAAGGAGCGCCGCGACGCGCTCGGCAACGTCATCGGCGGCACGGAAGAAACCACCACCGGCGTCATCCGCCTGCGGGCGATGGCGAAGGAGGGCGCGCTGGAATACCCCATCATCGCCGTGAACGACGCGATGACCAAGCACCTCTTCGACAACCGCTACGGCACAGGCCAGTCCACGCTGGACGGCATCATTCGCGCCACCAACGTCCTCATCGCTGGCAAGAATGTGGTCGTCGGCGGGTACGGCTGGTGCAGCCGGGGCATTGCAATGCGCGCGAAGGGCATGGGCGCCAACGTCATCGTCACCGAAATTGATCCACTCAAGGCGCTGGAAGCGGTGATGGACGGCTTCCGCGTAATGCCGATGATCGAGGCGGCCGCCATCGGCGACATCTTCGTCACCTCTACCGGCGACATCAACGTGGTGGATCAGCCGCACTTCGCCGTGATGAAGGATGGCGCAATTGTGTGCAATTCCGGCCACTTCAACGTCGAGCTGAACCTGCCAGTGCTGGCATCTATGGCGACCGGCGCGCCGCGCCGCGTGCGCCCCTTCGTCGAACAGTACACGCTCCCCGATGGTCGCCACATCAACATCCTGGCCGAAGGCCGCCTGGTCAACCTCGCCGCCGCCGAAGGCCACCCCAGCGCCGTGATGGACATGTCCTTCGCCAACCAGGCGCTCTGCGCGGAATACATGCGCATCCACGCCGAGGAATTGGAGCACACCGTCTACGCCGTGCCCGAAGACATTGACCAGGCTATCGCCCGCCTCAAGCTCAACGCGATGGGCGTCCAGATTGATGTGCTCACCGAAGCGCAGCAGAAATACCTGGCTTCGTGGCAGGAAGGGACGTAAGTCGTTCCGCAAAATCCAATTGTGTACTGCGTATTGCTTCCCCCGGCAATACGCAGTACTTTTTTAAAGACCCTTCAGTTTTGCGGGGCATTTTCTTTTCGCGCAAACTTTGGTAAAATAGATGAAATTGAATACTATCAATACTCCGCGTTGCGGAGACAACGATTGTAAGCAGTTTTCACGTGGGATGATGGAATCAACCACGTTGTGGGAGTCCCGGCAGGGTCTCCCTTATGCATAAGCCATAGTCAGATGGAATTACATCCAAATGCAGAACAATGGGTGATAATGAGATAGTGGAATTTTGACCGAAGCGGCTATGGCTTATGCGACCATAGCCGTTTTTGTTTGAGAAAGGGACAATGGCAGGAACAATTACTGCCCTGGAAGCGCAGAAACATTCAACAGAACGAGTCAACGTGTACCTTGAAGGCGAGTTCGCTTTTGGTCTGGCCGTGATTCACGCGGTCAACCTCCGACCGGGGATGTGGTTATCCGATGAAGACATTGCCGCGCTGCGCACCGCCGACGAAGTGGAGCGCGCGCGGGAAAGAGCATTGGATTATCTATCCTATCGCCCCCGCAGTGTGGCCGAGGTACAACGCTACTTACTGGAACGTGATTTTTCTGCGTCGGCAGTAGAGGATGTGTTGCAGGGATTGCAGCGTGTGGGGCTGGTGGATGATGTCATCTTCGCCCAATACTGGCGAGACAACCGGGAACAGTTTCGTCCCCGGGGGAAACCGGCCCTGGTACAAGAATTACAGCAAAAGGGCGTGCAATCGGCCGATATCCAGGCAGCTCTGACAGATTACGACGAAGTGACCGCAGCCCGGCGTGTGGCTGAAGAGCAGGGTCGGCGTTTGAAACATCTTCCCCCGGAGGTGTTCAAGCGGCGACTGATTCAGCGTATGGCGCGGCGCGGTTTCGCGTATGACCTCATCCAGGAAGTCTTAGCCACTGTTCCCTTTCTCCAGTCTAACTCTGAAGAAAGCGAGGAACTTTGACATGGAATGGATACTCTATATCGTGTGTTTGATCGTCGGATTGGCTGCGGGTGGCTTTGCCGGGTATCGGCTGCGGCAACAGCACTACCAGCAGGAAATGGGCAACCTGGAAGGTATGCGCACCCGGTTGCTCGAAGAGGCAGAGAAACAGGCGCGGGATACCGTGCTCAACGGCAAGGACGAAGCGCTCAAGATGCGGCGCGAGGCCGAAGCTGAGCTGGCGCAACGCACCCAACAGTTTCGCCGTGAAGAAGAACGGCTACAAAGCCGCCGCGAGCAGTTAGACGCGCGTCAGGAAAAAATTGACCGCCGGGAGCAAGTGCAGAACAAGCGGCAGAGCACCATGGATAAGCGATGGGGCGAATTGGAGAAGCTGGAAAGCCAGCACCGGGAAGAACTGGAGCGGGTGGCGAGCCTCAGCACGGAAGAAGCCCGCGCGATCCTGTTGGAACAAGTCGCCGGCGAAACGCGCCAGGATATGGCGCGCGTCATCCGCGAAGAAGAAATGCTCGCCAAGGAAGAGGCCGACCGCCGCGCGCGCCACATTATCACCACCGCCATTCAACGGCTGGCTTCCGAGCAGGTGGCCGAGCTGACCACCACCACGCTGGAAATCCCTTCCGACGAACTCAAAGGGCGGATCATCGGGCGCGGCGGGCGCAACATCAAGCTCTTCGAGCAGAAAGCGGAAGTGGACGTGATCGTGGACGACACGCCGGAGATGATCACCATCTCCTCCTTCAACCCCATCCGCCGCGAGACCGCCGCGCGCGCGATGCACCGGCTGGTGGCCGATGGGCGTATCCACCCGGCGCGCATCGAGAAGCTGCTGGAAAAGGCGCGCAAAGAAGTGGAAGACATCATGAAGGAGAAGGCCGAGGCCGCCGTCTACGAAGCGGAAGTCCCGACCCTGCACCCCGAATTGATGAAGTTGTTGGGGCGTTTGTACTTCCGCACCAGCTACGGCCAGAACCAACTGGGGCACGCGGTAGAAGTCGCCAAGCTGGCGAGCCTGTTGGCCTCCGAATTGGGTGCCAACGCCGAAATCGCCCGCCTGGGCGGGCTGCTGCACGACATCGGCAAGGCGGTGGACTTTGAGGTGGAAGGCACGCACGCCACCCTGGGCGCGGAGTTGGCCCGGCGGTATGGGGTGTCGGACGCCGTCGTCAACTGCATCGAGTCGCACCACCACGAGGCCGAGGCGCAGACGATGGAAGCCGTCATCGTGGAAGCCGCCGACGCCATCTCCGGCGCGCGGCCCGGCGCGCGGCGCGAGAGCCTGGAGCATTACATCAAGCGCATCCGCACGTTGGAAGACGTGGCGCGCTCCTTCAAGGGCGTCGAGGAATCCTACGCCATCCAGGCCGGGCGCGAAATTCGCCTGATCGTCCGCCCCGGCGAGGTGGACGACCTGGACGCGGTGCGGCTCTCCCGCGACGTAGCGCGCAAGATTGAGGAATCCATGGAATATCCCGGCCAGATCAAAGTGACCGTGATCCGCGAAACACGCGCCGTGGAATACGCCAAATAACGAAAGAAGCCCCAACCAAAAACCGGGATTTTTCAAAATCCCGGTTTTTTATTTTTCAATTTCACGCCGCCATATCTCAAGCGATGTCTGGTAGCTCAACGCGAACGTCTTTTGCAAGTCGGGCAGGGCGTTATCAGGCAGCAGCAAGTCCACCGCGATGAAGCCGGCTGGCGCCGCCAGCGCCGCCAGCGCCGCCACAGCGGGCGTCAACGGCGCGGCGGGCGGTAGCCAGGCGTAGCCGTCGGCCTGCTGCGGATCGCGCAGTTGCTCGCGCAAGCCCAGCGCCACGGGGACACCGTTGAGCGCGCCTTGCCAGACCCAGCGGCGCAGATCGCTCCAACCGGGCAGCGCGAGTGTGGGCCAAAGCGGCTCCCAATCCAGCGCGCTGCATTGATAGCGCCCCACGCGCAACGCCAGCGCCGCCGGCGGTCCGAGGTTCTCCATAAGCCGCGACAGGCCGGGCGGCGGCGTCCCACCGGCGGCGAGCTGCATCTCTGAGGCCGCGAGCCACGGCACGAACTGTGTGCGCCGGTAGAAAGCGCGTGCTTCCGACTCCGGCTGCGTAGTCAGCGCGGGGAGGCCCTGTTGGCGAGCTAATTCCAGGCCGGCGTCCAGCAGGGCGCGGCCCACGCCCTGCTGCTGCCAATCCCGGTGAACGTAGAGCACGGAAAGGTGCAGCGCGGGACCGAACGGCAGCGGCTCAACGTTAATGTGATATTCCGCCTCGCCGACAATGCGACCGTCCACTTCCGCTACCAGCGGCGCAGGGCCGGCGCGCAGCAGCGCGTTCAGGTGGATGGCGCACAGTTCGACGCTCATCCACGGGCCGCCGCTGTACCAGCGGCCAAAGAGGTCGAGCGCGGCGTAGGGAACGGCCTGGCGCGTGTGCGGATCGCGCCACTCGTCCACGGTGCTGCAATGCACCGCAGTGATGGCGGCTGCGTCGTCCAGGCGAGCCGGGCGGACGTTAATCTTCGGCATCCGGCCCCTCCCAGGGATGATAGAGCGCGTTGTCCAACCCCAGGCGCAGCAGCATCCGCCCCACGCTGTGCTGCACGATGTCCTCCACCGTCTGAGGATGATCGTAGAACGAGGGCGCCGGGGGAAAGATAATTGCGCCGATTTCCGCCGCCTGCGCCATCAGCCGCAGGTGGCCCAGGTGGAGCGGCGTCTCGCGCACCATCAGGATCAGCGGGCGGCCTTCCTTGAGGGTCACGTCGGCGGTGCGAATGAGCAGATTATCGTTGTGGCTGTGAGCGATGGCGGTCAGCGTGCGGATGGAGCAGGGCGCGACGAGCATACCGTCGGTGCGGAAGGAACCGCTGGCAATCGGCGCGGCCCAGTCGTCGAGGGCGTAGGTGCGCGTCGCCAGCGCCGTCACCGCTGATGGGGTGAGTCCCAATTCCTGGGACAACGTCACGGCAGCAGGCGCGGTCAGCACCAGGTGCGTCTCGACGCCCAGGACACGCAGCGCTTCCAGCGCGCGCACGCCATAAATCGCGCCACTGGCTCCGGTGATACCTACCACCAGGCGCGAAGGCGCAGTATAAGAGGCGACTTGTTGTGAGGTCATTGTGACATTCATTATAACGGCGTGTGAGGCAACTGCCAAACCGGGTGACGTTTGGTTTTCCGGTGGAAGGTGCTATACTTTTCCAGTTCATTAGGAATCAGAAATAAGAAATGGGAAATAAGTAATGAGTAATCAGAGTGATTATTCATTACTCGTTACTCATTACTCGTTACTCATTTCCGGTTTCCGATCATCACCTACTGGGGGCAAGAATTATGGGAAAACGTGGGTTAGGACGTGGGTTGGATGTGTTGATTCCGGCCGGGGAGACGCCGGCAAATGGCCTGCTAGAGGTTGCCTTAGATGCGATTGTCCCCAATCCACACCAGCCACGGATGCCGTTCCGCGATCAGGATTTGGTCGAGCTGGCCGCTTCGATTCAGGAGCACGGCATTATCGAGCCGCTGATTGTGGTGCGGACGCCGCAGGGCTACCAACTGATCGCCGGCGAGCGGCGCTGGCGAGCGTCCCGATTGGCCGGGTTGAAGGTCGTGCCGGTGGTGGTGAAGGATGTGGCCCCCCAGCAAATGTTGGAACTGGCCCTGGTGGAAAACGTCCAGCGCGCCGATCTGAATCCGCTGGAAGAGGCGCTGGCCTATAAGCAGCTTGTGGAAGAATTTGGGGTGACGCAGACAGACGTGGCGCGCCGGGTGGGGAAAAGCCGCGTCGCCGTCACCAACACGATGCGGCTGTTGCAGGCCACGGAGGCGGTGCAGCAGGCGGTGCTGGAGGGCAAGATCAGCGAGGGACACGCGCGCGCGCTCCTGGGGCTGACGTCGCCGGAAGAGCAAAATCTCACGCTGACGATGGTGGTGGAGCACGGGTTGACCGTCCGCCAGACGGAGGCGTTGGTGCGCAAAGTGCTGGCCGGGGAAGTCAAGCCGGCGGCCAAACCCGCCGCGCCCCTGCCCGAAGTGCGCGCACTGGAAGAACGCTTCCAGGAATCGCTGGGCACACGGGTCAACCTGAAGGCCGGGCGCAAGGGGGGGCGCGTCATCATCTATTATTACTCCGACGAAGAATTTCAGTCGCTTTACCAACGGCTGACGGGGGAGACGTTGTAAACAATTTCTCAACGGATTAAACGGATTCTAACGGATTAGCTTCCGTTGAATCCGTTCAATCCGTTGAGGTTATTTTAGGAAGGAGATGAGCTATGGAGAAACACGAAGAGACGAAACTGAATTATGGCCGGACTTTTCTGATTGGGTTTGGCTTTTTTGGCATCAGTGTGATGTGGACGCTCTACAACGCCTACGTGCCCATTTTCTTGCAAGCTGGGCATCCCGCTTTCAACGCGCCGGGGGAATTGGGATTCGGGTTCAAGCCGGGGCTGACCGGCTTCATTATGACGCTCGACAACATCGCCGCCTTCTTCCTGCTGCCGTTCATCGGCGTGTGGTCGGATCGGGTGTGGACGCGCTTCGGGCGGCGGATGCCCTTCATTCTCGTGCTCGCGCCCATCTCGATTGCAGCGTTCATCTTGATTCCGGCGGCGGTGGGGATGATTCCCGTCGCATTGAACGGGCAAACGGCGCAACTGGGCAGCCAACTGGCGTTCTTTATGCTCGCCATCGGCCTGTTCCTGCTGGCGATGGCCGGTTTCCGCACGCCCGTCATCGCGTTGATGCCCGACCTCACGCCCAGCCCGCTGCGCTCCCAGGCCAACGGCATCATCAACATGATGGGCGGTATCGGGATGGTAGTGGCGACATTGGGCAGCGGCTTTCTCTACAAAATCGGGCGGATCGGGCCGTTCGTCTTCGGCGGCGTGTTGATGGTCGCGGCGGTGGCGATGCTGTTCTTCTTCGTCAAGGAAAAGCAGACCTTTGAGGCGATGGCCGACGAGAAGAAGGGCTTCAACGTGCTGCGCGACCTGTATCTGGCCGTCAAACGCCTGCCGCCGGCCGGAGTGCGCAGCCTCTTCTTCCTGATGGGGGCGATTTTCTGCTGGTTTGTGGGCTACAACGCCGTCGAGACCTTTATGACCTCCTACGGCGTCAGTGAGTTGGAAATGCCGGCCAACACCGCGCCGTATCTGCTGACGGCGGCCTCACTCACGTTTCTGCTGTTCTCCGTGCCGGCGGGTTACATCGGCGCCAAGTTTGGGCGGCGGCGCGTCATCATCACCGGGCTGAGCGTGTTCGGCGTGCTGCTGCTGCTCAATTTCTTCCTGCGCAATGCCACCCTCGTCTGGCCGATCCTGGCAATTGGCGGGATGGGCTGGTCGCTGGTCAACATCAATTCGCTGCCGATGGTGGTGGATTCCGCCGCCTCCGACGCGGACGTGGGAACGTACACCGGGCTATACTACATCGCCTCGCAGTTTGCGGCGGTGGTCGGCCCCACCCTCAACGGCTACATCGTCGAGTGGTTCCATAGCGATTACAACCTCATCTTCATCGTGACGCCGTTCTTCTTCTTGATGGCGGTGCTGTGTATGCTCCAGGTGACGCGCGGCGAAGCGAAAACAGGCAACTGATTTTTTCTCAACGGATGGAACGGATTTTCCGTTCAATCCGCTCAATCCGTTGAGTTATTTTTAGGAAAAGAAAATGAAATTAGGGGCAAATTCAGTGTTGTTTGGGGCGTTTGAGTTGGAGACGGCCTTCAAGTCGCTGGCGCTGGCCGGGTATGACGGCATTGAACTTTCGGCCATTGACGGGATGAGCGAGCATCTGTTGCTGGAGCGCTGGCAGGAGCTGGCGCCGCAGATCAAGCAACTGGCGCAGACGTATGGGCTGGCGCTGCTGGCGATGGAGCAGCCCTCGCAAGACCCGGCGCGGATGGAGACGGCATTTCAGGCGGCGGTCGAGATCGGCATCCCGGTGATCAACTGCGGGCCGGGTGGCAAGGCCGGCGACGAGGCCAGTTTCCAGCAGTCGGTGGACTCACTCGGCAAGCTCGCGTTGCTGGCGGAGCGGTACGGCGTGACGTTGTGCGTCAAGGCGCACGTCGGCGCGGCGATCTGGAACACGCCGACGACGCTGCGGTTGATGGAGGCCGTCAGTTCGCCCGCTTTTGGCATTGATATGGACCCCTCGCACATCTACCGCGCGGGCGAGAACCCGGTGGAAGCGATTGCCGCCGTCATCTCCCGCGTCAAACACGTCCACATCCGCGATTGCAAGGGCCGCCAGCACGGGCCGGGCGCGCCGGCGGATCAGGCCAACGGGCGCGGCGACATTGACTTGGTGGGCTACCTCGGCACGCTGCACCAACACGGCTACACCGGCCCGGTGGATTTGGAGATCATCGGGACGAAGGGGCAGGGCTACACGTTGGAGCAGTGCCTCACCATTGCGGCGGAATCGCGCGGGCACATGCAGGCGTGCTTGCAGGCCTGCGGCGCGCGGTGATTCAGACGTAAAACGTAAAACGTGAAACGTGAGGCTTTTACAGATGAAGCCATCACGTTTCACGTTTTATGTTTCATTCATTCGACAGGCGCGGTGCGCCGGTAGATGCTGTTTTCACGCGCCAGCAGGCCCGCATCCACGAGGCCGCGCCGCAGGGTCGCCACGTCGTCGTTGAATTCGACCAATACCTGGTTGACTTCGCGCTCGGTGTAGGTGCGTTCCGGCTCAAATTCCTGGACGATGTGTTCCAGAACGATCATGAATTTCTTGAGCTGCGCCGGAATCGCCTTAAGTCGTCCGTATTTGAAGAAGGTTTTCAGCACTTTCTGGCGGTAGGCGTCTTCCTCCACCTGGGCCGCGACGCCCGGCTGCGGCATAAAGACCACGTCGCGCAGGGGCTTATCCAACAGCGCGCCGGACAGGGAGTAGACCTGGTAGTACTGAGTTTTCTCCGCTGTCAGCAGCCCAACCTCGGCCAGCTTGCCCAGGTGATGCGACACCGTCGCCGCGTTCAGATTGAGGATCGCGGCCAATTCTTCACCGTGCCGGGGCTTCATTTTCACCAAATTCAAGATCAGCAGGCGCACCGGGTGTCCGAGCGCCTTGAAGAGTTCCGCCCGCGCTTCGAGATTCTGTTCAGGCGTCAGGGGTTGCGCTATAGCTTCATTCATTCCACACACTCCTTCCCGTAATGCGTTGATAGTGGGTTGCAAAAATGTGACGGGCGTGTTTGATGGTTTCCATCTTGATCTGCACTTTGATTTTTGCCTCAGTATCGTGCAGCGCCGTCGCCACCTCAATTTCCTGGCGCGCGTAGGCGATGATGTCCTCAGTGACCCGCCCAAAGGCCCATGCCAGCTTGTCAATGTCGGGTTGATCGGAGGCCAGCACGTCGTCAAACGCATCCAGGAAATACTGTGATTGCAGGGTGTCATCCATTGTTTTGTCTCCTTCTGAATTGGATTTCGGTATTTAATTAGATATACATCTAACTGGATAGTATCATATAATTTGATATTTGTCAATGAGGTTATTGAAACCTACGCGGGCTTGTATTCATGACCGCTTGAAGTACTATAAATGCGGAGTCTAAACCTACAGCGTCTCATCCTCATGGTAAGCGGCAAGTGGAATTGTGTAACAGTTACAGACAGAGTTCAAGCTAAGGAGGTACTCGCAAGATGAACATGCACAGTCACATTGACATTACGTTTGATTTCCGTACGGACACGCCACAAGGGAAAGACCCGGACTCCTACAGTCCAACCCTACGTTCATATCACAAACGTCTCTGGAGCAAGCCATTGCCGGGCGGCGTCGTTTTCGAGTTGGTTGACAACCCACCGGCCTATCTGTATCACGAGTCGGAGATGGGCGAATTCTTCTTGTCGAGTGATGCGGTAGTGCCTTCGTTCAGGAGAGAGTCCAAGATTGCACACATCATCGCTCAAATTCCGGTCGAGGAGTTGGACGCTTTTAACGCCATCGGCTACACGATCGGCGGCATGATGATATTCCCGGGAAACCAAATCGGGGGCAAAAGGACGATCAACCAGGCGCGCGGATGTCATCCCCGCATTAAAGATCGCTTTGACTTCACCATGGAGTGCATCCGGCGGCATTATCTTGGGACAAAAAGCCCCTTGAGTGATGTGCTCGCGCGTTACGCCAATTTCTTCCGGTTATTCGAAGATTTCCGGGGCTACGTGGAGTTCTTTCTATTACAGGATCTCGTCGCCGAGGATTACTCCGCCGTGAAGTTCTTTACGCCTTTTGATGAGTTCAAGACATCCCCACCGCTGCCTTCATCCAAGGAAACCTATATGCTTTATAAGCAGCGGGCGGTGGAGTTTATCGAAGCGCGCAACCGCAGAATCCTTCAATCTTTGGATTAACGATGGTTTGAAAATGGGGTTGTTTAGCGAGAGGAGTAACCGATGAAAAGGCTTCTGATGGGCTTAGTGCTATTGGCGTTGAGTTGGCCGGCGGTCGTATCCGCCGACCCGGCGCCGCCCACTGTGGAGGGCGCGCAGGCCATCCTGGCCCCGCAGCTCAAGTGGGAGCGCGGCGGCTGCACCTCCTGGTGCGAGACCGGCTGGTATTCGTCGCCGGCGGTGGCGGATTTGGACGGCGACGGGACGCAGGAGGTCATCGCCGGCGCGTACACGATCTTCATCCTCAACGGCGAGGATGGGACGGAGCAGCGCCGCGTGGACACGCCCGGCAGCCGCGTCTGGCCGGGCGTCGCCGTCGCCGACCTGGACAACGACGGCGACCTGGAAATCGTCACGGGGCAGGGCGACGGCTACCTCAACGTGCTCAATCACGCGGGCGACGTCGTCTGGACGCGCCAGCCCGCCGGCAATGAATTGCGCGGGATGGGCGTGACCGACCTCGACGGCGACGGCACGCTGGAGATCGTCGTCACCTCCGCGCGCGGCAACCGGATCAACACGTGGGTCTACGAGCATGACGGGACGCTGCGCGGCGGCTGGCCGCAGCCCGCCAGCGAGGACAGCGGCTACTCGTGGGGCGTGTACAACGCCAACGCGGCGCTGGGCGACCTCGACGGCGATGGAACCGGCGAGATCGTCGTCCCCTCGGACGTGCATTACATCTGCGCTTACGAGCCGAACGGGACGCCCATCCCCGCGAACGCGATGTACGGCGGCAAAGTCTGGGGCAAAGTGGGGATTTGGGAAAGTCTCGACATCGAGCTGCGCGGTTGGGGACGGTGCAATGGCGATCGCGCGGAAAGCTACCGCACGAACTTCGCCGACGGCCCGGCGGTGATCGCCGATGTGAACGGCGACCGGGTGATGGAGGTGGTGGTCACGGGCAACGTCTACGACTGCCATACCAACTATCCGCCCAGCCGTTACGTCGGCGTCTACATCTTCAACGCCGACCGCAGCCGCTTCAACGCCAGCGGTTACAATTGGGAGACGCTCCCGGTGGATACCGGCGCGCCGCTCGTCGAGAATTACAACGTCATCGAGAGCGCGCAATCGGACCCGGCGGTGGCCGATCTGGATGGCGACGGCCAGATGGAGATTTTGTTTTCCAGCTACGACGGGCGCGTCCACGCCCTCTGGCTCGACAAGACCGAGCATCACGCCTGGCCTTATGCGGTGCATACCGGCGGCGCGTACCGTTTCGCCTCCCCGCCCACCGTGGCCGACCTGGACGCCGACGGGCACGCAGAGGTCATCTTCGCGTCGTGGGTGCAGAAGGGGAGCAATCAGACCGGGAAGCTGCACATCCTGAGCTATCAGGGGACTGTCATCCACGAGATTGACCTGCCCGTAGCGGTCGGCGGCAACACCTGGAACGGCGGACTGGCCGCGCCCACCCTCGCTAACATTGACGCGGACGCGGACCTGGAAGTGGTGTTGAACACCGCCCATTCCGGCTTTGTGGCCTACGATCTGCCCGGCACGGCCACCGCGCGCGTGTTGTGGGGCACCGCGCGCGGCAGCTATTGGCGCGACGGTTGGCTGAAACCACGCGGATCGCTCGACGGCTCCTGGAAGCGGGTGCAGCACACGCCGCTCGATCCCGGCGCGCGGTTGACGTACACCTTGCACTTGGACAATCCCGGCCCTCTCCTGCCCAATGTCCGCCTGACGGACACACTGCCCGGCGGGTTGCATTATTTGGGCAATCTGTGGGCTTCCTCCGGCAGTTACGGGGAGGCCGGCGGCGTCATCACCTGGACGGGGGCGGTGGGCAACGGCCTCCCGGTCACACTCACGTATAACATCGCCATCACTATGAGCATCGTGCAGCCGCTGGTCATCATCAACACCGCGCAGATTAACGACGGCCAGGGCGTTCTCCTGGAACGCACGGCGGTCGCCATCCTCAACGGCCGCTCGGTCTATCTGCCGCTGGTGTTGCGCAATTGAGCGAAGATTTCACGCAAAGGCGCGAAGGCGCAGAGTTTTCTTGACTATCCGACTATCTGACTATTTTCGGAGGAGAGATGAGCAATCCATTGACACTTTGGTATACCCATCCCGCCGTCCATTGGACGGAAGCCTTGCCCATCGGCAACGGGCGGCTGGGCGCGATGGTGTTCGGCGGCGCGCCCGTCGAGCGGCTGCAATTGAACGAGGACACGCTCTGGTCGGGCCATCCGAAGGATTGCGATAACCCGGACGCGCTGCCGTATCTGCCGCAGGTGCGGGAGGCGGTCTTTGCCGGGGATTACGTCCGCGCCGACGAACTGATAAAACACATGCAGGGGCCGTTCAACCAGAGCTATCTGCCGCTTGGGGACTTGATCCTGGATTTCTCAACGGATTTAACGGATGGAACGGATTCTGATCCGTTAAATCCGTTGAATCCGTTGAGCTATCGCCGCTCTCTGGATTTGGACACGGCGTTGGCGGAGACGACGTACACGGTGGATGGCGTCACCTTCACGCGGCAGGTTTTCGCTTCCGCGCCGGACGACGCCATCGTGATACGGCTGGCGTGCGACAAACCGGGCGCGTTGGCCTTCACCGTCGCCTTGAACAGCCCGCTGCATTTCCACACGACGCCTTTGCCCTCCGGGGCAGCCGCCCAACCGGGTCTGCTGATGACCGGCAAAGCGCCGCAGCACGTAGACCCCAGCTACTTGCCGTCTGACAATCCGGTGATCTATGGGTCAACGGATTCAACGGATGGAACGGAACAGAATCCGTTAAAATCCGTTCAATCCGTTGAGGGAATGACGTTTGCCGCTTTGCTGTCGGCACGTGTGACGGGCGGCGTGGTGACATCGGAGGGCGACCGGCTGCGTGTCGCCGGTGCGGATGAGGCGGTACTGCTGTTGTGCATGGCGACGAGCTTCAATGGCTTTGACCACTCCCCCGCTTTTGAAGGCAAAGACCCGGTGACGTGCGTCGCCCACACGATGGCGGCGATTCTCGACAAGCCTTACGCCATGCTGCTACAAGCGCACCTCGATGATTACCAGCCGCTTTTCCGCCGCGTGGAATTGGACCTGGGTTCGCTCGGCAACGAGGGCTTGCCCACCGACGAGCGCATCCGGCAGTACCACGCCGCTCCCGACCCGGCGCTGGCGAGCCTGCTCTTCCAGTACGGGCGCTACCTGCTCATCGCCAGCTCCCGGCCGGGGACGCAGCCCGCCAATTTGCAGGGGATTTGGAACGACATGGTGCGCCCGCCGTGGAGCAGCAATTGGACAGTCAACATCAACACGCAGATGAACTACTGGCCCGCCGAGGTCGCGAATCTGGTGGATTGTCACCTGCCGCTGTTCGACCTCATCCGCGCCCTGAGCGTCAACGGCGCGAAGACGGCGCGGATCAACTACGGCTGCCGGGGCTGGTGCAGCCATCACAACGCCGACGTGTGGGCGCAGTCCGCGCCGGTGGGGAACTACGGCGGCGGGCAGCCGATGTGGGCCAACTTCCCCTTGAGTGGCGCGTGGTTGTGTACGCACCTGTGGGAGCATTACGCCTTCGGCGGCGACGCGGCCTTCCTGCGCGACGTGGCCTATCCGCTGATGCAAGGCGCGGCGGAGTTCTGCCTGGACTGGCTGATTGAGGACGGCGCAGGCCATCTGGTCACGTGCCCGGCGATCTCCTGCGAGAACGAATTCGTCACCGAAGACGGCGTGACGGCGCAGACGAGTATGGCGACGACGCAGGATATGGCGATCATCGGGCAGCACCTCGCCAACTGCCTCGCCGCCGCCGGGGTGTTGGGGATTGAGGACGAGTTCACCGCGCGCGCACGCGCCGCGCTGCCGCGCCTCTACCCTTTCCAGGTGGGGCGCAAGGGCGACTTGCAGGAGTGGGCCAGGGATTGGGACAGCGCCGACCCGCACCACCGGCACATCTCGCACCTGATGGGGCTGCACCCCTTCGCGCTGATCACCGAGGGGACGCCCGCGCTGTTTGAGGCGTGCAAACGCTCGCTCGACCTGCGCGGCGACGAGAGCACGGGCTGGTCTATGGCGTGGAAGGTCAACTGCTGGGCGCGGCTCAAGGACGGCGACCGCGCGTTCAAAGTGCTGTCGCAGCTCTTCACGCCGGTGGACGCCAGCGAGGGGAACTGGCAGCGGGGCGGCGTCTATCCCAACCTGTTCGACGCGCACCCGCCCTTCCAGATTGACGGCAACTTCGGCGCGACGGCCGGCATCGCGGAGATGTTGGTGCAGAGTCACACGGGCGTCATCGAGCTACTGCCCGCGCTGCCCTCGGCCTGGCCGAACGGGAGTGTGAAGGGGTTGCGCGCGCGGGGCGGGTTTGAGGTGGACCTGGCGTGGCGGGATGGGAAGGCGACGGAGGCGACGATACGCTCGTTGTTGGGGAAGGAGTGCCGGGTAGCGGGGGGTAAGCTCAGCATCATCTGTGATGGGAAACAGGTTTTGATACAGCAGGATGGAAATGGCGGCGCATTTTCCACCGAGGCAGGGAAAGTCTATCACGTAGCAGTGGGATAAAGTATAATGAGAGCAGGCTTGAAAGTACAGAGCAATCTCTCACAGGAGGTCAGATATGAGTGAGTATGTGGTCACACTTTCACCCCAAACGCATCAGACGTTAGCGCAACTGGCGCAAATGACGCAGCAGACCATCGAACGCCTCATCAACGAGTTGGCGGCGCAGCCGATGCTCTCTATCGAATTGCGCGCTGGCGTGCAGGGCGGCGAGCCTTGTATCCGTGGGACGCGCATCCCTGTGTGGGTATTGGCGGCCATGCACAAACAGGGCGATACCGCCGAGGATTTGTTGGAAGCTTACCCGAATCTGAACGCCGTACAAGTCTATGCCGCGTTGAGTTATTACTATGCCCATCGCGCCGAGATAGACGCGGTGATTGCGGTACAAAATGACCAGATGGAGAAATAAAAATGAATCCCAAGATTTTTAGCCAGCATTCAGGTTGTGAACCCAATTGGTCTCCAGTGCGGGATAAGATTGTTTTTAGTGATCATAAGGACTATTCTATTTATGTGTTAGATATAGATAGTAATGATACCAAAAAGGTTGCGCAAGGAATGAATCCGCAGTGGTCTCCAAATGGTTCATTTATTTATTATCAATGGGGGACACAAGTTGGCAGGGTGAAACTTGATGATAATACAAATGAAATCTTATATGATGGTGACGACAATATTCACTGGGTATCGTTGTCAAGGAAAGGAGAAAAAATCGCATTTACCGACGGTTTAAACCCAGGGAAATTATACGTCATTGATATAAATAGTTCAAATTTGATGTGTTTAATGGGTGCTGAAAGCCAATGTGATTTTCTGGGAGGGATAACTTGGTCGCCTGATGGTGAGTGGTTAGCTTGTCAGGTTAGTCAAGCACACTCAACAAGTAATATAGTTCTTCTTAATGTAAGAACCTTAGAGAAAAAAATAATCTTCGAGAGAGGCTATCAGCCAGCTTGGAGTCCTGTTGGCAATATGATAGTTTTTCGTGCTCGCTCAGGTAATTTAGGATCGGATGATATTTATCTATATGATTTTATAACTCATAAATTCACTATTACTGGACTCAAACAGTCGTTGATACGTATTGAGCATGTCCGGGATACTTTCAAATGGTCACCTGATGGAAAATATACTGTTTTTGAAAGAATAGAAGCTGGCGGTCGGCTAAACTACTGGATGAAAGGATTGTCACATACAATCTGCTTGTTAAGATTGACAGATCGAAAAATAATACCTTTATTTAAAGGCCGTCAAGACGCGCTTTCATCGCCAACTTGGTCGCCAGATAGTAGGAAAGTCGCTATGTGCCTGCACCTTAGTGATATTGGTTTTCCTCTTTGCATAATTGATTTACCAGAGTAAGAACGAACCACCGCATTATCGGCGACAAAGCGGCTTCGCAGTCACCCGAACACAGCTCGCAATTAAAAAGCTGGAACTCTTTCTAACACAATAGAGCCTACCCAATGTCCGACATGCTCGTCAAATTATACAACCTCCCACCCCTCCAACCCGCCCTGGATGCGATTGCCCCCATGCACATCCAGATCCGCCCGGCGCGCGTCGGGGAAGAAACTCAGATTATGCCGTGGATCGCACAGCATTTCAATCCGGGATGGGAGAATGGCGTGGTCTACGCGATCCATCGCAGCCCTTGCTCGCTGTTTATCGCCATTGAGAAACAGCCGCCTGACCCGGTGCGCGCCGATCCCTACGGCCTGCCGCCGGAAAAGCTGGTGGGGTTTGCGTGCTATGATTCGTCCAATCGCGGGATGTTCGGCCCGATGGGGGTCCACCCACGCTATGAAGGTCGGGGCATCGGCACGGCGTTACTGCTGACGGCGCTCCACGCGATGTGGAATGAGAACTATGCCTACGCCGTCATCGGCTGGGCCGGCCCGGTGGACTGGTACGCCAGCCGGGTGGGTGCGACGCTCATTCCCGACTCGGAGCCTGGGCCGTTCCGGGGACGGCTTGAGGGCTGTATATAATTCAAATGAGTTTCACGTAGTGCGTAGTCCGTTTACGGAATACGGAATACGCACTACGGACTTTAAGGAGATGATTATGCCCAAAGATTTCCTAACCTTCCTAGATTTCACTCAAGCCGACCTCGTCGCGCTCCTCGACCTCGCCGGCACGCTGCGCGAGGCGTGGGAAGCTAAACGGCTTCCGCAGGCTCTCGCGGGCAAGTCCATCGCTCTGATTTGGGACGCGGAGGGGTTCCGCAACCGCGTCTCCTTTGAGTTGGGCATCGCGGCGATGGGCGGGATTGCGGTGCAAATCCCCGGCAAGCTCGACGAACGCGAGTTCATCGAGGACGTGGCCCGCTACCTCGACAACTGGTTTGACGGCATCGTGTCGCGCGCGCGGCGGCACGACCACATGCTGCGGCTTGCAGCGGCGGCGCAGCCCCCCGTCATCAATGCGCGGACGGACTTCAATCATCCGTGCGAGATCCTGGGCGATCTGGCGTACATCCGCGCCCGGCGCGGCAGCCTGGACGGGTTGCGCGTGGCGTTTGTGGGCGAAGCCACGAATCTCTGCCATCCCTGGTTCGAGGCAGCGGCGCGGCTGCCGATCCACGTCACGCAGATTTGCCCGACGGGGTACGAGGTGAGCGCCGAGTTCATCGCGCAGGTGCAGCGGGACGCCGTCGGCACGGTGGCCGTGAGCCACGAGTTGGACGCGAGCCTCAAAGACGCCGACGTCGTCTACACCGACTGCTGGCCGCGTCGCAGCAGCCCGGAAGACGCCGAGCGCGTCGCCCGGCAATTTCTGCCCTACCAGATCACTGCCGAAAAGCTGCGCCTTGCCGCGCCGGACGTTCTCTTCCTGCCCTGCCCGCCTGTCACGCGCGGCGAGGAAGTCTCGGAGGATGCAATGGCGACCCTGGGCCATCACGTCTATGAAGCGAAAGCCTATTTGCTGCACGCGCAAAACGCGGTGTTGAGCATGCTCCTGTAGTCCGGGTTATAATGGTATTGGGAGGGATAAACGATGCAAACTCAAGAATTGTGTCTTTTGATGCCGGAAGACTTGGGATTCGGGATGTGGGCGCAGGATATGGCGAATGAGGATAGTGTGGACTACGTCAATCGTATCCGAGCGACTGCCAACAGGCCTCTGCACGAAATGGTTGAAGAGTTGTCGCAATGGCAACTGTAAGCTACCTGGTAGACACCGATACTCTGATAGACTGGTTAAAGGGACTGCCGTGGGCCAAACGCTTTATAGCGTAAAAATAGCGGATCATGAGAAAGGAGATTGAAATGCCTGTGACAAAGGAAGGGGCCATGATCAGACAGTTTAAAATTATTGTAGAGAAACATCCTGATGGATACGTGGCTTATCCCCTTGGATTGAATGGCGTGGTTGTCGGTGAGGGGGACACTTACGAAGAAGCGTTAATGGACGTTAAATCGGCGATTGCGTTTCACATTGAAACGTTTGGACCAGAAGACCTTGAAACTGCCACGCCCGTTTTGGAGGCCTTTGTCGCCGAGGCTGGAGTAGCGTTCTAATGCCCAAATTCCCTGTAGACGCGCCCATCAAAAGAGTGATCCAGACCCTTGAACAACTAGGGTTTCATGTGGTACGAGAAGGCAATCACATTGCTATGGTGCGCGAAAATGTTGATGGCACACGGACGCCCTTGACAATGCCTAATCATACGCGAATTAAAGGTTCAACCTTGCGAACAATTCTCACTCAGTCCGGTATATCCAGAGATGAGTTCTTGGATGCTTATGAAGGACACTGAGTGTCTGTGTATTTTAGATCTATTTTTGGAGGAAAACCATGAAACCAGCCCTGTTAGTCATAGACGTTCAAAAAGCCTTTTTCGGCCTCAACCCGGTGATGACGCAATCCCTCAACGATGCGATTGAGTACATCAACGCGGCCATCAAGCTGTTTCGGAAGAAGGAACTGCCCGTGATTTGCGTCCAGCACATAGACGAAGGCGACAACCTCGTTCCTGGCACGGAAGGGTTCGACACACCGGAATCCATGCACATTTTGCCGTCGGATGTTCACATCCACAAAACCTACGGCAATTCTTTCAACAAGACGCCGCTGCTGGAGACGCTGCACGGCCTCGGCGTGGATACCGTCATCATCACCGGCTTTTGCGCGGAGTATTGTGTCACATCCACGTACCGGGGTGCGATGGACGTAGACCTGACGCCGGTCATCCTGCGTAGCTCGATCGCCAGCGACTCCCTGGAGAACATCAAATTCGTCGAAGACATCCACGATACGATTACATTTGGCGCGCTGAAGAAGTTTCTGGAATGAAAGTCCACCGCAAAGCCGCGCTCATCCTGGCAGTGTGGATCGTCTGCGTGGCGTGTGATCAAGCCAGCAAAATCATCGCCAAGGAGTGCCTGAGCCTGCTGCCACGGCAATCGCTGCTGGGGGATGTGTTCCGACTGGAATACACCGAAAACCTGGGGGCCTTCCTGGGCATGGGCGCGACCCTGTCGCCGGAAGTGCGCTTCTGGATGTTGGTGGTGGGCGTCAGTGCGGTGCTGACCGGGATGTTAGTCTACCTCTTTACGCAAGACCCCAGCCGGATGAGCGTGTGGGGCGGCGCGCTGGTGGTGAGCGGCGGATTCAGCAACCTGATCGATCGCTTCCTGCATCACGGCGCGGTGGTGGACTTTATGAACCTCGGCATCGGCGCATTGCGCACCGGCATCTTCAACGTGGCGGATGTGGCGTTGATGGCCGGCATTGGGCTGATGTTGGTGGATAACCTCCGCTCGATCCATCCCAAAAAGACCGCCGGTTTGGAGGATGTATCACAATCGCCGACAGGTGAGTGAACACAAATGCAAAGTTCCGACCGCATCCAACTTTTCGACGCCTGGGCGCAGCGCTATGATGTCTCCCTGGCTTCGACCGACGGCGATTTTCCCTTCGACGGTTATGAGCGAATTCTGGACGAAGTGGTGACGCTGGCCGATGTCAGGCCGGGGATGCGGATTCTTGACCTCGGCATCGGTACGGGCAATCTGGCGCAGCGCTTTGTGCAGCAGGGCTGCGAGGTATGGGGTGTGGACTTTTCGGCGGAAATGCTGGCGAAGACGCGGGTGAAACTGCCGCAAGTTCGACTTGTGCAGGTGGATTTGCTGACCGATTGGCCCGCCAACATCCGGCCGCCCTTTGATCGGATCGTCTCGGCCTACGTCCTGCACGAATTCACCCTTGAGGGCAAAGTCGCCGTGCTGCGCCGTGCTGCCCGCTACCTTGCGCCGGGCGGCGTCATCCTAATCGCCGACATCGCCTTTCCAAGCGTTACCATTCGTGAGGCAACGGCGCGGCACGTCTATGGCGACTCGTGGGATGAGGACGAATGGTACTGGGCCGCCGCCGAAGCCATCGCCGCGTGTAAAGCCGCCGGCCTGCACGCCACGTACCGGCAAATGTCGCGCTGCGGCGGCATCTTCAGGATTGCACCACAATAGAAAGAAAAATCGGGACGCAGGTTTTCGCAGATTCACGCAGATAATTTTTAGAAAATCAGCGTTCATCCGCGTTTATCTGCGTCCTATATCTCTGGATGGCCCATTCAATAACCAATCTTTCGGGTTCAGCGTGAAGAAAGGAAATCAGGGTATGGACTCAAATCGCAAGCACTGGAACGAGCAACAAAAGGAATTTCACGCCGTCCTGCTGAGCTTCAAGCAGCACGACCGGGCGATGGCATTGTTTGTACAGCAGCACGCCGCGCTGCACTCGGCAAAGGTGACGCCGGGCATCCCCTGGTCGTTTGAGGACGAAGTGTTGGATGACATGACGGAGGCGCAGATTCGCCGCATTCCGCAGGGCTGCGACTACTCCGTGGCGTGGCATATCTGGCATCTGGCCCGCATCGAGGACATCACGATGAACCTGCTGCTGGCCGGACGTCCGCAGCGCTTCGTGCGCGAGGGCTGGCAGGCGCGGCTCAACGCGCCGGTGGTGGATACGGGCAACGCGATGACGAAAGACGAAGTCGCGGCCCTCAGCGAGGCGCTGGACATTGCCGCGCTGCGCGAGTATCGTATGGCCGTTGGCCGTGAAACACGCGAAAACGTCACGGGGCTGGCCCCGGAGGCGTTCAAGCAAAAGGTAGACCCGGCCCGGCTGCGCCAGGTGATGGAGGAAGGCGCCGTGGTTGAAGCTGCACGCGGCATCGTGGACTACTGGAGCCGCCGCACCCTCGCCGAACTGCTGCTGATGCCCCCCACGCGCCACAACCTCGTCCACCTGAACGAGGCGCTGCGCCTCAAGCAGAAACGCCGATGAAACCACAAATGCCCCTGGAAACCTTTTGGCAAGCCTACCTGGCCTCGTTACCGCCCGGCGCGGCGCTGCCCACGGCGTACACCGCCTGGGGCTTCGGCCACACCGCCGCAAATGCCGACGAATTGGGCGGGCTGGTGGTGCGCGGCCTCAAAACGGCCACCGCTTCCCTGATCTGGACGTATGAAGCGGAAAAAGAGTCGCTGCCCCAGGTCGGCGATCTCAGCATCATCCTGGACGGAGCCGGCGCGCCGCTGTGCCTCATCGAGACAACCGAGCTTACGGTGAAAGCCTTCCAGGACGTGGACGAACGCTTCGCTTACGACGAAGGCGAAGGCGACCGCTCCCTGGCCTACTGGCGCGACGTCCACTGGCGCTACTTTGGGGAAGAGTGTGCGTCCATCGGCCGTGAACCCGACCTGGCTATGCCGGTGCTGTGCGAACGGTTCCGCGTGGTGTTCAAACCCTGACAACTCCAAGTAAGTCCGGCGATGGCGAAGTTTCTGAGATTTTTACTCGTTCTGCTCTATGGCCTTCTGGCTCTGCTGGGACTGGTCGTCTCGCTGGGATGGCTGTTCTACGCCGCCACCGGCTGGGGCCGCTGGCTGGCTTGCGCCGGGCTGGCGGCGACCTGCCTCCCGGCGGCGCTGTATCTGTACGGCACGCAGAGCCGCCAACGCCGCTTCTGGGGACGGATCAGCGCGGCCTTTGGAGGGCTGTTCGTTGCCATCCTGGTCGGGATGCTGCTGACCACCCCCTCCGGCGATGCGGGAACGGATTCGCCGGTGAGCCAACACTTCACCGCCGACACGCAGTTTCCCCGCTACACCCTCAGCAATATCGTCCCCGAAACCGAGCAAATCAACCTGGGCTTTCTGACCACGCCCCTCATAGATGAACTCTTCACCTACGACCGCGCCTTCCGGGTGCGGAAGAGCACCCTGGCCGTGTACCGCGACATGGATCGAGATGCCGATTTTCGCGCACTCGGCTCGGCGCTGGGGTGGACCTATGCCGATTTTCTTGGACTTCCCTACGACGTCGGCCAGTATTACCTGTACATCCCCCGCAACCGGCCTTCCGGCCCCTTGCCGGTGATTCTGTTTTTACACGGCAGCTTTGGGAACTTCAAGACATACACCTGGGTATGGTCGAGGCTGACCGAAGAACTGGGCTACGTCATCATCGCGCCGAGTTTTGGCTTTGGCGACTGGAGCAGACCCGGCGGCGTGGCAGCCGCCGAGAAGGCGCTGGCAGCCGCGCAAGCCTTCGTTGATCTGGATGAAGACCGGCTCTATCTGGCCGGCCTCTCCAATGGCGGACTGGGCGTTTCGCTGCTGGGGAACGCGACGCCCGCACGTTTTCGCGGCCTGATTTTCATTTCTCCGGTGATGGTCACGGATGTGGTAGATGCCCCCGCGTTTCAGGCGGCCTGGGGAGGACGCCCTGTACTGATCCTCACCGGGCAGGATGACGAGCGCGTGCCCTTCGCGTATGTGGCCGAGCGCGCCCGGAATCTGGCACAGGGTGACGTGGCTGTCACTGACATTTCTTATCCGGGAGAAGATCATTTCCTGTTCTTCTCACGTCGGCAAGAGGTTTTACAGGATATTTCAGAGTGGCTGCAACAAACCCAGAAATAATCGAAGACCATAGAGAAATCGGTAATTCGCAATTCGTAATTCGCAATTCGTAATTCGCAATTCGTAATTCGTAATTCGCCATTCACAGGAGACCCATTCAATGACCGATTCCCCTACCCATTTACCCGATGCATACCAGGAAGTCTTGTATTGGAAGTTGTCCCATCACAACAAGTTGTTGATCGCCTTGAACGTGGTCGGATTGGCGCTGATGTTAGGGGCGCTCAGCGCGTTCACGGCCTGGGCCAATGTTTGGCAGCCGGGCGGCCTTCATGACGACTTGAACATCGTACAGATAGTGCTTACCCTGATCAGCGTCGTGTTGGTGATGGTGCTGCACGAACTGGTGCATGGGATCGCGCTCAAAGCCTATGGCGCGCGCCCCAAGTACGGCGTGCTATGGCAACAGATGATGTTCTACGCCACCGCGCCCAACCACGCCTTCCGCCGCAACGCCTACCTCGTCATCGCCCTGGCGCCGCTGGTGGGGATCAGCGTGGTGGGCTTTGTGTTGTTGATGCTGCCGCTGCCCGGCTGGCTGCTCTGGCTGATCGGGCTGTGCGCGGCGGTCAACGTTGGCGGCGCGGTGGGGGATATGTGGCTGGTGCGCGTCGCCCTGGGCTATCCGGCCCGCGCCTACATCGTGGACGAGCAGGACGGGGTGCGGGTGTTTATGCCGGAAGAGCCTGTTGCACAGATTCCATCGTGACCCATAGAAATCAAAAACCGTAATCCTTTTTCGTGCAAGGTGTACCAATGTCATTCTTACCCGCAAATCTCCCGAACACCTATCAGGAAGCCCTGTACTGGAAATTGCCCCATCGTCGCGAGTTGCCGCTTCTTTTGGATGTGGTGGGCTTCGCATTGATGATGGTGATGGGTGGAGTGTTTACAACCTGGGCTAGGTTATGGCATTTGCCCGATTCTTTTAGCGGTTTAACCTATGACCAACAGTTGTTATGTGTCCTAGTCGCGCTTTTTCTGATACCAGGCCTTCACAAGTTGATGCATGGTTTCGTACTCAAGGCCTATGGTGTGCGCCCGAATTACCGTGTGTCATGGCAAGGACTGGTTGCCACCCACTCAAGCTATGCTTTCCATCGTAACCAATGCCTCGTGATTGCGTTGGCGCCATTGGTGGGGATCAGCGTATTGGGTAGCTTACTACTGATGATGCCGTTACCTGACTGGCTTCTTTTTATAATCGTTGCTTCCACAGCATACAACATCGGCCTACCAATGGGCATAAAGGATATATGGCTGATGTATATAATTATGAAATATCCGCCCCATGCTTATATTGTGCCTGAACAAGACGGCATGCGTGTCTTCATGCCAGGAGAAGCACCCCAATGATGCGCTGGGGAATGTGCTGTTTCCTCCTATGCGCACTGGGACTGTCCGCGTGCATCCCTGCCCTGCCCACACTGCCGCCGACGCCGGCCATACCATCCACGCCCACACCGCCTTCCCGCGACTTCGCCATTGTCGGCTACCTGCCCGACTACCGCACGCTCGATCCGGCGTGGGGGCGCTACGTCACCGACATCGTCTACTTTTCCGCCGGGCTGCGCGCCGATGGGGAACTGGACACGACTCGGCTAGACGCGCAAACCCTCGCCGCGTTGCGCGAGATGCGCTCCATCTATGGCACGCGCGTCTTTATCGCCATCGGCGGATGGGAGCGGTCGGGAGGCTTCGCCGCCGTCGCCGTTGACCCGGCGCTGCGCGCGTCCGTGGCGCGGACGCTCACCGCGTACTGCCTCGAAAACGGGCTGGACGGCGTGGACTTCGATTGGGAGTTCCCCGAAGGCGCCGCCGAGATCGCGGGCTACGTGGCGCTGCTCGCCGAAGTCCACACGGCGTTTGCGCCGCACGATCTGCGGGTCAGCGTGGCGCTGGCGGCGTGGCAAGACCTGGGGAGCGGGTTGTACGCGGCGGCGGATCGCATCCACATCATGGCCTACGATCACGATGGGCGCCATTCGACGTTTGAGCAGGCCGCCGAGGACATCCAGGTTTTCCTGAAGCGGGGCGCGCCGTCGGAGAAACTCCTGCTTGGCGTGCCGTTTTACGGACGCAACGTCCAAAACCCCGCCATCGCTCTGACCTACGCGGAGATCGTGAGCACCCATCACCCCGCGCCGGACGTAGATGAGGCAGGCGGCGTCTACTTCAACGGCATTGCCACCATTCAAAAGAAGACCCGCTACGCGCAAGAGCAAGGGCTGTGCGGCGTGATGATCTGGGAACTGGGGCAGGATACGACGGATGACACGTCGTTGCTCCGGGCAATCTGGCAAAATCAATAAGGAATTCATCATTAACCGGCGGTTCACCCGTGGTTAGATGAAAATGTCACCGCAGGGATTAGGGATTGGGGATTAGGGATTAGGCTGTCCCAATCCCCAATCCCCAATCTCTATTTTCAAGGAGTGATACCGAACCTATGGTGCAGCCCCGATAATGAAAATTTTTACATGGATGGACAGGATGGACAGGATTTTTGGAATCTATCCTGTGCATCCTGTATATCCATGTTATTGACAGAGGAGTTATTATGACGGTTTTTTCCAATCCCCACATTCAATGGCGGCTGGACATCGCCCGGCAATTGGCCGAGCGGATTCGCGCCTTTTCCGGCGTGCAGGCCATTATCGTCGGCGGCTCGGTGGCGCGCGGGTACGCCGACGCTTACTCCGACCTGGAGCTGCCCATCGTCTGGGACACGCTCCCCACGGACGAGACGCGCCTGGCCGTCGTCGCCGCCTTGCAGGGCGAGTTCCTCTACGGTTACGATGGCCCGGCGCAGGAAGATCAACTGTTGATCAACGGCTTCCAGGTTGACCTGTGGCACAACACCGTGTCCGAAGAAAACGCCGTGTTCAAGGCCGTCTTGCAGGAGTACAGCACGGGCCTGGGCGAAAGCAACTTCCTGGACACCGTCCGCGCCTGCATCCCGCTGTATGGCGAGGCTCTCATCCAGGAATGGAAGCGGCTGGCGGCGCAGTATCCCGACGAACTGGTCTTAAAAAACATCCGGGAAACCCTCCCCACGTTTGAGGCCGGCCAGTTAACCGTGTTGGCCTATCGGGAAAACCCCACCGCCTTCTACGCGGCGATCAGCCGGCAGCAACAGGCCATGTTCATGGTCTTGTTGGCCTTAAATCGTCTCTATTTCCCCACGTTCAAGTGGATGTATCAAGTCTTGGAGACCATGCGGATCAAGCCCGCAGCCGTGGAACAACGCTTCCGGCAGACGTTCACAGCTTCCTACGCCGAGGCCGTGCAGGACACCACCCAGCTCCTCCACGAAACCCTGGCGCTGGTGGAACAGACTTTCCCGCAGGTAGATACCGCCGCCGTCCACCGCCGGTTGGCCTACGCGCGGCGGATGTATTCAGATGGGACGCAGATAAACGCCGATGAACGCTGATTTTTAAAAAATAGAATTTACGCAAAGAGCGAGATTTTACCGCAGAGTACGCGGAGGTCGCAGAGATTTTATAGGCACTCGGCGTTCTCAGCGGCCTCTGCGGTAAAAAAAGAGATGATTATGTAAGTCCTGAAAAAATTATCTGCGTCAATCCGCGTGAATCTGCGTCCAAATTTCTTTGGAGGTTCTCGAATGAGCTTATCATCCGAATTCGTGACACAGTCCATCATTGACCATTACAATACCTACGACGAGGCCAAACGGCTGAGCCACGACATTGGCCCGCTGGAACTGGTCCGCACGCACGAGTTGCTGGCGCAGTATTTGCCCCCGGCCCCGGCGACTGTGCTGGATGTGGGCGGCGCGACCGGCGTGTATTCGTTTTGGCTGGCCGGGCTGGGCTATGCCGTACACCTAGTGGACATCGTGCCGCGCCACATCGAGCAGGCGCGGGAGGCGGCTCAGGCGCCGGGATCGCCGCAGCTTGCCGGGATGCGCGTGGGCGACGCCCGCGCCCTCGACTTCCCCGCCGACTTTGCCGATGCGGTCATCATGCACGGGCCGCTGTATCACCTGCCCGCCCGCGTTGACCGCCTGCGCGCGCTCGCGGAGGCTCGGCGCGTCCTGCGGCCCGGCGGCGTCCTGCTGGCCTTCGCCATCACGCGCTACGCCGGGCTGATCTACGGCCTGACGCAGGGCCACGTCTTCGACCCCACCTACCACGCAATGATCCGCAACGAAGTCCAGACCGGGCGGCGCGAAAATCCGCCGCCCTGGGCCTTCACCTTCCCGCAGGCCTACTTCCACCACCCCGACGAACTCCAGGCAGAAATCACCGAAAGCGGGCTGCGCCACGAAGCCACGCTCGGCATCCTCGGCCCGGCCTGGCTGGTGCCCGACCTGGACGCGAGCTGGCAAGACCCCGCCCAGCGCGAAGTCATCCTGGACATCGCCCGCCTGACGGAACACGAGCCTGCCCTCGGCCCGCGCCTTTTGGCAATAGGCCGGAAGCAATAGGGATATTTTCGCGGGCGGTGTACCGCCCGCGAAAATATCTCATTTTAATCTGCCGCTTTAGCGGCTATTGAAAAAGGAGACCCATGAGCAAGATTGCAATTAACCCGAATGATCCGATTGGCACAATTAACCCCAACATCTACGGCCACTTTGCCGAGCACCTGGGATGGTGCATTTACGGCGGCGTGTGGGTGGGCGAAGATTCGCCGATCCCCAACACCGGCGGCATCCGCAACGACGTGGTCGCCGCGCTCAAGAAGCTGAAACCGGCCGTCATCCGCTGGCCCGGCGGCTGCTTCGCCGACGATTACCACTGGCAGGATGGCGTCGGGCCGCGCGCGCAGCGTCCGCGGCGCGTCAACATCCACTGGGGCGAAGTGGTGGAGAGCAACGCCTTCGGCACGCAGGAATTCATCCGCTTCTGCCGGATGGTCGGCGCGGAGCCGTACATCGTCGGCAACGTCGGCTCCGGCGCGGTGCGCGAGCTGCGCGAGTGGGTGGAGTACTGCAACTTCCCCGGCGACAGCACCCTGGCGCAGCAGCGCGCCGCCGACGGCAGCCCGGAGCCGCTCGACGTGACCTACTGGGGCGTCGGCAACGAGAACTGGGGCTGCGGCGGCAGTTTCTCACCGGAGGATTACTGCACGGAATTCCGCCGCTACGCGACCTACGTGCGCGGCTTCGGCAAGCAGCTTTACGTCATCGCCTGCGGGTCGCCCGGCAACGATTTGGAGTGGACGACACGCTTCTTCCGCAAGTTGCGCAAGGATTACTGGGACTTCAACAATCTGCACGGCTACGCGGCGCACTACTACTGCGGCACGGCGGGCACGGCCACAGAGTACACGGTGGATCAGTGGTACGAGCTGATCGCGCGCGGGCTGTACATGGAAGACCTGGTCGTCCAACAGCGCGCTGCGATGGACGCCTACGATCCCTCCCGCAAAGTCGGCCTGATTGTGGACGAGTGGGGGACATGGCATCCGGTGGAGCCGGGTACGAATCGGGCTTTCCTGTTCCAGCAGAACTCCCTGCGCGACGCGCTGGTGGCGGCGACCTCGCTGGACATCTTCAACCGCCATGCGGACAAAGTGGTGATGACGAATATCGCGCAGACCATCAACGTCTTGCAGGCGATGATCCTCACGCAGGGCGAAAAGATGCTGACGACGCCCACCGGCCACGTCTACGAGATGTACGCGCCGCACCAGGGCGGCACGGCGCTGCGCACCGTCATCGAATCCGACGCGGCGACGTACACGGCGGCCGGCAAGGAGCAGCAGGTGGCGACTGTGTCCGGCAGCGCGTCGCTCAAGGGGAAGACGCTGTTCCTCACGCTGACTAACGCGCACGCCACCGATGCCGTGGACGTGACAGTGGAACTGCTCGGCGGCGCGGCGGCGGTCGGCGGGACCGGGCGCGTCCTCACCGGCGAGATTCACGTCCACAACACCTTCGACGCGCCGGACACCATCACGCCGCAACCGTGTACGCTCAACGCCGCCGGCGCGACCTTCACGATCACTTTGCCGCCGGCCTCCGTCGTCGCGGCGGAGATCGCGCTTCAGTAGATTTGTACGCAGATTCACGCAGATAGTATAAAATCTGCGTGAATCTGCGTTTATCTGCGTCCCAATTGACTTATCGGCTAAACGCGGAATAGAATCTGCGTCACAAGCCCTGTTTTCAGGAGGAAAGCTATGGCGACCTGGATCGCCCATCTACGAATTGCCGAAAACCTGTTGGATATGATCCCCGGGCTGGACGCGGCGCAATTTGCCGTGGGGAACATCGCGCCGGATTCAGGCCTGCCCGACGCGAAATGGGAGACCTTCACGCCGCCGACCGAAGTCACCCACTTCCAGGCGCGCGATCGGTGTCCCTACCACTCCGCCGATTTGGAATTCTACCGGAAATACCTGCTTCCCCTTCCTTGGCCGGGAAGCGACGTGAAGCAATATTCCTTTTTGTGGGGCTACTTCTGCCACCTGGTGGCGGACAACCCGTGGAGCATCCACATCGGGAAGCCCACCCGCGCCCGTTTCCAGGCGCAGTTCGAGGCCAATCGCGATTTCATCTGGGAAGTCAAGAAAGATTGGTACGGGTTGGATTTCGTCTACGTGCGCACCCACCCCCAGTCGTTGTATTGGCGCACCTTTCTCACGTGCGATTATCCCATCAATTACCTGGACGTGCTGCTGCCCGAGGGCGTCCGCCAGCGCGTCGAGTACATCCAGACCTATTATCGGCGCACCGACGCGCACGCCGAGGAGCTATGCTCCAGAGAGCGCGTCTACCTCACGGAAGAGGAAGTCGCCCGGTTCGTAGCAGTCGCCACACAGCAGCTTGCCCAGGCGTATCAGATGCTGCCGGACAGATGCAGCGGCGCCGATGGCTTTTGCTCCATACTGGACTGGTCGCAATGAATCCTCCCGCCCATGCCCTTTAAGGCGCGCCAACCGGCTGCGCCCTGCCAAGTGAACGATGAGTGAGCGTAAGATTCTCCATGCATAAAGGTCAGCAAAGGGGAACGTAACCGCGCAACGCGACCACGAAAAACCCTCTTAATGGTAGCTTTTGCCGTGTCTGGCGGGCAGAAGCTAAATGATCTTCTATGTGGAACGCACCGGGTAATTCCCGGTGGGCGGTCATTGCATTCCCCCCTCCTCTGCTGTACAATAATGATGGACTTCTCACCCTTCCCAATTTTTTCCCCTTCTATCGCATTGCGCTGCAACTTGTCTACGCTGTGTCACGCGGGCGCAGAAGCCCTTACCCATTTACCTTTCCCTATGCCATGTTTTTAATCAAGGAGGAATCTATGAGAACTAAACGCTTTACCTTTACTCTGACCACGGGGCTGGGAAGTTTGCTGCTCCTGGTAACGCTGCTGCTCCTCTCTCCGACCCAGCCCGGTAGCGCCCACGCGGCAGACGTCACCCCTGGCGAGACGGCCCTGGGCGTGCGCGCTCCCCTCGATCCCGATCCGCCGTTTTCCCCAGCGCGGCTGCTGGGGCCGACCCAGTCGCCGCGGATTTTCGCCCGGTACTACGCGGACGGGCGTAATGATGTGTTTGGATTCAACGCCGTTGCCAGCGGCACGGTTCTGATCACCATCACGCATCCTACCGAGGGGATCATTGCAACCGGCAGCACCATCGCCGGCACATGCAATGGCTGCAATCCCACCGATTACCAGCTTGATTTTCCCGATTGGACACTCACGGCTGGGGTCAGCGTGACGGTGGATGCCGGGCCGGGGATGGTCGAATCGGTCGAGGTGGTTTCCATCACCGGTGATCCCGACGCCGAGACGGACATCGTCATCGGCGACGCCCCGGCGGGAGGCCAGATGAATGCCTTCGTGCAGCGCCCCGGAAACCAGGCAGACATCAACGACGTGCAGGTGGACGTCAGCGGCGTCTACACACTGGATTTCGCCGCGGTGGGCTGGGATATTTTGCCCGGCGACGAGTTCCACGTGTACTACCACGCGCCGGGCGGCCACAACGTCGAATCGGTCTTCTGGCTCCCTGCGCCGGTGCTGAGCATCAACAAGTGGCACGTGAGCGGCTTTGCTCGACCGGGCGGCAAACTCGTGTACGGCATCGGTTACTGGAATGATGGCGGCATGGTCGCAACGGACGTCGTCATTACGGACACGCTGCCCGTCTCCACCACCTGGGCCGGCGATACGAGCGGCCTGACGCCCGACATCGGCGCGAATGGCGTCATCACCTGGCACATCGGCAGCCTCCCCGATGAGGGCATCTACGGCAACTGGGGTGTCTTCTTTGTCACGTTGGACGTCGCCGCCGACATGCCGACCGGGGAGGGGGTCATCCCCAGCAATTGCGCTACCATTTCGACGAGCACGCCCGGCGATGCCAACCCCGACGACAACACGGCTTGCAGCGGCAGCGTGGATGTGTGGAACAGCGACGTGGGCCTTAATGTGGACAAATGGCCCAGCCCCGGCGATCCCACGCCGGGCCAGGAGTTCGATTACACCCTCCGCTGGTGCAGCGACTACGGGGCGAATTTCGGGCCGGTCTGGTTGACCGACACGCTGCCCGTCTCGACGACGGTGGTCGGTTGGAGCACCGACGAGTGGTGGGGACAAATGCTGTGGACCGAAGTCGTCACCACCGGCGGACAGTTCGCGCTCTACGCGCCGGGTCTGCCGGGCGATTGGTGCGAACACATCACCCTGCGCCTGCGCGTTGACCCCGCTGCGCCGGAAGAGCTGCTGCTGAGCAACCACGTCATTGTGACGACACCCGGCGACGCGCAGCCCGACAACAACGAACGCCTCAACGAAGATGCGCGCACGAGCAATCCGCGCCTGGATTTACACCTGGACAAAAGCCTGAACAGCGGGCGGCTCGTCCCCGGCGGATGGATCAATTACTTCTTGTGGTATGGCAATCAGGGGAACATGGCGGCGCCGGTCGTGATCACAGAGACCGTCCCCACCGGTCTCACCTTCGACTCTGCCTGGTGGGGCGGCGGGCAGCCGGGTGCGGACGAGCCGCTGCCCGCGCCGGTAGTGGTGGGCGATCAACTTGTGTGGGACCTGAGCGAGCTGCCGGTGAACGGGAGCCGTTGGTTCCACATCCAGATGGCTATCACGGATACCCTCCAGGCCGGCGACCTCATCACGAACTGCGCCGACCTCAGCATCAACGACGGGGAACGCACCCCGGAGGACAACCACAGGTGCTACACGGTGAAGCTCAACTCCCCCGGCCCCAACCTGCGCGTGACCAAAGAATCCTGGTGGAACGGCAACAGGCAGTTGGGCTACCGCATCAGCTTCTTCAACCTGGGGGATGAAACTGTCTCCAACGTCTGGATCACCGACACGTTGCCGACCGGCGTGGCCTGGGAAGGGTGGTATAACCTGAACTTTGATTCAAATCGCCTGGCGGAGGAGGCGCTCCCCGGCGACGTGCTGGCCTGGCGCTTCACGGAGCTGTATCCGGGCGACAACGGCAACCTGGAGTTCAATACGAACCTGGACGAACCCGGTGCGCCGGTACGCTGGTACACCAACACGGTGGAGATCACCGTGCCGGACGGCGACGTCAACCCCGCCGACAACGCTGGTGAGACCGTGGACTTCAGCGGCGGCGAGGTGGAATGGGTGGACGTGGACGTCTACCGCACCCGCATCTGGGGCTGCGCGCCGCAAGGCCCTGTTACTGTCACCACGGCGGCGGCAGAAGTGATCTTCGGCAATGACTGGAACGAGAATAACTTCCCCGATACCTTCGACCCCGGCGACGTCGTCACTGTGACGGCCGGCGCGGGACGGTATCCGGTGGTCATTACCATTCCCGATCCCTTCACCGGGCAAATTGACTCCGTCGCCGACACGGTTTGGGGGCAGATTGACGCGCTGGATCACGCACAGGTCGAGGTGGACTTGTGGAACATCGGTTCGCAATGGACGGAAACCGATGCCCAGGGCCATTACAGCGTCACTTACCCCGACATCCCGCACGGTGCGCAAGGCGACGTAGGATATTGGACCGAGATTGCTTACGCCAGCGTCGGCTTCCACCACCGGCTGGTCAACCTGGACCTGACCGTCACCGTGGATTACAGCGACAATGGCGTAGACAGCACCTATGAACGCGGGCACACCGGCTGGGTCACTGTCACCAGCAACCTTACCACAGAAATCAAGGCGACCGTCGAGGTCACCACGGAACAGTGGCCCTCGTGGAACGGCGGCAGCGGCTTCTCGACCCATCATCACCCCTGGGCCCCGTCGCAGCCCGACATTCAACCGGGCGATTGGGTCTACGCCGTGTTGGACAACGGCTATAGCGCCGCCGTGCAGGTAGGAACCATCAACGCTGCGGTGGATGCGGACAACGATGTGGTATCCGGCGCCCTCGATGTGCCGTGGTTCTCCGAAGGCTTGCCGGTCAGGTGCGAAATTCACGAGGAAAATGCGCCGGGCATCGAAATTCAGAACGTCGATCCCCAGGGCGGCGCGTTCTTCTGCGACTTCGGCGGCATGTGGGACATTCAGCCCGGTCAGAACGTGGCGGTGCGCTACGCCGAACCGGACGGCAACCAGGTGATGGCCCGCCCCGCCAATCCCGCGCCGCGCCTGCGCGTGGAAAAATGGCTGGAAAGCGGCAATCCCGGCGAGAATAGCAATGCAACTTTCTACGTGCAATACCGTAACGAGGGCGACGACGCGGCCGAGAATGTCGTCATCACCGACACGCTGCAAGGGATGACCTACATCACCGACACCTCCGGCTTCACGCACACCGGCAGCGGCGACCAGATCGTCCTGGACTTGGGGACGGTCGCGCCGGGTGAGTGGATTTACTTCTACGTCTTTGCCGAGGTCACGGCGGGGGCGGGCGAGCGCGTCACCAACACCGTCCAGATCGCCACCAGCGATCCCTACGATCAGGGCGACCCGTCAGAGAAATGGCGCGAGTGGAGCGGCGACGTGCAGCCCAACGATACGACCCTTAACATCGGCAAGCAGTCGTGGACCGGCGACCCTGCGGCCGGCTACGCCATGATCTTCCAACTCAGCTCGTGCAACAACGGCGGCACGGGCAGCCTGGCGGTAACGATCACCGATACGCTGCACCCCTCCATGACGCTCCAAACCTGGTGGAGCGACAATCCCGGATGGCGCGAAGTCAGCCGTGGCGCGCAAGAACTGGTTCTCGCCAAACCCACGCTGCCGGGCTGGCGTTGCGAGAACGTCTATGTCCGCGCTACGGTAGATGCGGAGGCCGAGTCGGGGATGTTCATCTCCAACACAGCCACAATCTACGCGGCCAACGATCTCAGCACCGGCGACGATGAAGCCGGGTGGGGCGGCCACGTCGCCGCGCCGCGTCGCAATCTGCTGGTTGACAAGTATTGGAACTGGGGGCAACTGACCCCCGGCGGCGAATTGCGCTACAACCTCAACTACAACAACACCGGCAACGTCCCGGTGGGCGCGTTCCGCATCACCGACACGCTGCCGGTGAGCACGACCTTCGTCAGCGCGTGGCAGGATAATCACCCCTTCACGCCGACTCTCATTGATGACGGTATGGTGGTGTGGGAGTTTGCCGGGCTGGATAACGGCTACGCTAACGGGTTCGAGGTAATCCTGAGGGTGGATGCTGACGCTATCCCCGGTACGCTGCTGGTCAACACCGCCGAGATTTCCTGTCTGCCGGGCGAAGAGACTTGCGACGACAACGTCAGAAGTTGGACCGAGACACTCCTCAACCACGGCCCGAACCTGCGCGTGACCAAGTGGGGCGACTGGCACGGCGACCGGCCGGGGCACGCCCGGTATGAATTCCATGTGGAGAACGTGGGGGACGTTGCTGTCGCGCAGGCTGTCATCACGGATACCTACCCCATGGTAATGACATTGGAAGGGGGGATTGACGTAGATTGGGGCCGCGTGGCGGATTATACGGAGAATGCTGCGGAACACTGGCTCCAACTCACGCTTAACGATGTAGGCCCCGGCTACCGGCTGGATATCCGTTTCAATACCACGATGGAGGAACCGGTGGCCGAGGGACTGATCCTCACCAACACGGTTGCTGTCGCGCCGGTCGCGGGCGATACCAACCCCGCCGACGACAGTACGGATTACGTCCTCACCACCGGCCCCGATCTCTACGTCGAGAAGACGCTGGTCGGCGGCGCGTTGCTGCCCGGCGAACTGGTCACCTTCAGCCTGCGCTTCGGCAACGACCAGCCGGGTCACACCTGGTGGTGGAATATGGAGGGTAACACGCGGCTCACGGACATTCTGCCGGCGGGCCTGACGTACGTTTCCGCGCACCTGCGTTACTGCGGCGGCTCTGAGTGGTGCGCGCGTCCCCCTGATGTGCGACTCGATCCGATCCAGGTGTGGTGGTTTGATCCCCTCAACGCCGGCGCGTGGAATGAGCTTTACCTGACCGCCCGCATCACGGACACAGCTACCGGGCGGGAGACTTTCACCAACACGGCTCAAATTGCCAGCAACCAACCTGCCGACGATACCGACCCCGACTCCACCAACAACTACGCGACGCTCACGCTGCCCATTGACCTGCCGTACTTTGAGGTCAGCAAGGACTACGAGAGTACAACCGTCGCCGGAACGCCCATCACCTACACCCTGACGGTGACGAACAGCGGCAATCGCGTGGGCACAGGCGTCATCCTCAGCGACACCATTCCACAGGGCTTGGGAAACCCCGGCGGCGGGACGCTTGAGTTTGGCGCGGCTCGCTGGCTTTTCGCCATGATCGGCGTGGACGAGACAGCGACGGCGGAATTGACCGGCCTCCTGCCCTGCGCCGGCAGCGTCGTCAACGCTGACTACCGCGTCGTCACCAGCGACCAGGGCGTGGGCAGCGCCGTGGGCGCGCCGGTCGTCCTGAACGTTCTCGCCCCCACCCTCGTTGCCGACCTGGAGCAGAGCGCCGCCAGCGCCGTGGTCAGCGCGACGTTGTCTTTCACCGGCAGCGCCGCCACGAATGGCCCGGCGGTCGCGGCGTGGGCCTGGGACTTCGGCGACGACAGCGCGCCGGCCATGACGCCCAACGCCGTCCACACCTACGTCACCGACGGCGTCTTCCCTGTCACCCTCACCGTCACCGACACGTGCGGCTACACCGCGACGGCCACCAGCGCGGTCACGGTCACGCCGCCAGCGCTCGTGGCGAGCTTCATCCAGAGCGCGGCGCAGGTCAGGCCGGGTGACACGGTCACGTTCACCAGCACCAGCACAACCGATGCGCCGCCTATCGTCGCGTGGGCCTGGGACTTCAGCGACGACGCTACGTTGAAATTGGGGGCGATCGTGACGCATACCTATCTCACGGAGGGGACTTTCACCGTTACCCTGACGGTCAGCGATAGCCTGGGCTACCACGCTGTCGCGGCCTCGGTCGTCACGGTCAGTCAGGATCAGGTCTTCGTCTACCTGCCGCTGGTGTTGCGGGATTATCCGCCGCAATAAGCTGCCCTACACAACGGGAGAGGGACTTTGCGCGCAAAGCCCCTCTCCCGTTCCCCCCTACATCCGCCCAGACCCTTCCTCAGAAACCGATTCTAGCCACACAATTCAAACAGGAATGCGGCGCGACGGGAGACTGATAAGATCCTGCAATAGCGATTTTTAACTTTCCGGGTATTATTGAGCGAAGGAAGGTAGGAAAATCTATGCCCAATTCCTCATTGCAAGATCATGGTGACCACAGGAGACCCGCGTGAGCAACACCAAACCCCCCTCATGTTGGCTGATTGTGTCCATCTATATCTTCATCCTCGCCCTGTTGAGTTGGTCCATCGTCCGGTTTGATCTGCCAGACAGTCTGCTGCTCATCGGTGTCGTGCCCTGTGTGTTATCGGCCTTTTTCTACAGTCGGGGAATTTACTGGATTATGTGTATCACGCTCGCCGTGATGGCTATCTGGGTTACATCCCTGGTTTCCGGCAATTTCGTCAGCTCGCTGGTCACGATCGCGATGGCCTCGTTCAGCGGGCTGGCGATGGCGGAGGGCGTGCGGGCGTTGGTCACAGCCCGGGCGCGCGCCGAAGACGCCTTGCAGCGCAGCGAAGAACGCCTGCGCACGCTGATCAATGCTACCCCCGATATCATCTGCTTCAAAGACGGCGCGGGGCGCTGGCTAGAAGCCAACCGGGCCGATCTCGAACTCTTCGAATTGCAAACGGTGGACTATCACGGCAAGACTGACGCCGAGCTGGCGCCGTTCAGCCCTTTTTACCGCGACGCCTTCCTCACCTGCGAGCAGACAGACGAAACCGCCTGGCTTCAGGGCGCGACCTCACGCGGCGAGGAACGGATTCCCGTTCCCGATGGGAGCGCCCGCGTCTACGATGTCATCAAGACGCCGCTTTTTCACGCCCACGGTGGCCGCCGTGGCCTGGTGGTGCTGGGCCGTGACATCACAGAACGCAAGCGCGCGGAAGAAGCGTTGCGCGAAAGTGAGGAGAAATACCGGTTTTTGTTTGATAACGCCGGCGACGTGATCCTCATCCATGACGAAGAAGCGCGGATATTGGCCTTCAACAAACTGACCATCGAGCGGCTTGGGTACACGCCGGAAGAGCTGCTATCCATGACGATCCATCAAATAGATACACCGGAGCAAAGTCGGCAGGTGGCGGGCCGAATCGAACAGGTGCTGGAGCAAGGACAGATTGCCTTTGAAACCGTGTTACAGCGCAAGGACGGCTCGTATGTCTCGATGGAGGTTCGCACCCGACGCATCCTTTGGGACGACAAGCCGGCGCTGATGAGCATTGGACGCGACATTACTGAGCGCAAACAAGCCGAGGAAGCCCTGGTCCGCTACCGCGATCATCTGGAGGAGTTGGTCCAGACCCGCACTGCCGAAGTACAACGCCAGTACGCGCAGTTAGGCACCATCTTGCGCAGCGCCGGCGACGCCATTTGTATGACCGATCCTGAGTGGCGCATCTTGTACATCAACCCGGCCTTCACCACCTTGACTGGCTATCTGGCAGACGAGGTGCTGGCCCGGAATATGTGTGACTTGAGCGTGATGGTGGATTGCGCCTCACACTTGTCGGCCATTCTCCCGGTCCTGAATCAGGGGAAGCTCTGGCAAGGAGAAATGCTGGGTCAGCGCAAGGATGGCCGGAACTACACGGCAGAGTTCATCGTCGCGCCGGTGCATGACGACGCCGGACAAGTCAGCGGTTACGTCTTTACCCACCACGACGTCAGCCAGGCCAAAGACCTGGAACGCGCGCGCGATCAGTTCATCACCAACGTCTCCCATCAATTCCTCACCCCCCTCACCCCGCTCAAGACCGGCATCTACCTGCTCCGCCGCACGCTCGTCTCGGAAAAACAGCAGCAACAGTTGACCGCGATGGAGACGGCCATAGACTGGCTCATCCATCTGGTCAAGGACACACTGGAAATCTCAACGTTGGACAGTGGCAAAGGCGTCACGACCTGGGAACCGGTTTCCCTGCTGGACATCGTTGATGAAGTGCTGAAGCGTCACCAACGCCAGGCGCAGCAGGGCGAACTGGCCCTCACCGCCGCGCCGATCCCCGCCGATTTGCCGCCCGTGCAGGGCGATCCCGCGCGGTTGATCCAGGCATTGGGCGAGCTGGTGGAAAACGCAGTGACCTTTACTCCTGCCGGAGGACAGATTAACGTGGCGGTGCGGTCCGACAACCGCCATGGTGAAACCTGGGTCGCGGTGGCGGTGCAAGACAACGGCCCCGGCATACCCCCGGAAGAGCTGCCGCGACTGTTTGAACGCTTTTTCCGAGGACGCCTGGCCGAGCCGGGTCACATTGCTGGCATCGGGTTGGGGCTGTGCATCGCCCAGAAAATCGCCCAGGCGCACGGCGGCAACATCACCGTCGAGAGTACGGTGGGGCAGGGCAGCACCTTCACCCTATGGCTACGGGCGGCGACCGGCGGCGCGGCGCGGTAATCGCGGCGCGCCAGCCCTCAAGGCGCGGCGCGCAACACCAGCGGCAGGTACAAGGGATAGAGCCGCTCGACGATGCGCACGGTGAGCGGCACGACGAATGGGCTTTGCAGCACCGGCGGCGCGGTAGTCAACGTAATAGCGCCGGTGTAAATGCCGACGGGGAGGCCGCGCGGGTCAACCGTAACCCTGAACGCGCTCAGTTGCATGGAGAACGACTCGTACCACACACTGATGGTGGGGGCGGCGCTGAACGTGATCCCCTGCGTGGCCGTGACCAGGCTCCAATCGAACGGGTAGTCGCCGACGTTTTCCACAATCACAGTCGTGGCGGCCGGGTGAGTGTCCGAGACGGCCATCATCCATCCCAGGGTGGCGGGTCTTACGCTCATCCCCCAACGGCCGATGACGTTGAGAGTCAGCGGAATCGTGAGGGGATTGCCGGGCATACAATCTGCCGCGGCCGTCACGGTGACGACGCCGGTGTACGTCCCGGTCAGCAAGTCGCGCGCGTCCACCACAATCTGGAAGCTCTCCCCGGCAACTCCCCCGGTCACGGTGACGCTGAACGGCAGTCCCTGCGCCGCCGTACCGAGAGTCCACGTGAAGGGGCGCTCGCCGGTGTTCTCCACCGTGACCGTCTCAGTGAAGAGCGCCCGATCCCGCAGGTGGACGTTCCACTCAAAGGTGATGGGGGTCACGCGCATCCCCTGCACATACCACGGACAGGGGCGCTTGGGCATCTCTTGCAAACCCGTATACGCCAGACGCGGGCTGCCATCGGGCTTCAGCACCGAAAACCACCGGAGTGGATCACATGGCGCCATCCATGCACTCGGCAGGGTCGCAAAGTCCAGGTTGGAGACCAGCATCACCTGCATCCAGGGCCAGTGGGCGTCCGCGTAAGCGAAGGCGCGGGTGAGGTAGGTACTCTGGCTGATGGCGCTGCCCTGCTGCCACGCGAATCCCCCACTGTCCCACTCCGGGTCACATTCCACGCCCTCTTCGTCGGAATCCAGCAGCCAGCCGAACTCCGTCGCCCAGACCGGCTTGTCGCCATCGCCGTGCGCCGCCATGACCGCATAAATATCCTCGGCGCGCCGGAAATTGTTGACGCCCCAGCCATAGGCTTTGTCTTCCGGCGGGCCGCCAAAGCCGTAGTTGTGGAGGCTGATGGCATCGAAGTAGCCGTGCAGTCCCGCGTCGTACATGGCCTCGAGGTAGGTCACGTCGTTGATCGCGTGGACGCTGTCCCCGCCGGTGGGCGCAAGGCCGCCGGCAACGACGATCACGGCCGGATCGCCGGCCTTCGCGCCGACGTAGGCCCGTGTAACCATTTCCGTGTAACGCACGGCATCCAGGGGTTGGCCGGCCCACTGAAAATCAAGGTTGGGTTCGTTCCACACCTCAAGGGCGACCCGGTAGCCGTTGCCGCAGGCCGCGCGCTGCTGCCCCACGTACTCCGCCAGCGCCTGGAAGAACGCCTGCCACCCCGCCATCTCGCTATCCTGGATGGGCTGCCAGTTATCAGAGGCCCGCTCAACGCGCAGCACCAGGTTGAGTTGGTTATTGCACGCCTCGTCCAACCGCCATTTCACGGTATCCCAGTTGTAGACACCGTCGCGGTCGGGATCAACATCATTCCAGCGAGCAAAATATTTGAACCAGTCGAAGCCCGCGTCGCTCACCGCGCTCATGTGAGCTGGGTCGGCAGGATAGCCGAGCATCATCCCATAGCCGAGGTGCGGCCCCGTCTCCTGAGCGCGCGCAGGGATAACCCACCCCAGCCAGCCGACCACGGCCAAACACAGCGCAACCCCAAGCTTACGCATTTTACACCTCCATGTTGGAACAGGGGACTTAGTTGCTCACGTTATAGTCAAACCGTGGCGGCTGTCAATTCGGCGCGGGGAAACTTCTGCGCGAATAAAAACGGACCGGTGAATCACCGGCCCGTTCTCAGGTATGCGCCAAGCGTGTGGGAAATGAAATTTCTAGTCGTGGTAGGCGCGCAGCATAAGGGGAAGGTAGATCGTGCGGAAAATGACCATATTCTCAAATTCCGCCGTGCTCCCATAAACATCAGGCCCCGGCGCTGCAATCTCTGCCGCATTGTGCAAAATACGTATTGGCATACCCTGCGCCGTGACCGTGATCACAGCCATCCCGGTTTCGTTGGGAGCGATGGTGGGGATTTCCCACACAACCCGTGTGTTGCTGAGGAGTGTGGGGGGCGTCGGCACAGTTCCCACCACCGTCACATCGGCGGGCAGGGTGTCGGTCAGCCGGACCGAAGTGGCGACGTGATTTCCGATGTTTTGATAGGTGAGGGTGTAAACCATGGGTTCGTTGATGTAAGTCTGCGCCGGCGCGCCGGTCTTGGTCAGGTATAAGATTGCTCCTTCCGAGACGACCTGCGTGGCAAACAACTCGGACGTGATGGGCAACTCATCGGCGGTCGCCATAGCCGTGTTGGTAATCACCCCAATCGTAGTCGGCGACGTCACCACGAGCGTCGCCATCCACGTCTCCCCTACCTCCAACGTTCCCACCGTCCACCGCAGTAACGGCAGCGTCACCTCCGCCGGCGCCGGGGTCGCCGATTGGTAAATCACGTCGCCCGGCAGAAGGTCCAAGACTGTAATGTTCCGAACCGGAACTTCACCGGTATTTTCGCACTGCAATTGATATACCAATTCCCCCTCTTTCAGCACGACGGGATAACCGGTTTTGGTGAGAACCAGTTCACGCACGGGGGGCGCGACGATCGTGTGGACTGAAGCGTGCGTCGGCGTGACCCCGTCGGCGGTGACGATAGCGTGGTTGTACAGCTCGTCAAACCCTTCTTGCACTATGCCATACACGACGACTTCCACCGGTGTTGTCCCCGGCCCAATCGAAGGCGCATTGAAGGTCAAGACGCCGTCGGCGTAGCTAGCGTAGGAGGGGTTGGTCGAGATGAGCTGAATCCCGGCCGGCAGGAAATCGTAGAGACGCACGTTGAACGCCTGCGACCCGGCATTGGTGTTGGCGTAGCGCAACGTGTAAATCACCGTCTGGCCGGGGCGTGGGGAAGTCAGGTTGGCTTCCTTAGAAATCGTCAAAGCCGGATTGCCTATCGGGCTTTCAAAAGTCAACAGCGCCGGCTTCAAGGACGATGCCTGGAGTGTTTCCGTTGGCAGCCCCCACACCAACGCCAGCCACAATCCAACCAAACCACCCAAGATCAACCAGGTTCTCAAAATACGGTTTCTTTTTTCAGATAACATAGTCCCTCCTTACTAAAATGGTGAAAGTGATTTAACAACACGCCCCCGCCGTGGGCGGGGGCGTGAGTTTACTATTCAGTGGAAACGAGAAACCCTTAAACTGCGGGTGCCGCGGCGGCCGGAGCAGCCTCTTCAGCCGGCGCTTCTCCTTTGTGCGTCATCTTGGCCTTGAGCTGCGCCTGCTTCTCCTCGACCATCGTCTTGGTCTGTTCTTGCAACTCCTTCGCGCGCTCCTGAAGCTGCTTGGTAGCCTCATCCATCTTGGTGCGCGCCTCAGAAAGTAACTGCTCCGCCTTCGCGCGGGCTTCGTCGGCCTTCTGCGTGGCCTGCTCGCTCAGCTCCACACTCTTGCGGCGAATCTGCTCACGGGTCTCCCCACCGGACTGTGGCGCGAAAAGCATCCCCACCGCCGCACCGATCAGCCCGCCGACGACGAACCCCAACAAAAAGACCCCGAATTCATTCTCCTGATTGGACATCCTCTTTGCCTCCTGTTTGCTTTGGACGTGAATGTGGGCGAGTGTTCTTGACGACTGCGAGCAAATCCCCGCTGACGCGCTGCGCCGCCGCCGCAAATCCCGCCAACCTGATAAAAGGTGACACCATATTGTGGCTGACAAATTCCGTCGTCCCCCGCACGGTGGACGCCGTGTCATTGACCGATCGCAACAAGGGTTGCACCTCGTCGCGCAATACCTGAATCAACATTTGAACCTGGAAGATCAGCAAAATCGCCGCCAACCCGATCACAAACGTTTCCACCGCCACGAAGACGATGGCAATATCGCGGATGACGGTGGTGGCCGATGGGAAGCTCGCCATCAAGGTCACGGCGGCGATCAACAAGAGCAGGAACACAATGCCTGCCACAATAATGATCAATTGCGTGCGCTTCGCCGCCTTTTCCGCAGCGACCTGCGCTTCCAGCGTAGCGGCATCTTCAATGGGGGTACTACTGGCCGGGGCCGGCGCTTCTAGCGCGGCAGTTGGTTTTTCCGGGCGAACGGTTGATGTTTCAGGCGGCATTGAGTCCTCCTTCTCCGGGGCAAGCCCTGAATGAACACAAATTCATTATACCATGCGGATAAAAAAGAAACAAGGCAAAGCGAGAAAGCGAACAAGCGAATAAGCGAGTGGACGAGATGTGCTGGGTGGTGGTGCGCTGCAATCCCCCATTTGGCCTCCGTGCAAAATTGCCTTATACTCAGGCCTATCCATATGGCATTGATTGAGGTGATCTCCGACAACACCGGAACTTTCCTAGCAAGCCGAAGAAGTCGCTGGTTTTTCCCCCTTCTCGTGCTGTGCTGGTTCGGATTTGCGCTGCGCGTTTACCGTCTGGACGCGCAGTCTTTTTGGTTCGATGAGTGGTTGAGCTTCGATCTGGCCCGCGCACCGTTGCTCTATGCGCCCGCAACGATTGATCGTCCCCCGCTATACTACGTACTGCTGCACCTCTGGATCAGGATCGCCGGCGTCTATCCTTTCACGTTTCGCTTCTTTTCGGCCTGCTGCGGTGCGTTGACCGTGCCATTGTTTTACCGGTTGGGGCGGAAGACGCTGGGACGGCAGGCGGGTATGTGGGCTATGACGCTGGCGGCGCTTTCCCCGTTTTGCGTCTACTACGCGCAGGAAGCCCGCACTTACGCGCTGACGTTGACCCTGATCCTGGCCTCGAATTGGGCGCTGCTCGCATGGCTGGACACAGGCCGGAAGCGCACCCTGGCGCTGTACATGGCAGTGACGCTGGCGTGCCTGTACACTCACTACGTCGCGTTGCTGATCCCGGCGGCGCAAGGCCTCTTCGTCTGGCTGAGCCGCCCCGGTAAGCAGCGCCATCTTCAATGGCTGGCTGCGCTGGCCGCGATTGGCGCAGCGTTTGCGCCCTGGCCGCTGCACGTCTGGACGCACATGGCGGAACTGGCCCACCCGGCCACGGATATGCTCATCTACACGCCGATGCCGCCGCTCCAACGCGCCGCGCACATCTTGTGGACGACGCTGGTGGAGTTCAGCGTGGGGCGCACGGTGAGCGGCCCGGCGGCCATCGGCGGCGCGCTGCTCTTCCTGTTCCTGGTTATTTTGGGGCTGCGCCCGGTAGACGCGACGCCCCAGGCGCAGCGGTTTCTCTCTTGCACGTTGGCGCTGCCTGTGGCGGTGCTGTTGCTTTTGCCGCGCACGGCGGTATATTTTTCGCCCAAATACCTAAGCGTGGCGCTGCCCGGATTCTACTTGCTGGCCGTTGCCGGCTTGCAACGACTCCGCCGCGACGCGCCCTGGCTTTTTGTTCTCTGCCTCGCGCTCGTATTGCTCGCGTGTGCGTGGAGCTTGGGAGATTGGTTTTTGCATAGTCACGACAAAGTGGCGTAAAGTAGGCGCGACATCCCTGTCGCGGGAAGGCGGACACGCGGAAAGGATTCCGCGCCTACAAGGTCTATTCCGAGAGAGGTTCAATGAAAAACCACAAACAACGAGACATTCTGCTCGCGCTGGTGTTGACACTGGGTGTCGGGCTGGTGCTTTACTTCCTTGCCCGCTCGGAAGAAACGCCACGAATCGTCAGTGAACCACTGCACGCGAGTTGGTGGGATAGTTTCAACACGGATGATCGGATTGCCGGGACGGCAGGGGCGCCGTTTAATCCTGATGGCATCCAGCTTTCGCACATCCACGATTTGCCAGATGCGTTTATCTCAAGGGGCGTTCTGACTTCAACCCTCATTCAACCTCACGCGCTGATGGTGACGCACACCGTTTTCAGCGGGTTGCCGACACTGGCATGGGGCAACGATGGCGCGCTCTACGGGGTGAGTACCAGATCGCTTGGCATCATACGCTATGATCCACAAACCCTGGAATCTACGACATTCATCAGCCTCCCTCTCGCAAGTCCATGTTTGCATTGCGAATCGCAGGTCATCGCTGCTGATTCAGTGGGACGAGTGGTTGCTGGAATTGGAGGCGCTTCTGGAACGCGTGATCCCTTTGCTATGTTGATGATTTATGATCCTGAACAGAATACTGTCGTCACGACTACGATCCCAGTTTCAGAGGCCAACGTAATGAAAATCCTGGTCGGTGCGCCGGATGGTAGTCTCTACAGCAGTTTTGGAGACAGTTTTGGCTATTCTAACGGGATATGGAAAGATCATTTGTTCAAATACGATCCCACCCTCAGCGCAGTCATGGACCTGAGTATGCCCTTTACCAACACCTATTGGAGCATTCAGGCATTGGCCGTAGCGCCGGATGGCAAAGTCTATGGCGGCGGCGGGCCGATATTTAGGGAAAGAGGCTCGTACTATTACAGAAAAATGCCTTCTTCGGATTCTAAACTATTTGTCTACGACCCGGCAACACAAGCCTTCAGCTATCCCGGCCCGGACAAAGTCTCTAGCAATCGGATACGCACGCTACTAGCCGGACCGGATGGTAGGATATACATCGGGATGGAAATAGGAGAAGAAAAAGGGTTCCACATCTACGATCCCGCCACGAATCAATGGACTTACTGGGGTATAGGCGAGAAGGGAGACGGCAAATGGACATATTATTGGCATCAAGAAGAGAGCAGTGCCGATGTCATTGCCCTGACTTGGGGGGCCGACGACCTTGTCTACGGGAGCACCGCGATGCATGTATTCACCTATGACCCGCATCATCCTGACCGGCCTCCGGTCATCATCGGCAGACTCAACAGAGCAGGCTTTAAACAACTACTTGCCGGCCCGGATGGTGTCATTTATGGCACCATCGGCTCGTATGACTCTTTCGACTCCACGCCCCCAGAACTGATCGCCTTCCGCACCGACTGCGCCGCCGGGCGCATCGGCGCGTGGGAGCGCGTGACGTGGGAAGCCGACACGCCGCGCGGCACGGACATCAACATAGACGTGCTGGACGAGAAGGGCACTGTCCTCATGCGGGACATCCGCAACGGCGGCTCGCTGGCGAGCATTGACCCGCTGATTTATCCGAGCGTCCGCCTGCAAGCCACGCTAACCACCCGCAACCCGCAGGTGTCGCCCGTGCTCAAAAGCTGGCAGGTGGAATACACGTTTGAATGTCAGCAATGACCATCGCCGCCCATAGATGCCGCTTCACAACATCCTCAAAAAAAACTTCACGGCCCTAAAGGTTTTGACGACCTTTAGGGCCGTGAAGTGACTATAGTTGAGTGTTACGCCACCGCAAACCCCGTCAACGGGCGGACATCGGGCGGCTGGAAGGCCAGCACAATATCCTCTTTGGGGATGCCGGCTGCCAGCAGGTCCGGTGTGATGCCGTGTTCCAGCCAATCCTCTTCAATCCACAACTTGTCATCCCGCAACCGAACATACACCGTTGTGCCGCGAATTCGCCGCTGTTGGTCCCAGCCGGTCGAAACCAACATATAGTGGTCATGCTCCGTGTCGGCGACCACTTCGGTTTCCTTGCCCGGCCTAGCAGAACGGTTAATCACGTCGGCGTATTGCGTAAGAATTTGCCGGATGATGTGCCGATAATGAGTTAATTTGTCCATACAACCACCTCCTCTTGCGCCAGATTAACCACAATTAAGGCCATCTTATTCCGTTGCACCAGCAATTGAATAGCTTTGCGGGCGAAGACGTTTTCGTAGACGGGTAGACTAACCGCCAGATATAAATGGCGATCTGGTTCAACGGCTTCCAACAGGCTTTGATAGAGCACATATTGCCCCAAGGCTTCTTCCATTGCGTGGATGACCGAAGGCGCTATAAAACTTTTGATTTCCACCGCAATTTTCTGCCCCGCTCGTTCTGCTGCGATCACCCGTTCCGCGCCCAGGTCAACAAAAACCGTCGTATCTTCATACTCCAACGTGTAAGGATCGTGGGTGATCGTCCACCCGTCTTTGATCAAAGCATTTCTGACAGCCGTATGAATGATGTCTTTTGCGGGCATATCTTCGCCTCTCTATTTAAAAGTATATACCACGTTGCAATCTGGACAAGCAAATAGGGCGAGTTGACAACTCGCCCTACAGGCAGCGCGATTTGGAAATCGCGGCTACAACACCCCCCGCAAATACCCCCCCGTATACGAGTCTTGCACTTCCGCCACCGCCTCCGGCGTCCCCTGCGCCACCAGCCGCCCGCCGGCGTCGCCGCCGTCCGGCCCCAGGTCTATGATCCAGTCCGCAGTCTTGATCACGTCCAGGTGATGCTCGATCACCAGGACGGTGTGGCCCGCGTCCACCAGGCGGTTCAGGCTGAGCAGCAGCTTCTCGATGTCGGCGGCGTGCAGGCCCGTCGTCGGCTCGTCGAGGATGTAGAGGTTGTGCGCGCCGCGCTTCAGCTTCCCCAGCTCGTGCGCCAGCTTGACGCGCTGCGCTTCCCCGCCGGAGAGCTTCGTCGCCGGGTGGCCCAGCTTGAGGTAGCCCAGGCCCAGGTCGCGCAGCGTGCGCAGTTTGTGGACGACGCTGCGCGGGACGTCTCGCGTCTCCTCGAAGAAAGCCACCGCTTCCTCAATGGACAGGTCCAGCACGTCGGCGATGCTCTTGCCGCGGTACGTCACTTCCAACGTCTCGGCGTTGTAGCGCGCGCCCTTGCACACCGGGCATAGCGTCTCCACGTCCGCCATAAACTGCAAGTGCGTGTTCAGGTAGCCCTCACCCGCGCACTCCTCGCAGTGGCCTTCCTTCACGTTGAAGCTGAACCGCGAGGCGGTGTAGCCTCGCGCCCGCGCCTCCTCCGTCTCCGCGAACAGGCGCCGGATCGCGTCGTACACACCGATGTACGTCGCCGGGTTCGAGCGCGGCGTGCGCCCGATGGGCGACTGGTCAATGTCTATGATGTCGGTCACATACTCCACCCCTTCCACGGCGCGATGCTTGCCCGGCAAGGTACGGTGGTCATGCAGGGTGGCGTAGAGCTTCTTGTAGAGGATCTCGTGGATGAGGCTGCTCTTGCCGCTGCCGCTCACGCCCGTCACGCAGATGAAGAGGCCCAACGGGAACGTCACGTCGAGGTCGCGCAGGTTGTTCTCCCGCGCGCCGCGGATCACCAGATTGTGCCCGTTGGGATGGCGGCGCATCTCCGGCAGGGGGATGCGCGCGGCCCCATCGAGGTATTGCCCCGTGAGCGAGGCCGGATCGTGCAGCACCATCTCCACCGGGCCGCACGTCACCACCTCGCCGCCGTGTTCGCCCGGCCCCGGCCCCATCTCGATGAGCGTGTCGGCGGCGCGGATGATCGCCTCGTCGTGCTCCACCACCACCACACTGTTGCCCAGGTCGCGCAGGCGGTGCAGCGTCTCCACCATCTTGCGCGTGTCGTAGGGATGCAGGCCGATGGTCGGCTCGTCGAGCACGTACAACATCCCCATCAGGTCGGAGCCAATCTGCGTGGAGAGGCGGATGCGCTGCGACTCGCCGCCGGAGAGCGTGTTCGACGGGCGGTTGAGCGTCAGGTAGTCCACGCCGATGTCGAGCAGCAGGCGCACGCGGCGGACGATCTCGCGGACGATCTGCGTGCCGGCCTCGCGCTTCTTCTCCGGGATGGGGACGGCTTCCAGGAAGGCGATGAGGTCGGCAAAGGCCATGTCGCCCAGCTCGTGGATGTCCTTCCCGGCGATGGTGACGAGGAAGCGCTGCGGTTTGAGTCGCTTGCCGCCGCAGTCGGGGCAGGTGTGCTCCACCATCACCTTCTTGAGCCACTCGTCCATCCAGGTGTTGAAGCGGCCCTCTTTGCGGTAGCGGCGGTAGTTGCGCTCGATAAAATTGATGATGCCCCCAAACGACATCTCGCGCCCTTCCCACCGCTCGCCGGTCTTCGCGCCGGGCGGGATCACCACCGGGAACTTCGCGCCCTTTGTCCCGTAAAAGAGGAGGTCCACAATCGCCGGCGGAAGGTCTTTGAACGGCGTGTCGAGGCTGAAGCCATAGGCCTGCGCCAGGCTATAGGCCATCCGCCCCGACCACGAATTCTTGTCGGGATTGAGCGCCTCCTTCGCCAACGCACCGCCCGCGATACTGCGGTGCGGGTCGAGGATGAGCAGCTCCGGGTGCACACTGCGATACGTCCCCAGCCCCAGGCACGTCACGCACGAGCTAGAGCCAGACGGCAAGTTGAAGCTGAAATACTGGGCTTCCATCTCGCCCTTGACCATCTGATGCTCCGGGCACGCCAGTTCTACGGGACGCAGATTTTCGCGGATGAACGCAGATTTTTCTGTATTTATCTGCGTTACTCTGCGTTCATCTGCGTCCAAAATATGGATGCTGATGAAGCCCTCCCCCAGCAGCAGACCGTGTTCGAGGGAGGCGAGGATCTGCTTGTCTTTGCCCGGATGGATGGCGAAGCGGTCTACGATGACATCAATCTGGTACGTCGTGTCCTCGTCCAGGTCAACGGGTTCGCTGAAGTCTACGAAGCGCCCGTCAATGTAGGCGCGGCGGTAGCCCCGCGTGCGCACCTCGTCGAAGAGATAGGCGTAGTCCTCGCCGTAGATCTTGAAGACGGGCGCGCGCACCTCCACTTCCGTCCCGGCGGGCAGCGTCAGCAGGTGGGCGAGCATCTGCTCCGGGCTGCGCGTGGGGACTTCGGCGCCGCAGTACGGGCAGTGCGCCACGCCGATGGTCGCGTAGAGCATCCGCAGGTAGTCGTAGATGTCGGTCATCGTGCCCACCGTCGAGCGCGGGTTGCGTACGCCGGTCTTCTGCTCGATGGAGATGACGGGCGACAGCCCATAGACAAAGTCCACGTTGGGCTTCTTGAGCTGCGCGATGTACTTCTTCGCAAACGTGGACATAGACTCCAGGAAGCGCCGCTGCCCCTCGGCGTAGACCGTGTCAAACGCCAACGACGACTTCCCCGACCCGCTCACCCCGGTGATCACTACCAGTTGGTTCCGCGGAATCTCTACCGTGATGTTCTTCAAGTTGTGTTCTTTTGCGCCTTGTACGGTTATCGTGTCTCGCATAGTTCCTCCTTCTTTAGTTTTGGGTTATGGGTTGTGGGTTTAGGGTGCATACCACCCACAACCCATAACCCTGAACCCACAACCTTCTCACTCCCAATCCCCCGGCCCTCTGTCATAGTAGTATGCCGGCTCCTCCACCGTCACCTGGCTCTTGCGCGTGAGGTGCAGTGGCGACGCAAGCCGTTCGATGAAGCCGTGGTCGGCCAGCCAGTCGTAGGCGTAACCGAGGATCCCGCCCTGCACCTTCTTGGCGAAGTGCGTGTTCAGGTCGGTGGCGGTGCGCGGGGCGTCCTCTTCGGCCAGATACTCGAACACCGGCGCGAAGAGTACATCGGCGCGCTCCACCAGGTAATCGTCAAGCTGCTTCAGCGCGTCCGCGATGACTGGCTCGGTCTTCGGACCGTCAATCAAGTCCAGATAGACGGCCTGGAAGAACGCCGGGTTGAGCTTGAGCGCCTGATCGAGCGCCTCGCGGCCCGGCGCCTCGCCGCCGAGCACCACCTCGACGCGGGCCAGCGCGTTGACCGTGTGCATCACCCACATGAAGGCGTAGTGCCGGTCGCGCTTGGCGACGAGCCACTTGGTCGCCTTCTCCAGGGGGTAGAACACGTCCGCCACGGTGCGCAGCAGTTGGAAAGGCCGGTCGCGCTCCCCGATCCGCGCCGACTCGGACAGCCATGCCGCAATGGACTCGTCCTTCGTGAAGAGCAGCCGGAACTGTGACCACACCGAATGCAGTATCGAGCCTTGCAGCGTTCCTTCGAGCGCGCGCTTGAAGGTGTTACGCGGGTACAGCTCGGCAAAGACGTTGATGTCGTCCGCAGTCATCCAGGCGTGGGTCGGCGCCCGGTTCTGCGGATCGTCGCGCAGCACGATCATCAGATCAATGTCCGACTTCTCCCACGGCTCGCCGCGCGCCAAGCTGCCGTAGAGCACCGCCGCCAGGACGTAGTAGTCGGCCTCCAACTGCGCCGTCACCTTGTCCAACGCGGCCCAGTAACGCGCCTTCACCTCCTCTTGTTCTCTCATACCTCAGACTCCTTTGACCATAACTGGATCGCCAGCATCTTGCCGGCCTCCATGCCGTCAGGACGACGGCGTTCCTATGTGAGCTTATCCACTGCTATAGGACACGCGCGCCAGAAACGTGACATCCCTTTCGCGCTGTATGACGCGATTTAGAAATCGCGGCTACACGGCTTGTTTTGACGTGGGGATCGGTGTATAATCTTCCCAGGTTTTTCTCTCTTAATTAGTCCACACAAAGGAAGAAGATTATGTCCAACACACAAGAGATCATAGCCGTTTTGAATAAGACCCCACTTTTCCAAAGTTTGAAGCAGCGCCAGCTTGAAAGCCTGGCAACCCGCTTCGTCGCGCGCGAATTCGCTACCGGGGACGCGATTGTCACCCAGGGGAAGGGCGGCGTCGGCCTGTTCATCATCGTCAGCGGCAAGGCGCAGGCAGTGCGCACGCAGGCTGACGGCGCGCAGGTCGTACTTAACCCGCTGGGGCCGACCGACTTCTTCGGCGAGTTGGCGTTGCTGACCGACGCCACCCGCACCGCCTCGGTCGTCGCCACCGAACCCACCCACTGCCTCGTCCTCACCCAGTGGGACTTCTTGGGGATGCTCCGCCAGGATGCCGACATGGCCGTGACCATTTTGCAGGAGTTGGCCGGGCGTTTCGCTCACGTCATGAGCATGATGTAATCACCGCCGGCGCAATCTGTTGATTAAAACGTAAAACGTGAAACGTAAGGCTGTTACGTTTCACGTTTTACGTTTTATAAGATGACTTGTCACGGAACTGTGGTATACTCCGTAGACTTCACAGTAGTGCTATACCTCACTCACTTCGCAATTGCGCGCACGTTAACAACTCAATAGAACCCCTTTGCTTCGTTGGGCCGGGTCGGGCTTGCCCACCTGGGCAGGTCTTCTCACATAAAAAGGAGAACGCCTGTGGAAACGCGACATAAGTCTAACGAAGTCTTGGTTGAACGACTCTTACCGCACGTCAATGCGGACCCTGCCGACCGGGCCACGGCCTGGGCAGAATGGTACGCCACCGTCGGCGCGCCCTCGGTGCTGGCCTTCGTGCGCGTGCAGAACGACACGTCCGCGCCGGACGACGACATTCTGCAAGACGCCATCGTGACGGCTTACGAGGAGGTGGAGCGCGGCCGCTACGAACCGCGCGCGGGCATCCCCTTCACGGCTTACGTCAAGGGCATCGCCCGCAACAAGATCCGCGAGGCGCGGCGGCGGACATGGCGCTTCACGTCCATCGAGGAGACGCCGCCCTTCCTGTTGGAAAGCGGCGCGCCCCATCTGGAACGCGCTGTGGAGCAGCAGGAACAACTCGCGCTCTTACAGACCGGCCTCACACAGTTACCGGCCTGCCGGCGCCAGGTGTTGCAGCGCTACCTCGCCGGGCAGGAGACCGCCGAGATCGCGACGGCGCTCGGCATGACGGAAGAGACGGTGCGCCAGCACAAGAGCCGCGCCCTGCGCAGTTTGCGGGAGATGGTCGTTTAACCGAGACTGACACGTAGGGGGATCTGGGCGGGCAAACAGGTTCCCGCTCGCCCAGACTTCCCTACCACGGTGATTAGTGATCAGGTATCAGGGATTAGGATAAGCTTCCCTGAGCTGATCCTTGATCCCTTATCACTCATCATTGTTAAGACGCGGCCCAACGCTGAAGCGCAAAATTTAAGGTTCGGTCAACGGCTTTTCAACTTTGAAATTTTTCGGATTCAACCAGCCTTTTGGGGAATTGGAGAATCAAGAATCTAAGGCCAAATCCAAGATTTCCCGGATTGTACCCGGCTTTAAGCAATTCCAGGCTTAAAATTCCCGCTACAAAATGCTCGAAATCTTGGCAGAAATTCCCTGACACCAGCTTCAATGCTTCCATTTTAATTTTGGGAAATTCCCCGACTGCTTAAAAGGCCCAAATCCAGATTTTCTGACGAAACTTCTGAAATTCCACGGATTTGGACAGCCTTTGAGAAAATCCAGATTAAACCGCGAAATCAAAAATCCGACCTTAAATTCTCCCAATTTGGCTTTTTATCCCGCGAATGAAAATGGGAACCTGCTCGTAAGATTCGCAGATAACCGGCTAAAATTAACCACAGGCGAACAACAAAAAACACGCAAACCTCAAGAGGTCTGCGTGTTTTTATTTGGCAATGGCTTCACTGATGAAAGTCAGAACTGGAGGCAAAACCCTCTTGACAAAATACTCTTTATGTATTATCATAATGTCATATTATGACATTATGACTAAGGAGATCAAGATGAAAACAATCCAGCACATTCAACGGGTTTACTATCTGATTTTGTCCCTGTTTTGGTTTGCCGTGGGACTACCGATGTCCCTCTCCGTGTTGCTGGCGCAGGCCCGCGGGCTGAGCCTGTTTGAAATCAGCCTGCTGATGGGCGTCTATTCCCTCACCATTGTGCTGCTGGAAGTGCCGACCGGCGGATTGGCCGACGCCATCGGGCGCAAAAAAGTCACGGTGATGGCCTACATCTGCACGCTGCTAGGCTCGGTCGTCTTTCTGCACACCTTCTCTTTCCCCGTCGCGCTGGTCGCATTTATCCTCAACGGCATAGCGCGCGCACTCACGTCCGGGGCATTGGATGCGTGGTTCGTGGACAGCCTACACGCCGCCGACCCCCAAGTAGACTTGCAGGCCGCGTTGGCGAAAGCGGGCACATTGACACTGGCTGCGCTTGGAACCGGCGTTCTCCTGGGCAGCGCTCTGCCGCGTCTTTTCGCAACGTTGCCGCCGGATGGGACGGCCGTACTCACGCCACTATCCATTCCACTGGCGTTGGCGGTCGGTGTCCAGGCCATGCTGCTGCTACTGACCCTCTTGCTGATCAAGGAAAAACGTCCCACCGGCGCCGCTGCCGGTTGGAAAGAGGGATTCCGCCAGGTGCCGGGCATCATCCGCACCGGTGTGACCTTGACCCGCCGCAATCCCATCCTGTTGCGCTTGTTGGGGGTCTCCTTCGTCAGCGGCCTCGTCCTCATCAGTTTGGAAGCGCTCTGGCAGCCGCATTTTGCCGGGCTGTTGGACGGCGCGCAAAACAGCCTGCTCCTAGGACTGGTGATGGGTGGGAACTTTATCGCCGGGATGGTGGGAAACCAACTCGCCACACCGTTGAGTCGTTGGCTGCGCGAACGCTATGGGTTGGTCTGCGCTATCTTTCAGGGCTTACGCGGCGTGTTACTCATCGCGCTGGCCTCTCAGACGCACGCGCTACCCGCCACCGTGTTCTTCTGGCTGGTCTACCTGAATATGGCCGTAGTCAACTCTCCGCACGCGACGCTGCTCAACCGTGAAATCCCGGCGCAGCAACGCTCGGCCATGCTCTCCATCGAATCATTGGTCGCCTACCTGGGTAGCATCATCGGCAGCACCGCCCTCGGCTACGTTGCCGAGCGAGTCTCCATCTCGGCGGCCTGGAGTATCGGCGGGGCCATTTTGGTGGTATCATTGGGGTTGTACGCGCAGATTGATGCAAAACAACCGCATCCTCTCGGCAAGCAGATTCAGGATGGGGCTTTGAACGTAGACCTGTGACCGCTCTGTCAATGTCTCAACGGATTGAACGGATTGAACGGAAAAATGTCCGTTAAATTCCGTTGAATCCGTTGAGAAAAACAATCTTCTTCATTGTTGGGGTTGTGCCCCCGGTTCGGTAACACGCTGAGGAATTCTATGACTAATCCGGTGACATTTTCGCGGCCCGTGAAAAAACAAACCCTGGCCGAACAGATGGCGGAGACCATCCGCGAGGCGATTCTATCCGGCGAGCTGGCGGCAGGCGCGGAGTTGCCCACCGAGCCGCAGCTCTGCGAGCAGTTCGGCGTCAGCCGCACGGTGGTGCGCGACGCCACCCGCATCTTGATGGCGCAGGGCCTGGTCAGCGTGGAACATGGGCGCGGTATGACCGTGACGCAATCGCAGACCGAGGCATTTGGCGACGCACTGTTGATGGCGCTGCGCCGGGCAGGGGCGACCGTCTGGGATGTGGAGCAGTTCGAGCAGTTGCTCTTCCCGGAGGTCGTTGCGCTGGCAGCGACCGCAGCCACGGATGCCGAAATCGCCGAGGTGCGCGCGCTGACCGAAGCGTATCTGGCGCTCTTCAGCGCGCAGCAGACGCAAGAACCGTCAGCCGTCGCGCAAGAGGCGTTGCGCCAAGTCTCCCAACGGCCCCTCCGGGCGATCTTTGACGCCACCCACAACCGGGTGCTGCAACAACTGGCGTCCCCATTGCTGCATCTGCGCAACCTCCGGCACTGGGAGGACACTGCGCATACCGGCGACGTCATCGCGCTAGAAAGTGGGTATATGCACGCTCTGGTAGAGGCGTTGGAGAGCCGCGACGCCGACGCCGCCCGCCGCGCCGTCGCGCGCTTGATGCAGCTGCCAGAGTATGCCATCGCCGCCATGCGCGCCACCCCGGTCGGCGAGATTCCCCTCATCTCTGAACCAATGCCCGCCCAAGCAACATCATAAAAAACACAAAGCCGGGTTTCTCACATAGAAACCCGGTTTTTGTTGTTGCTATCAGGGTCACTGTCAATCTACTTCGATGTACAGCCGTCCCATCTGCCGCCACTGGCGCAGAAACGACGCCTCATCCTGCCAGGATAGGCCGTTCTGCTGCCAGTTTTTGGGCGGATCGGGCAGGTGGACTTGCGCGGGGTCCACAAAGAGCAGCCCCTCCCCCGGCGTGTACCCAAAGACGATTTTGAAGTGGCCCCATCCGGCGTAACGCCCTCGCTGCCAGCGCAGCGGCTCGCCGATCAGGACAAGCGTGATCCAGTCGTCCTGCACATTGCGCTGTAGCCTTTCCAACGTTCCACCCAAGGCCCAGCGCGCCGCGATCCCGTGATCCCGCAAATACTGCACGATACCCCACGGAAACGTTGCCCAGTGTGGGATGCGGTGCGCCACAAGCTGCGGTCGGGGGCGCGCGCGCAATCTCCAGTGATTCATCTCCTGCGCCACCGTCGCCCCCACAAAGCGCGCTTCATTGAGCCGGGCATTGGCGGCCATCGCCAGACACGTCGGCCCGCAATCGTTGGTCTCGCCCTGGTGTTGGTGATAACGATAGACCGGTGTGGTAAGGTGAAACTGCAACGAGGTCAGATTGGGCACTTCAACCATAAGAGTTGTTCCGCAATAACGAAAGAAAGATTAGGACGCAGATAAACGCCGATGAACGCTGATTAAAAAAGATTATCTGCGTGAATCCGCGAAAATCTGCGTCCTGATGGCGTTTTCAAAATCTAAAAGCCCTTCTCCCCCACCGACACATGCACACAGCCCCACGGCCCGTAGTCTTCGCGGGAGACCGTCAGGCCGCGCGTGCGGAGCAGGGGAGCTTCGTCACGGATGTAATCGCCGAACAACTCCCACAGCCACGCCAGAAAGCGCGCCGCCGCGTTGCCGTCTGGCGGCACGCCCGCATCCACGATGATCACCTTGCCGCCGGGCTTGACGACGCGCACCATCTCATCCAGCGCGGCGTCGGCATCAGGGAACGCGCTGAAGGCAAACGTGGAAAGCACGGCATCGAAGGTGCCATCCGGCCAGGGGAGCGCGGTCACGTCGCCCACGCGCAGGTCGGAGGTCAGGCTGCGAGCATCCAGGCGGGCGCGCGTGAGCTGCACCATGCCCGGCGCGCGATCCAGCCCGGCCATCGTGTAGCGGCCGGCCAACTCCGCGTGCAGCCGCCCGCTGCCAAAACCGATTTCGAGGAGCCGTGCGCCCTCCGGCGGTAGAGCGCGCATCCCGCGCAGCCGCAGCCGGTGCGTCGTGTTGCCCGTGAACCAGTCCACCGCATCGTACAGCGCGGCCAATCGGTCGTATACCACATCCCAGAAATGCCTTTGAAGCGTCTCCCGATCCGTGCGGCGGCGCAGCCAGACGAGGGCAACTAATGCTCCAACGAGGGCCAGGATTAAAAACCAGATTTGTCCCCGGCCTCTAACTGGCATAGCTGCTAATTTGTTCTTGCGCGTATCGTCCATTATGCTCTGTCTTAAACTACCGGGTCACACTCTGCAATTCTTCTCGTACAACGCGTCGCAATATCACTTCCAAAGGTTCTTGCTTCCTTTGGATATATTCACGGAGAGCATGATTGATAAGGGTTTGGTAGTTGCCGCCGCCCATCGCGTCTACTTCATTACGGAACCAGTCCAGTATGTCTGTGTCTAACCGGATGGTAATGCGCGTTTTGCCTGCGCCAACCGGCTCAATCGCTCCCCGTTTGCCTTTGCTGAAATCGTATTCAGTCGCCATAATTTTCCTCATAAGCTTTTCGTTCATGGGATGTAGCTTTTCTGGCGCTTATCAAACGAATGACATTGCCGCGCCATGTAAAAACTACCACCAGTATTTGACCTAATCCGTCCATCCCAATGGTGATATACCTGTCTTCATTTTCGCTATGGTCAGTATCTTCGATAGTAATCGCTGAGTCATCCTGAAAGACGAGCACGGCATCCGCAAACAGAATTTTATGTTTGCGAAGATTGGCTTGTGCTTTGTCATAATCCCATTGGTAATCCATAGCTCATATTATATGCACAAATGTACATAACACTAGCTTAACCCCATCTCCACCGTCGCCGGCTCCAGCACCTTCTGCAAGAACTGCCCCGTATAGCTCTCCCCCACCAGCGCCACTTTTTCCGGCGGCCCTTCGGCGATGATGTAGCCGCCGGCGTCGCCGCCTTCCGGCCCCAGGTCGAGCAGCCAGTCGGCGGTCTTGATCACGTCCAGGTTGTGCTCCACCACGATGACGGTGTTGCCGGCGTCGGTCAGGCGGTGCAGCACGTCCAGCAGCTTTTGGATGTCGGCAAAGTGCAGGCCCGTCGTCGGCTCGTCCAGGATGTAGACGGTGCGCCCGGTGGCGACGCGCCCCAATTCCTTCGCCAGCTTGACGCGCTGCGCCTCCCCGCCGGAAAGCGTCGTCGCGCTCTGCCCCAACTTGATGTAATCCAGCCCCACGTCGTGCAATGTTTGCAATTGCCGGGAGAGGACCGGGTGCGCCGCGAAGAAACCCAGCGCTTCCTGCACGTCCATATCCAGCACCTCGGCGATGTTCTTGCCCTTGTAGCGGATTTGCAGCGTCTCGCGATTGAAGCGCGTGCCCTTGCACTCCTTGCACGTCACCCACACATCTGCCAGGAAGTGCATCTCGATGCGCCGCTGGCCGTGTCCCTTGCACGCCTCGCAGCGCCCACCCTTGACGTTGAAGCTGAACCGCCCGGCGCCGTAGCCGCGCATCTTTGCCTCCGGCGTGGACGCGAAGACTTTGCGGATTTCGTCAAAGACGCCCACGTAGGTTGCCGGGTTCGAGCGCGGCGTGCGCCCGATGGGGTCTTGTGTGATGTCAATGACTTTGTCCAAATGCTCCAGCCCATCCAGCCGGTCGTAAGGGCCGGGGCGCGTCTCGGCGCGATTGAGGTCGCGCGCCAGCGCCGGGAACAGCGTTTCGGCGACGAGGCTGCTTTTGCCGCTGCCGCTCACGCCGGTGACGCAGGTGAACACGCCTAGCGGGAAACGCGCGTCCACCTGCTTGAGATTGTGCAGGCGCGCGCCCCGCAGGATGAGGCTGCCGTTCTGCGGCGTCCGCCGCCCGCCGTTGGGCGACGTGACCGCCAGCTCGCCGCTCAGGTAGCGCCCCGTGAGCGACTCCGGGTTCCCCGCCACCTCTGCCGGTGTGCCGGATGCGACAACTTCGCCGCCCAGAACGCCCGCGCCCGGCCCCAGGTCTACGAGCCAGTCGGCGTCGTGCATCGTCTCGGCGTCGTGTTCCACCACGAGCACTGTGTTGCCCATGTCGCGCAGTTGCAGCAGCGTGTCGAGCAGGGCGCGGTTGTCGCGGGCGTGCAGGCCGATGGACGGCTCGTCCAGGATGTAGAGCACGCCCACCAGTCCGCACCCGATCTGGCTCGCCAGGCGGATGCGCTGCGATTCGCCGCCGGACAGCGACGGCGCGGGCCGGTCGAGGGTGAGGTAATGTAGGCCCACATTGAGCATGAATTGCAAGCGGTCGCGGATTTCCTTGAGGACTTCGCCGCCGATCTGCAACTGCTCCGCGTCAAAGATGCCGTACAGTCCCGTCACCCAGGCCTGCGCGTCGGAAATGGTCATCTGGCTCACTTCCGTGACCGTCTTGCCGCCGACGGTGACGCCGCGCGCTTCCGGGCGCAGCCGCGCGCCGCCGCACGACGGGCAGGGCTGCTCGCTCATAAAGCTGCCGTACCAGCGCTTCGTGTACTCCGAGTGCGTCTGGTGGAACAGGCGTTTGATGTGGTAAACGATGCCTTTCTCCGTGCGGTTGGTTTCGCCTGACCACGTGCTGTCCTGGTTTTCGGCGTGAAATTCAAAATGGATTTTCTCGCTGCCCGACCCGTAAATGACGACGTTGCGGAAGGCCTCCGGCAAGTCCTGCCACGGCATTTCCAGGTCAACCCCATAGTGCCGCGCCAACGAATCCAGATGGTGGGTCTGCCACTTGTTCTTCTTTTTGCGGATGTTGCCATACCAGCGCAGCGCGCCATCTATAATGGATTTTGTCGGGTCGTGGACGATGAGCGCGGGATCCACTTCCAGCTTCGTCCCCAGACCGTTGCACTCTGGGCACATCCCCACCGGCGAGTTGAAGCTGAACAGCGCGGGCGACAATTCGGGGAAGCTGATGCCGCAGTGGACGCAGGCATGATGTTCGCTCAGCGTCAGCTCCTCTTTGTCTGCCACGTCAATCACCACGACGCCCTCGCCAGCCTTCAACGCAGTCTCCACTGAATCTATCAGCCGCGTGTGGAAGTCGCCGTCGCCGTTGGAAGGGACTTGCAGCCGATCCACGATCAGCTCAATCGTATGCTTCTTGGTCTTCGCCAGCTTGATGTCGCCGGTCAGCTCGGTCGGCACGCCGTCAATGCGGGCGCGGACGTAGCCATCTTGCCGCGCCTGTTCGAGCACGTCGGCGTGCGTTCCCTTGCGGTTGCTGGCGATGGGCGCCATCACCTGGAAGCGCGTGCCCGGCGGCAGCGCGGCGAGTTGGTCGGCGATCTGCTGCGCGCTCTGCGATTGCACCTTGCGCCCGCACTGCGGGCAATGCGGCTCGCCCACGCGAGCAAAGAGCACGCGCAGGTAGTCCATCACTTCGGTGACGGTGCCCACCGTCGAGCGTGGGTTCTTGCTCACCGCCTTCTGCTCGATGGCAATGGCGGGGCTGAGGCCGCCGATGAAGTCCACCTTCGGCTTCTCCATCTGCCCCAGGAATTGCCGCGCGTAAGACGAGAGGCTCTCAACGTACCGCCGCTGCCCCTCGGCATAGATCGTATCGAAGGCCAGCGACGATTTGCCGCTGCCCGAAACGCCGGTGAGCACCACCAGCGCGTTGCGGGGGAGCGTCACGTTGACGTGCTTCAAGTTGTGCTGCTGCGCCCCACGAATAACAAGTTGATTCGGTTCCATACTACCTCCACGAATGGCAAGTTGCGAGTTAGGAGTTGCGAGTTGTGAATGGGGGAATTGGCAAGGGTTAAGTATACCACAGACAAGCAATCGAACAAATTTTCTATTTTATCAAAGTATAGCGGGAGAATATGACAGAGCGCGGCATATTTGAGATGCATTTTAACGCGCCCGCTGTTGGCAATCTGGACGAATGAAGTAAACTCATGCGGGAAGTCAAATCATCCCAGAAAATACATGGCGTATAAATATGAAACGTGACACGTAAAACGTGAAACGTAATGATTTCACTGTAAAAGTCTTACGTTTTACGTTTTACGTTTCACCTCCACATTTTACGAAAGCGAGAGGCATCCCAATGAACTATCACGACGCACTGCGTTATCTTTACAGTCTGGTGGATTATGAGAAGCGCCGCATCGAGCGCTATTCGCCCCGCGAGTTCAAGATTGAGCGGGTGGAGGAGTTGTTGGAGAAGCTTGGCGCACCACACCGGGCCTACCCCACGCTGCACGTCGCCGGCACGAAGGGCAAGGGGTCGGTCTCGGCGATGCTGGCGACGATTGCGCAGACCAGCGGCTTGCGCACGGGACTCTACACGTCGCCACACCTGCACACCTACCGAGAGCGGATTCAGATCAACGGCGAGCCGATCAGCCGTGGACACCTGGCGGCCCTGCTTACCGAAATCCAGCCGGTGGTGGAAAGCATTGAGGGGTTGACGACGTTCGAGGTCACGACGGCGCTGGCTTTCCTCCACTTCGCCCGCGAGAAGATTGACCTGGGCGTGATGGAGGTTGGGCTGGGCGGGCGGCTGGACGCCACCAACGTGATCACGCCGGAAATCAGCGTCATTGCGTCCCTGAGCCTGGATCACACGAGCATCCTCGGCAACACGCTGGCCGAAATCGCCGGCGAGAAGGGCGGCATCATCAAGCCGGGCGTGCCGGTGGTGAGCGCGCCGCAGCAGCCGGAGGCGCGGGCCGTGCTGGAAAGCATCGCTGCCGAGCGGGGCGCGCCGTTCACCTGCGTCGGGCGCGACTGGACGTGGACGGCGCAGTCGCGCAGCATGACGGGACAGACGTTCACCGTGCGGGCCGCCGTCCCCTCGGAGTTCGACGGGGACTATGAATTGAATCTGCTCGGCGACTTCCAGCAGGAAAACGCGACGGTCGCGGTGGCGGCGGCGGCGAATTTGTACGCGCGCGGCCATGCGTGGGCCAGCCCCGCGACGGCGCGCGCCGCCCTGTCTCACGTGGTCTGGCCGGGCCGCATGGAAGTGCTGAATCACGCCCCGCTCATCGTGGTGGACTGCGCGCACAATCCATACTCGGCGCAAGTGCTGGCGCGCTCGCTCCAGGCGTGGTTCCCGGAGACGCGGTGGCTGCTGATCTTCGGCGCGTCCGGCGACAAGGCCATTGACGAGATGCTGCGCGCGCTGCTGCCCCTCAGCGCGCACGTCATCGTCACTCGCTCGTACCATCCGCGCGCGGCGGCGCCCGACGCGCTGGCCGACAAATGCGCTGAAATCGGCCACGGCGCGGAGATTGCGGTGGACCCGCGTCGGGCGTTGGAGCAGGCGTTCGCGCGCTGGGAGCCGGGATGGGGCATCCTGGCGACGGGGTCGGTTTTCATCGCGGCGGACGTGCGCGAGGCGTGGGCGCATCACGCGCAGCTTCGGCTGCCGGAGGGGGATTGGGTGGATGAACCCTGGTAAAGGCAGAGATTTCACGCAAAGGCGCAAAGGCGCAAAGGAATTTAAAAAACTTAGCGACTTGGCGACTTGGCGTGAGCCAATAGGGGTTGGGGCGCTGCGTTGGATTTTGTTGCTATTGGTGTTGATGCCGCAGCCCGTGGGCGCGCGGCCGGCGGCGGATGCGCCATCTCCCGATGCGCTGGCTGCCTTCTTTGATACGCGCATCCCGGCGCAACTGGCGCAGTACAATATCCCCGGCGCGGCGGTGGCGGTGGTGGCGGATGGGCAGGTCGTCTTTGCGCAGGGATATGGGTATACCAACAGCGAGACATGCGCGCCGGTCGTCGCCGAGAAGACGCTGTTTCACATCGGCTCCGTGACCAAGCTTTTCACCTGGACGGCGATCATGCAGTTGGTGGAGCAGGGGCAGCTCGACCTCGACGCGGACATCAACACCTACCTGTCGGCCATCCAGTTCCCGCCGACGTTCTCGGAGCCGATCCGGCTGAAGCATTTGCTGACGCACACGCCAGGTCTTGAAGACCGCCTGAGCAATCTGCTGCGCGTCAATCGCAATGATGGGCTGCCGCTGGAAGACTACATCGTCCGCCAACAACCGACGCGCGTCCTGCCGCCCGGCGAGATTATCGGCTACTCCAACTACGGCGGCGCGCTGGGCGGCTACATCGTTCAGGAAGTGTCTGGTATTTCTTACGAGCAATACGTAGAAGAAAACATCTTTGCGCCGCTGGGAATGCAACGCAGCAGCGTCCGCCGGCCGGTGGCGCCGGAGTTAGAGGCCGATGTGTCGTGGGGGCACGTCGGGGGGCCAGTGGGGGTGATACCGCTGATTGAATATTTCCCTGCTGCGCCGATGGTGGGCGTCAGCGCGACTGTCACGGATATGGCGAAGTTTATGATCGCGCAGTTGCAAAAGGGGCGGTATGGAGACCGGCGGATTCTGGCCGAAGAAACGGCGGACATGATGCAGCAGCAGCAGTTCACCCACGATCCGCGCCTGCCGGGCGTCACGTATGGCTTCGTGGAATGGCAGCGCAACGGGCGGCGCATCCTCTGGCACAGCGGCAGCACGCCGACATTCCAGGGCGTGTTGACCTTGCTGCCGGAAGATAACGTGGGCATCTTCGTGATCTACAACCGCAAAAGCGGGCGCACCGAAGTCGGCAAGCTGCTCCGCGACGAATTTTTGGACACCTTCTATCCCGTTGTCATTGAGACGCCGCAGCCGCTGGCGGGCTACCGCGAGCGCGCCCAACGGTTCGCAGGGGATTACCACGAGAGCCGCTGGGCGTACACCACCGCCGACCAGTTCATCTATATGCTGACGCGCTATTACGATGTGACCGCCAATCCTGATGGCACGATCGAGTTTATGGGGGCGACTTACGTTGAAACGGCGCCGTTGTTTTTCCACGAAGTGGGCGGGCAGGGGACGTTGCTGTTCCGCGAGGACGCGCAGGGGCGGATCACCCACGGCTTTTACGATTACGATCCGCACAAGGTCTTCATCAAACTGGCCTGGTACGAAACGTTGGATTTTCATCTGGCGGTGGGGGGGGCCTGCCTCCTGACCTTCCTGGCGACGGCGCTCGTCCGACGGAAGCCCCAAGCGCGCCACCACGAACTCCATCTGCTGCTGCGCGGGGTCAGTCTGACGGCGCTGGTCTATTTGCCGGCTATGTTCATCATCGGCTTCAGCCGCATCATCCTGTTGCTGCCGGACGTAACGTTTCTGGCGCCGCTGTTCCTCGCGGCACTGACGCTGGCGCTGGGCGCGTCGCTAGTAGCAGCGGCGCTGGCGTGGCGCTGGCGGGTGAATCGGTGGCACGCGACATCCCTGGCGCTGGCGCTGGTAGTTTTCGTGGGATGGCTGCATTACTGGAATTGGTTGGAGTTGTGGCATTTTTAAGAATAGATACGGCTCAATGTGGTACAATACAGGCAACATCAAACAGTAAGATTCCTTCCGGGAAGCGATCCACCGAGGCTTCCCGGAAGGTTTAAATGAGGAGAGATTTTCGCATGGAGTGGGACAAAATGTCACTGTTGCCAAACGAGATGTTCGAGGAATACGACAATGACCGCGAGGGCGGGCCTTTTGAGGCCATCATTCTGCCTGTGCGCGACCTGGTCGTCTATCCCCAAATGGTCACGCCGCTCTATATGCCGGCGCAGGATGCTTCGATAGAGGCGTTGGACGTCGCCGTTCAGGAAGATTGGCCCCTGGTCGTGGCGGCGCAGAAGGATTCGAACAACGAAGAGTACCCGACGGGCGATGAGATTTTTTGGATTGGCTGCGAGGTTGTGGTTGCGCGTTCGATGCGACTGCCCGACGGCGGCAGCAGCGCCATCACGCAGGGCGTTCAGCGAGTGCGGATTGTCGAGTTCGCCCAGGAAGAGCCATATATGGTCGCCGTAGTCGAGCCGTTGGCCGAGACGACGGAAGAGAGTTCCCTGGTTGAGGCCCTGACGCGGGCCGTGCTGACGATGTTCGAGAAGGCCGTCCAACTGAATCACGCCCTGCCCGAAGAAGCCTACATCTACGCCATGAACCTGCAAGCGCCCGGGCAACTCGCTGATTTGGTGGCGCAGATGATCAACCTGACGTTAGAACAGCGTCAGGATTTGTTGGAAACGCTGAACATCGTCGAGCGGCTGCAAAAAATCAGTACATATCTAGCGCACGAATTGGATGTGCTGGAATTGGAAAATCAGATTCAGACCAGCGTCCAGGAGGAAGTGGACAAGTCGCAGCGGGAGTACTACTTGCGCGAGCAACTGCGCGCCATTCAGCGGGAATTGAGCGAAAACGACATTTTCACCCGTGACTTGGCTCACTTGCAGGAAGCCTTTGAACAGGCGGAATTGCCCGACTATGTGCGTCAACGCGCACAAGAAGAACTGGGACGCCTCGCCACGATGCCGGCTATGGCCCCGGAGATCGGGATCATCCGCACCTACCTGGATTGGCTGCTGGAATTACCCTGGACCAAGGCCACCGAAGATAACTTGACGCTCCGCCACGCTGAGGAAATCCTGGAATCGCAGCATTACGGTCTGCCCAAAGCCAAAGAGCGCATCCTGGAATACATCGCCGTGCGCAAACTCGCGCCGGATAAGAGTCGCAGCACCATTCTGTGTTTCGTCGGGCCGCCCGGCACGGGGAAAACATCGCTGGGGCGCTCGATTGCCGAGGCGCTAGGGCGGGAATTCGTGCGCGTCTCGCTGGGCGGCATCCGCGACGAGGCCGAGATTCGCGGGCACCGGCGCACCTACATCGGCGCGCTGCCGGGTCGCATCATCCAGACAATGAAGCGCGCCGGCACCATCAACCCGGTGTTTATGCTGGATGAAGTGGACAAACTTGGCTTTGATTATCACGGCGACCCCTCATCGGCGCTGCTGGAAGTGTTGGACCCGGAACAAAATCACGCTTTTTCCGATCATTATTTGGAACTGCCCTACGACCTTTCCAAAGTGCTGTTCATTGCCACGGCCAACATTCTGGACACGATCCCGGCGGCGTTGCAGGATCGTATGGAAGTGATCGAGTTCCCTGGCTATATCGAAGAAGAGAAGGTTGAAATTGCGCGGCGCTTTCTGATCCCTCGGCAGATTGAGCTGAACGGGTTGGAGAGCAACCCGCCCAACTTCTCCCAAACCATCCTGCACACTCTGATCCGGCACTACACCTATGAAGCCGGCGTGCGCAATTTGGAACGCGAAATCGGCAGTGTATGTCGCAAGGCTGCGCGTCGCCTGGCCGAGGAAAAGCGACCATTGGGAATTATCACCGGCAAGTTGCTGGAAAAATACCTCGGCCCGCCCCGGTATCTTCACGACCACCTCGAAAAACGCGACGAGGTTGGGGTGGCGATGGGGCTGGCGTGGACGCCCAACGGCGGGGATTTGCTGCCGGTGGAGGTGGCGTTGATGCCTGGCAAAGGCGCCGTGACTCTGACCGGTCAGTTAGGGGATGTGATGCAGGAATCGGCGCAGGCGGCGTTGACTTATTTGCGTTCCCAGGCGCAGAACTGGAGCATTCCCCAGGAGTATTTTGAAAAACTCGACATTCACGTGCATTTCCCGGAAGGCGGCGTTCCCAAAGACGGGCCATCCGGCGGCGTGACGATTGCGACGGCGCTGTTCTCGGCCTTCACCGGCTACCCGGTGCGCCGCGACGTTGCCATGACGGGCGAGATCACCCTGCGCGGGCGCGTCTTGCCGGTGGGTGGCCTCAAAGAGAAGTTGCTGGCGGCGCATCGCGCCGGCGTCCAGAAAATTCTGCTGCCGGAGCGCAACCGCAAAGATTTGCAGGAGATTCCGAAGAATATTCTAAAGCAACTCAATCTGGTGTTTGTGGAAAATATGGAGACTGTGCTGACCGAGACCCTGGCGCCGCCGCCCTCGTCGGCGGTCGAAACCTTTGACCCTCAAATATAAAAATCAGGGGACAGTCCATAGACTGTCCCCTGATTTTTTGCCAGTTTAGCGTTTACCTCAGTACGTCGGCTTCAAGACGCCGTAATTGCCGTCCTCACGGCGATAGATCACACTCAGGCGGCCGTCATTGCCGTCTATGTAAATATAGAACCGGTGTCCTAGCAGTTCCATCTGCTCGATGGCCTCTTCGGGCGTAATCGAGCTGACCTCGAATTCCTTCACCCGCACGATCTCCGGCGTGAAACCCTCTTCTACAACTTCTTCCTCCTCAACCACGGGCGCTGCGACCTTCTCCACCTCCGGCGTCGGGCGCATCGTCTGCCGACGGCCCTTGTATCGCTCAATCCGCCGGTACATCTTATCCATCACCGAATCCACTGCGGTAAAAATGTCACTGCCCCGTTCTTCGGCGCGTAGGATAGACTTGGGGACGTAAATGGTAATCTGCGCCACCATGCGCCGGGCGCTATCCCGCGCATTGCTCTCGGCCAGATCCACGCGCATACTCTCGATGTTGGGGAGGTAGCGCTCGAACTTCGTCATCTTTTTCTCCACATATTCCCGCAGACGCTCCGTCAATTCCAGGTTCCGGCTGTAAATCTTCAACATTTCCATAGCAATCCTCCTTAGAGATTAGGATGGGTAACGCTAAGCAGCGCGCGCCAGGGTAAACGCACTGACCATGCGCGCTCCTTGTGACAACAAAGCCACGGCGCAAGCATCTAAAGTGGCGCCGGTAGTTGCGACATCGTCAATGAGCGTGACGCATTTCCCCGCCACATCGGCCCCGGGTTTACACATAAAGGCTTCTTTGACATTCTCTTGACGCTGTTCCCGCTTCAACCGGGTTTGTGAGGCCGTGTTGCGCACCCGCGCCAACACTTCCCGGCTGGGAATCCCCAGCTGCGCCCCCAGCGCCTGAGCTAACAGCGCCGACTGATTGTAACTGCGGTGGATTTCCCGAGGTGGGTATAAGGGCACCGGCGTTAGAAGGTCACTGTGCATGTCGTAGGTCCGCCAGGCCTCCGCCATCCGCCGCGCCAGCGGCGCGACGACATCGGCCCCCGCTCGATATTTCAGGGCATGGATTGCGTCTTGTATTTGATCGCCAAACAGGAAAGCCGAGCGGATGGGGGCTACATGCAAAGGGGTTTTCTGACACATACCACACACACCGGGGCCTGCCCAGGGTTTGCCACACCGTGAGCACACCGATTGTGAGGTTAACAAAGAGAGTTTCGCCGCGCAAGCGTCGCACAACCACACGTCTACCCTTTCACACCCCACGCAGAGAGGGGGCAAGAATAGATCCAAGACCGCGTAATAAAGCCGCCAGGTATGTTTCCAGAAGCTGTTTACGGTCATAGTGGCTTAAGGCCGCTAATTTTGACGACGAGTATTAGGAACTACCTATATCTTTGATTTGCAGGAAAGCCGGCCCCAGCAACACGATCAGAATGGTGGGGAAGATAAAGAAGACCAGCGGGATCATCATCTTCACAGGAGCCTGCCGGGCTTTTTCCTCGGCGCGCTGGCGGCGCTTCATGCGCATCGTATCGGATTGAATACGCATCACTTTAGCCATGCTGACGCCGAGGGTATCGGCCTGAATAATCGCCGCCACAAAGGAGGTAGTGTCCGGCACGTCCATGCTGTTCGCCATATCCCGCAGCGCTTCTCGGCGCAGCTTACCTAACTGCATCTCTTGTACCGCACGGGAAAATGCCAGGCTCAATTCATTATCCCACTTCTCGGCGACTTTCGCCATCGCCGCGTCGAAGCCCAAGCCGGCCTCCACGCAGATGGTCAGCAAGTCCAGCGCGTCGGGCAGGGCTTTGATCACTTCTTTCTGGCGTGCAGAAATCTTCGAACCCAACCATATCCCCGGAAACGTGTACCCCATCACCAGGCCTACAACCGGCGCAAGGATTTTCTGATAAAGTTCCAGCCCGGCAGAAAATCCGACAAAGGTTGCGACCACCCCCAGCCCAATACCGGCGGCCATGCGGATCCCCAGCATTTGCGTAGGCTTCAATTTGTGCGACATACCCGCGAGTTCTATTTGATGCCGCGACTGCTCCAGGGTGTTTTGCGGCGTGAAACGCTGCGCCATTTTGCTCAGCCCCTCGATCATCGGCAGGACTACGCGCTGTGTAAAAGGTTGTGAAAGTTCCAATTCTTCCAGGGTAGCAGTTTGCCCCAGGGCCGCCAACTCATTCAAGCGGTCTTCAATCCCGCCCGACGATCCCGCACGCCGCGCGCGGAGTACAAACACCAACGCGCCAGCGACGATAACCACACCGATAATAATGATTGGCACCAATGGATTCATTTCAAACCTCAATATTCACTATCTTCGAGATCGAAAAGTACCCTAAACCGATAAGCAACAACGACAGCCCTAACATGATCCACCCGCAGGGATCGGTAAACATCAACCCCATAAACTCCGGGTTAACAAAGTAAATGAACGCGCCCAGCGCGAAGGGGATGAAGGTAATCAAGTAACCAGTGATACGGCCTTGGGAGGTCATCACTTTAATCTCACCCTTGATACGCACCCGTTCCCGGATGGTAAAACTGATCGAGTCAAGCACTTCGGCCAGGTTACCACCGACTTCCCGTTGGACGTTCATTGCCGTCACGACCAGATCCATGTCAGGGCTGGGAACCCGGCGCAGCAAGTTGCCCATGCCTGTATCAAACGGCACACCCAACTGAAGCTCCAACACTACCCGACCAAACTCCTCAGAGATAGGTGTCGGCATTTCATTGGAAATCACTTCCATCGCCTGCATAGTGCTGTAGCCGGCCCGCAGCGAGTTCACCATTAAGTTCAGGGCGTCACCCAGTTGATCGTTAAATTCTTTCAATCGCTTGCTTTTGCGCATCCCCACATAGATACGTGGGCCAAAAAACCCGCCAAAAATGGCAACTAAGATCAATATCGGGCGGTTGATCGCATAAAATATGGCCGAGGCGGCCACCATGATCACAAACTGCATGACGAAAAACTCGCCGACAGTCCATTTCAGATTGGCTTGCGCCAATTGCGTCGCCGTATTCTGCGCAAACCCTTTGCCCGCCACTGCGCGATCCACGGCGGCGCCGACCACCGATTCCCGCTTACCCTCTTTGGTCTTCTTTTCTTTCTTGGCTTTCTTTTCTTCCTGGCCCAACCGATCCTGAAGCAGATCCTCGCCGGCCGGTTTTTTGGAAAGCAGTATCACCAGCCCTACAATGGCCCCTACGATGACAATCCCAATGACAATGAAAATCGCCATATCAGCCTGCCTTTCTCCAGTCTATATCACTAGAAGCGCATTCGCTGAGAGGAAACTCCGAAGATAGACGCCGGTAGATGAATCCCAGCCTCTTCAATGCGATCCATAAACTTGGGACGGATGCCGGTGGGGCGCAACAGACCGATGACTTTGCCATTTTCAAAGCCGGTTTGCTCAAACTTGAAGATGTCGGCCGTTGTGATAACATCCCCTTCCATCCCCTGAATTTCGGTGATCGCCGTCACCCGTCGCGAGCCGTCCCGCATCCGCGACAACTGTACAATTACATCAATGGCAGAGGCCACCTGCTCTCGAATAGCCTTGTGTGGCAGTTCCATACCGGCCATCAACACCATCGTCTCAATCCGGGAAAGCGCGTCGCGCGGATCATTGGCGTGTAGGGTAGTCATACTGCCTTCGTGCCCGGTGTTCATAGCCTGGAGCATGTCCAATGTTTCGCCGCCGCGGCACTCGCCTACCACAATCCGATCCGGGCGCATCCGCAGCGCGTTAATGACCAGGTCGCGGATAGAAATTTCGCCTTTGCCTTCCACGTTGGGGGGGCGCGACTCCAGTGTGACAACATGCTCCTGCCGCAGTTGCAACTCCGCCGCGTTTTCAATCGTGATAATCCGGTCATTGGCCGGGATAAAGCTGGACAAAATATTCAAGAAGGTGGTTTTGCCGGTGCCGGTGCCGCCGGAAACCACCACATTGACGGCAGCCACGACGCAGGCGCGCATAAATTCTACCGACTCTTCTGTCACCGAGCCATAACGGATCAGGTCCTCGATGGTCAGCGGTTTTTTGAAGAACTTGCGGATGGTGATCGTCGGGCCATTCAAAGCGATGGGGGGGATCACCGCATTCACGCGCGAACCATCCTTCAGGCGAGCGTCCACGGTAGGGCTGCTTTCGTCAATGCGGCGTCCCAGGGGCGCTACAATGCGCTCAATGATGCGCATCAGATGTTCGTCAGACTCAAAGGCGATGTTGACCCGTTGAAGTTTGCCCTTGCGTTCCACAAAGACTTTCTTGGGGCCATTGCACATGATTTCGGTAATGGACTCATCGGCCAACAGCGGTTCCAATGGGCCTAACCCCAGGATTTCGGCCACGATTTGCTCGAAAAGCGCCTCGCGTTCCTTGCGGCCTAAGACAATGCTTTCTTCCTGAAGAATAGCCTCATACATGCCACGGATAGTTTGTCGTACCTCGTTCGTGCGCGAAACGTCCATTGAGGGGTCCATTTCTGCGATGAGGCGGTTCTGCACCCGTGTCTTCAAATCCAGGTAAGCGTCCCTGGCACGAGGCGCCACCGCCCGACGTTGCGTTTCGCTCTCATCTGTCGGTGCTTGGGGGGGTGGGGCCACGGGAGCAGGCGTGCCGGGGCCGGTCGCGGGCGCCTTCTTTTCAATTCTACGCAATAACGACATTTTTTACCTCCTCCACCCAACAACAAGGATCACAGTAGGCGTCCCAACCCAGCACGTTTTTGGGCTTCACTGTTGGTCGCCGGCGCTTCGGGGACTTCTTCCGTAAAGTACATCCGCAGTTTTTTGGCGAAATCAATCATTGCCTGCCCCAAGGGAGTGCGGGCATTCTTTGGCAGGATCGGCTCGCCATAATTGGCCGCGCGCAGAGCGAGACGTTCGTCCATGGGGATTTGGGCCATGGCCGGGATCATCGCTTTTTCAATGGCTTCCGGTTGAATTCCCATGCGTTTGTTGTCCACTCCGTTGATAATCAGGGCGATTCTGTCCATTGTGTAATCCATTTTCCGCAGCAGTTCGATGAAAAGGCGCGCCCCCCGAATTTCCGGGATGACCGGGCGAGTGACCACCATCACCAAATCGCTGACATCCAGGGCCGCCAGCAGGATCGCATCTACTGCATGGGCCGTGTCCACGATGACGTAATCAAACTGATAACGGGTAAAGTTCAAGATGGCCTTGAGCGGGCGATTGGCGCCGCTATCTTCAACGCCCCCCTCGGTAAAAACTTCTGCGTCTTCGGGCGCAGCCGGTGCAACCAGAACTTGGACCCCGGAGGTGTGCGGCACCAGGATGTTTTTCAACAGATCGGCATCCAGGTCCTGAGTATGGGGGGCCAGATCGGCCAGGGTGCGGGTGGGCTGCAACTTCATGAAAATGGAGACATCGCCAAACTGCAAATTGGCATCCACCACACAGACGCTGGAATCCGGCCCTACCATCGCCTGCAAGGCAATCGCCAGGTTGACTGCCAGCGTCGTGCAGCCGGTGCCGCCCTTGGGACTGTAGATCGTCAATACTTTGGCCTGCTTTTCTCGGCGCGCCGTCGCGGCGGCCGCGGTGGCGGCCG
>DAOUGD010000251.1:0-35154 GCA_034429475.1 Anaerolineae bacterium
CCCCTCCCCCCCTCGCCCCTCCGTCGCGCGCGCGGCTACGCCCCCATGCCCATCCGTCTGCCGTTCCCGCTGCGTCCCACCTGGGCATCCGGCGCGCTCTTGAAGAACACCTTCACGTTCACCCGCGATGACTACGCCTTTGTCGGGCCGCACATCGGCGATTTGGAGGACGTGGAAACCCTGGAGCACTACATGAGCGCGATCCAGACGTACCGGCATCTATTTCAGGTGGAAGCGGAGATCGTCGCCTGCGATCTGCACCCCGATTACGTCAGCACGCAAGTCGCGCAAGAATTGGCGGAGGAATGGGGACTGCCCGCCCCCGTTCATGTGCAACATCACCACGCGCATCTGGCGGCGTGTCTGGCGGATAACAACTATCCGGCGGACGCGGATCAGGTCATCGGCGTGGCCTTCGATGGCACGGGCTATGGGACGGACGGCGCGATCTGGGGCGGCGAGTGGTTCGTCGGCGGATACGGCGGCTTTGAGCGCTTCGCCCAGCTTGAATATTTGCCCCTCCCCGGCGGGGACGCCGCGACCCGCGCGCCGTGGCGCATCGCCGTGGCCTACCTCCACACGCTGCTGCCGCCGGAGGATTTCCCCGCCGGACTCTTCTGTCCCGCCGAAAGCGGACTGATCCGCCAACAGATCGCCCACCGCCTGAACACGCCGCAAACCTCCTCCATGGGCCGCCTGTTCGACGCCGTCGCCGCCCTGTTGAACCTCTGCCACACCATCACCTACGAAGCCCAGGCCGCCATCGCCCTGGAAAACCTGGCGACCACAGCGCCAAACGACGGCGGGGACTATCCATTTGTGGTAGAATCTACAGAGGATACGTGGCAAGTGCGCCTGGCCCCCTTATTCGCCGCCATCCTGGACGAGCTATCACAGGATACGCCGCCGCCGTTGGTCGCCCGGCGCTTTCACAACAGCGTCGCCGCAATGCTGGTGCAAGGCTGCGAGCGCATCCGCGAGACGACCGCCCTGCACACCGTCGCCCTGAGCGGCGGCGTCTTCCAGAACCAACTGCTGCTCAAACTGGCGCACCAACGCCTGCACGCCGCCGGATTTACCGTGTTGCAGCACCGCCAAGTCCCCTGCAACGACGGCAGCGTCTCGCTTGGGCAGGCTGTGCTCGGCAACACAAGCCGTCAAACGTCAAACGTCATTCTTGACGTTTGACGTTTGACGTTTGACGAACACGAGGTGAACTTATGTGTCTAGCCATCCCCACCCAAATTGTCGCCATTGAAGCCACATCCCCCTTCCCCCAGGCCACCGTCGTCCTGGAAGGGGTAGAGCGCCGCATCAGCCTGGCGCTGACGCCCGAAGCGCAGGTGGGCGACTACGTGCTGGTGCATACCGGCTACGCCCTCTCCCGCGTGGATGCGGCTGACGCGCAGGAGACGCTGGCGCTGCTGGCGGAAATGACGGCCTACCAATGACATTCCTGGAAAAAGTATTTTTTCACGCAAAGGCGCAAAGACGCCAAGGAAAAAACATATCAGCAGAAAATCAAGGATAACGCAATGGCATTTGGCCTGATTCTTTTCAATCTTTGCGCCTTTGCGCCTTTGCGTGAAACTGTCAGGTAGATCACTATGAAATTCATTGACGAATTCCGCGATCCTGACCTGGCCCGGCGGTTGGTGGGGCAAATCCGGCAGATGACGGCATCCCGCGCGGCCCCCGTGCGGCTGATGGAGTTCTGCGGCGGGCACACGCACGCGGCCTACCGCTTTGGGCTGCGCGAGTTGCTGGATGGCGCAGTTGAGTTGATCTCCGGACCGGGCTGCCCCGTCTGCGTGACCGCCGCCGCCGACCTGGATCGCGCCATCGCGCTGGCCGAATGGCCCGACGTGATCCTCGCCACCTTCGGCGACATGGTGCGCGTGCCGGGCAGCCGGGGGCAGACGCTCCAGGCGGCGCGGGCGCGCGGCGCGGACGTGCGCGTCGTCTATTCGCCGCTGGACGCGCTGGCGCTGGCCCGCCAGCATCCGGCGCGGCCCGTCGTGATGCTCGGTGTGGGCTTCGAGACGACCGCGCCGGGCGTGGCCGCCGCGCTGGTGCAGGCGGAGGCGGAGCATCTCACCAATTTCAGCGTGCTAAGCCTGCACAAGCTCACCCCGCCGGCCATGCGCGCCATCCTGGGCGCGGGCGACGTCCCGCTGGACGGGATCATCGGGCCGGGGCACGTCAGCGCGGTCATCGGCAGCGACGCCTGGGGCTTCTTGCCCCGCGAGTACAGAATCGCGTGCGCCGTCGCCGGCTTCGAGCCGTTGGACCTGCTGGGCGCCATCGCCGAATTGGTGCGGTCGGCGGTGGAGGGTGTACCCGCAGTCAACAACCTGTATATGCGCGGCGTGCGCCCAGAGGGCAATCCCACCGCCCTGGCGCTCCTTAACCAAGTCTTTGAGGCGGATGCTGCCGCGTGGCGCGGCCTGGGCGAACTGCCCGCCAGCGGCCTGCGCCTGCGCCCTGAATGGGCGCACCACGACGCGGCCCGCCTGTTCCCCGTCGCGCCGGAGCCGGCCCACGAGCCGCCCGGCTGCCGCTGCGGCGACATCGTGCGCGGGCGCTACGCCCCGATGGATTGCCCGCTGTTCCGGCGCGTCTGCACCCCGGAGACCCCCATCGGCCCGTGCATGGTCAGCAACGAAGGTGCCTGCGCGGCCATCTTCCAGTATGCAGTAGATTTTTAATTCAATTTCACGCCAAGGCGCAAAGTCGCTAAGAAAAAAAACGTTTACATCTTTGCGCCTTTGCGCCTTTGCGTGAAACATCTTTTTGCAGGAGATTTATGCATAACACAACCATTTTGATGGCCCACGGCGCGGGCGGGCGGATGAGCCGCGAGTTGATCCGTGCGGTGTTCGCGGCGCATTTTGCCAATCCGGGCCTCGCGCCGTTGAGCGATGCGGCGGTTCTGCCCGCGCTGCCGCCCGGCGCGCTGGCCCTCACCACCGATTCCTACGTGGTGCAGCCGTTGTTCTTCCCCGGCGGCGACATCGGTAAGCTGGCGGTGTGCGGCACGGTGAACGATCTGGCCGTCTCCGGCGCGACGCCGCTGTATCTGAGCGCGGGCTTCATCCTGGAAGAAGGTTTACCGCTGGAGACGCTGACGTGCGTGATCGCCTCGATGGCAGAGACGGCGCGCGCGGCCGGCGTGCCAATCGTCACCGGCGACACGAAGGTGGTGGAGCGCGGCGCGGCGGATCAGCTCTTCATCAACACGGCCGGCGTCGGCGTCGTTCCGCCGGGGCTGGCGCTGGGAGCGGCGCGACTCTGCGCGGGGGATGCGCTTCTGGTCAATGGGACAGTCGGCGATCATGGCCTCGCGCTGATGCTGCACCGTCAGGAGATGGCGTTCCAATCCGACCTGGAGAGCGATTGCGCGCCGCTGAACGGCCTGATTGCCGCCGCGCTCGACGCCGCGCCGGGACAGGTGCATTGGATGCGGGACGCGACGCGCGGCGGGCTGGCGACGGTGCTCAACGAATGGGTGCTGGACGCGCCGGCGCTGGGGATTGAAATCGAAGAAGAAGCCATCCCCTTGCGCCCTGCGGTGCGCGCCGGATGCGAATTTTTGGGGCTGGACCCGCTCTACGCGGCCAATGAGGGGAAGGCGGTATTTGCGGTGGCGGGCGAGGCGGCGTCGGATGTGCTGGCGGCCTTGCGCGCGCATCCGCTAGGAGAAAACGCCGCCCTCATCGGGCGCGTCGCCGCCGACCACGCCGGGCGCGTCGTCCTGCGCACGCCCTACGGCGCCCGGCGCGTGCTGCCGATGCTCGCGTCCGAGCCGATGCCGCGAATTTGCTGAAGCCAATCCTCTGGAGGCGTTATGAACCAACATCTGATCCTTATCTTTGCCCTGATGACGTTCATTCACACCGTCAACACTGGGGCGTATGCAGCGCGGCTGGCCGGAGTACGCACCGGGCATCCGACGCTGGCGAACTCACTGTACAATGTGCTAACGTTGAGTTCACGGGGGGCAAACGCGCTGGCGACGCCGCTGATCGCCAGTCTGACCGATCTGGCCGTGCAGCAGCAAGCAGTAGGGAATTTGTTGAGTATGTACCGAACAATGTTGTGGGCGGCCTCGGCAGGCGCCGTCCTCGCGGCGTTGCTGCTGCCCACGCTCAGCCGGCTTCTGGAACGCGGAGTAGCCTCGTATGAAACACGACGGTCGCTGCCCCGTGTGGTGGTCAACGCGGCCAGCGTCCATGGATTGTGGAACATCCGCCATGAACTGGCCGCCCCCCGACTGGAAGTGCTGCGCGATCTGCGGCGCAGCCCCTTCCCGAAGCGATTTTTGCTCGCCAGCATCCTGGTCACGGCCATCGGCACGGTAAGCGACACGGCGGCGATGTACGCCAGCGCGCTGGTGCCGGGCAGTTCCCGCACGGCGGCCAGCCTCACGCCGATGTTGTCCAGCTTCGGGCTGTTCCTCACCATTTTCGTCGTCAACCCCATCGCCGCCGTCGTCACTGACGAGGCGCTACGGGGACGCCGACCGCTCAAGGATGTGACCTACATTACCATCTGGCAGGTCGGGGCGCAGCTTGTCGGGACGCTGGCAGCGCAGGCAATGTTGGTCCCGGCCACGCAGGTGCTGGCAACCATTGCGGCCTGGCTGGTCAGGTGACGCGCTCTATTCATCCCGCGTGCGCCATTCCAACTCGTATTCACCGATCCGCACGGTGTCGCCTTCCTGGACGCCGGCCTTGCGCAGCGCGTCGAGCACTCCTTGACGCTCCAAATAGCCGTGGAGCCGCAGCAGGGCGTCGTCCCAGCCCAATTGGGTGCGCTGGACCGCGCGCTCGATCTTGCCGCCGCGCACTTCCCACACGTTGTTCGACAGACGCTCCACGGCAAAGCTTTCATCCTCGAATGTAAGCAGGCGCATTACCGGTACGTACTGTTGCAATTCCGGCAGGGGGGCTGTTTGCAGGGTCTGGTAAACCTTGCGCATCAACTCCGTCGTCCCCTCGCGCGTCATCGCCGAGATTGCCAATAACGGCATCGTGTAACCTTTGGCGGCAAAATGCGCGCGCAGTTCCGGCAGGATATCCCGCACGCCGGGAACGTCCAGTTTGTTAATCACCACAATCTGGGGCTTGCTCTCCAGGCCATGCCCAAACGCGGCTAATTCAGCATTGATGGTTTCAAAATCTTCCAGGGGGTCTAGCGATGCGCCATCCAACAGGTGAATCACCAGGCGGGTGCGCTCGATGTGCCGCAAAAAATCCAGGCCCAGGCCCTTGCCCTCGCTGGCGCCTTCGATCAGGCCGGGGAGATCGGCCATGACGAAAGTTTCGTCCAGGCTAAGCGCCACGACGCCCAGATTCGGCTGCAACGTCGTGAAGGGGTACGGGCCAATCTCCGGGGTGGCCGCCGTGACCACGGAGAGCAGGGTGGATTTCCCGGCGTTGGGTTTGCCGACTACGCCCACATCGGCCAGCAGTTTCAATTCCAGCCGCAGCCAACGCGCTTCGCCGGGGTCGCCATTTTCGGCGATGCGCGGCGTCTGATTGGTGGGGCTGGCGAAGCGTGCGTTGCCGCGGCCGCCGCGGCCGCCCTTGGCAATGACTGCGCGTTGGTCGTGCTCAGTCAGATCGGCTAGAACCTCGCCGGTTTTGTCGTCCATCACCAAGGTGCCCGGTGGAACTTGAATTTCCAGGTCAGCGCCGCCCGCGCCATGCCGGTTTTTATTACGACCGGATATACCGTTGGCAGCTTCGAATTCCCGCTTGCGGGCGAAGCCGTACAGCGTGTTCAGGTGATGGGTCGCCACCAACACCACGTCGCCGCCCTTACCGCCATCGCCGCCGGATGGGCCACCATAGGGGATATACTTTTCACGGCGAAAGGCCACCGCCCCGTCGCCGCCGTCCCCGGCCTTCACGTAAATGCGTACTTGATCAAAGAACATAACTCACATCCTACTTTTACTCAAAAACTCACAGAAAAACCTGCCCGGATGAAATGATTCACCGGGCAGGTTCATCGCATATATCCCCTTGAATTAACGAGTTCCTAACAAATTGTGTAACGTCTCACACGCGGGGCAACTTCCATCAGGACGGATAATTGCAAAACCGTCCTGGGGATCGTAGCCGTAGCGCACGAAGTCAACGTTCCACACGATGATACAGCGCACCATCCCGGTACTGCTGCCCAGGCTGGCCGCTTCGGCCAGCCACGCGGCCTGTTGCGCATTGTTAATCCCGCGCGCCCATGCAAATTGATCCGAGAAGGTGGAAACGCCTTCCTGCGAAGCATAGCCCATTTCGGTGTAGAAAATCTTGCGCGCCCCGCCAAAGATAGTGTAATACAACTCCGTCTGCGGGAGGAAATACCACGAGTGATGCCCGTCGCCAGCATCGGCCGGGTGACCACTGCGCGCCGAAGGCGCCGTAGCGCCGCCATTGTGGTGGGCGCCGATGTAGTCCATGCAGTTGAGAGCGCCGGCGTTCACCAATCCTTCCATCCACGGCTTGTCGTCGCAGCCGTTAGGCCCGCACCCCCCAAAGTAGCCGGTCGGCGAGGGCGCGGCGCTGATGACGGCGGTGCCGGCGTTAGCAGTTTTGATCGCATTGTACGCGGTACACAGCAGATTCGTGTACGACTGCGGACTGATCTGGCCGATCTGCCACTCGCGGTCAATGTTCGGTTCGTTCCAGACTTCAATCGCGTCGGCGCCGGCCGCCGCATATTTGGCGGCCCAGGCGGAGAAGTTTTGCGCAAAACCAGGCTCTGTCACCATAGAGGCGCTGCCCAACGCGCTGACTTGAATTTTGAAACCAGCCGCCTTCGCCACGCTGACCAGCCACATAGATTCTTCCCCATATCGCACCTGGACTTTTATCCAGTTCATCCCGGCATAGTGCATCTTGTCCTTGTAAGGCAAATCCAGATTGCGAATATGCCCCCCCAGTTCAAAACCACCGGAGGAAACTGGCGCGACCACGACCGGCTGGGTCGGTGTCGCCGGCGTCTCTTCGCCAGCTCTGATCATCACGGTCACACCGCCGCCGGAGATATTGGCGCCGGCAGATTTCAGCCACCACGTCCCCTTGAAAGTGCCGTCTTTGTCAGGCGCCTTCATGTTAACGCTGACATCCACTGTGGCGCCGGGCGCGACCTCACCCACCTCCACCTTGTTCGCCTCCGACATCTGCTCGCCTTCGGTGAAAACCAGGGCCGTATCTTTGGGCCAGGCCGCCACACCCACGTTTCTGAAGCGCCACGTCTTCACGAAAGCCTCACCTTTCTCAAACTGGGTATTATCCGGCACAGTCACATCGGCGACGTAGGCGGCCTGAGGCACCGCCAACGTTTCACCGGTCGTCTGATTGCCTGTCGGCGTCGTAGGGGTGACTTCCGCCGTCTTTGTCACCGTTGTACTCAGCGCCAACTGCGGTAAACCGACCGTCACGGAAATTGAGCCTTTGCTCAATCCGGCGACGCTCGCGCCAATGCGATAGGTCCCGGTCACTGGCGGCGCGGTCCAGACAAACTGTGGCTGCGCCAACGACCCAATAGACTGCGAGATCACGCCAGTAGGCGCGGCCACTTCCCAGGCCACCTCCGGCAGCGCATAAGCGGGCGATTCGACGCCGGCCTGATAGTCGGCAATCGCCGGGATCAGATTTATCGCATTACCTTCGCTCAGCAAATCCCGCAGCACCACACCGCCCAGATGATAGTGCGCCGTCATATCCAACCGCGCGCGCAGCCACTGCGCGGTGCCTAACCATTGCGACTTTTCCCCCACCATCACCCGCGTGGCCCCACTGGTCACGTCCGTCTCCACACTGATGGTGTTGCCCAACCGGAAAGTCAACGTCTTGCCGGGTAGTACGGGGCCGGTAATGGGCTGAGTCGGCGCGACGTTGCCCAATGGACTCAGCACCTCGTCAAACGTCAACGGCTTGTCCCCATCGGTGCTCAATGTCGAGAAAACCGGCATCAGTTTGTAGCGTTCAATCCGGGAAATTCCCCATTCGATCAACTGCTGAGCCACGCCACCGGCGGCGTAAGCGCCAGGGTCGGTTGGCATCACGACACGCAACTGATCCACCGCCGTTCCCAGGGCCGACCAATCGTAACCGGCCGTATTCCAGGAGCCATCCGGCATCAACACAGGCGTATCCACCACCACCGCCAACCAGAGGTTTTGAGCGTGAAGCGCCGTTGCCAAATCCTTCACAAACAGAGCGAATGTCGCGCTATCCTGTGCCGGCACGGCGCGATAGTCCAATACCAGGCCGGTGTACCCACCGCCCTGCGTCAGGCCCACCAGATTATTCACATGCATGGTGCGATCAGCTTCCATGGTTAACATATCGCTGACCAGCGCCCAGTTGGGATCGCGGCCGGCAATCCAGTTGCGCACCACCGGCACGATCGCCGTCCGGCTGTTCGCCGTCGCGACCGGCAGTTGCGCCGCGTCGCCGGTCAGTCCACCGAGGGTGCCGATCAACATTCCCGGCACAGCGACCTCGGTGAGCACCACATCCGCGCCACCGACTGTTCCACCGGCCGCTTCCGTCGCAAATCGCTGCTGCACCATGCCACTCTGCATCACCATCACCGAGGTCGGCAGCGTCGCCACCTGCGCCACCAGGGTCATCTGTCCTCGCTCCAGACGGGTAGGAATCCACTGCCAGACGCCGGCCTCGTCGTTCCAGGTATACAAGTCCAGCGTTTCCCAAGGCTCGGCTTCATTAGGAATATCCAACTCCATCGTGGCCGGACTTTGTTCCTTACTTTTGACGTCAATCATATAGTAAGGACTCTTGGGAGTGAGATAAGCCGGTAAACTTTCCAGGGCCGGCGCCAAATCTTTGGGCAGAGTTTCCGCCGCAAAATCGGCGCGCGGGATGGTGCTCAATTTCACCCGCGCCTTCGTCTTTGCGCCGAGATCGAGAGTAACTTTCAGGCCATCAGTATGGAGCACCGTGGGGTTTTCTGCATCCAGAGATTCATAACCACCCCCTGCGGAAATCCGCTGCGCCAGGGAAATAGGAGGTAAAAACAAAAAGAGGATGAGTAACACGGCCACGATGACGCCCACCAGCCATCCGCGTCCCCGAAACGCCGAAAGAACTTGGGTGAACATCGCATCCATTTTCTGCCCCACGGAGGGCTTGGTAGATTCCAACTCCGCAATGCTGACGATCGTGGGTGCCGTCGCCGTCGGAGCCGCCGTGAGGACGACCTCTGCCGTTGCCCGCTCCTCCAACAGGGCTTCGGCGCGTTCCCGGGCGAAGAAGCCCCCCCCAAACACAGGTATAGTATCCTCAGTTAATGGAGTTAGTCTATCCGCAGCCGCCGGCATTGCCCCAGCCTGCATCGGCGACAAATCCGACGCATCAGCCGGGCCGACTGCTGCAAATTCGACAGCCACAGAAGTGGGAAGAGCCATCCCTTCTGCCGCCATCCCCTCCAACTCAAGTTGAGGTTCTATCCCCTCATTGGGTTGATACTCATCACTCATGGACTACCTCCAAAAATAATTCCCCATCTTGATGATAGGGATTAGGAAATCATTCTATCACAGGGTCAAAGAATGACAAGGACAATTTTACAGTTAAGATTACTTTGACTTTTCCCTCAAACCATAGCATAATGAGGAAGAGAGCTATCAAAAGAAATAAGGAGGAGGTAAAAGTGCCTGAAATTACACTCCAAGAATATGAAGCGGAAATTGATTCGCTCATTGAAGAAGCACGTTACCTTGAAGCCTTTGCCCACACTCGTCATATTCTAAATCAACATCCGCGTTACATCAATGCCTACTATCTGCTGGGCGACATTATGCTGGAAGCAGATCTGCCTGAACTGGCCGTGGATATGTTCCACCGCACCCTGACGGCGGATCCCGAACATCGTATGGCGCGCATCGGCCTGGGATTGGCCTACCAACATCTCAACAACCTGAATGCGGCGATCTGGAATCTGGAACGTGCTTATGAACTGAAACCCAGCGACCTCGAAGTCGTTGACGAATTGCGACGCCTCTACGGGCGGCGCGACGGATTGGAGCCGGATTATATCCCCCTCACCCGTGCAGGATTGGCGCGCCTCTACCTCCAGGGAAATCGCACCGCCCGCGCCGTTGAAGAACTGCGGAAGCTGCTCCATAAAGAGCCAGGGCGTGTTGATCTACAACTGGCATTGGCTCAGGCCTATTGGAAAGACGATCAAATTGTGCAGGCCGCCGATACCTGTCAGAGTATCCTGGACACGATGCGTTATTGCCTCAAAGCCAATCTCCTGTTGGGGAAATTGTGGCTCGACGGCGGACAGGAGGAAGGGCAAGATTACCTGGATCGTGCCCAGGAAATTGAGTTGACCAACACAACCGCCGCAGAGCTTCTCGGCACAGACTCGCCCCTGAGCGTCAGGGACATCGCCCTGGAGCGGTTGATATACAACCCGGCGGACATCTCCGTAGATCAGCAAGCCGACTGGTTCAAACGTCTCTCAGCCGCGTCCTCCTCGGTTGGCATCTCCGAAGTTGAACCCGAAATGAGCGAAACCGAAGTCCGCCTGGTTGACATCACCGCCGGACTGGAATCCCAGATCGAGATTCCCGACTGGCTGCGCGAACTGAGTGGAAGCGAAGGCCAACCCGAAGAAGGCATGGGATGGCTGTCGGGATTTGGGACGGATCAACTCGTCGCTCGCGCCGAAACAATGGAGGCCGAGCCAGAAGAATGGCAGCCGGAGGAAATCACAGCCGAGGCAATGGACACACAAGAACCAGGCTTCATCAACACCGAAGCCATCGCCGAAGATATCCCCGATTGGCTCAAAGGCGCCCAGATCACTGCTGTAGAAACTACCAAAGAAGAAGTCCCAACCACAGAAGAACTCCCGGCCTGGCTCAGCAGCTTTGATACTGAGACAAGCGCCCAACCAACTCCGGCTGAGGCAATCCCCGACTGGTTAAGCACATTACAACCGGCAGAAGCGGCGCCGGCAGTCGAGTTGCCTGCTGAGGACGTACCGGATTGGCTACGAGAACTCCAACCCCAAGCCGCTGCCGAACCACCTGCGCCCGCAAAAGAATTGCCGGCCTGGTTGCAAGCCCAGCCCGGCGCCGGGGCAATCCCTGAAGAGGAAGTAGCAGAAGTCATCGAAGAGGAATTGCCGGAAGCCGAAATGCCGACGGAAGAAGTTCCCGACTGGCTCGCGGGCTTTGTATCGGAAAGTGAAAAGGAAGAGGCCGAGCAAGCGGAAGAAGTCCCGGATTGGCTGCGGGCCTTTAAACCTCAGGAAACCGCCGTTTCAGGAGTTACTCCTACGGGGGCGGAACTGCCGGAAGCAGTGGGAGAAGAAACTCCCTTTGATTGGGCTGGTTTTGGTCTCGAAACCGCCGAAACGCCGGAAGAAGAGGCCCCCTTTGATTGGACCAGTCTGGGCCTCGAAACTACCGAAACCGCGGAGACACCCGAAGAAAGCGCAGCCTCAACCCTCTACCCGTCGGAAGAATGGGGTACCGAGACGTCGGAAGAGAGCCTACCTGTCGAAGAAAGCGACTTGCTCTCCGGCGACGACGCGCTGGCCTGGCTGCAAAGCCTCAGCGCGGGCAAAGAGGACGAACTCCGCGCCCAGGCCGCCGTCGAATCCCAGGCCCGCGTGGACGAAATCCTCGGTCGCAAGCCCGCCCCCAAAGTTGCGCCCATTGAGGAAGTCGCCCCGCCCCCCGCCCCGGTTGTCCCTACGCCGGAGGCCGCCGAGGGCGCGGACTTCTTCGGCTGGGAAGCCTTCAGCGGCGAAGCCAGCGAAGTCGGCGCTGCCGAAGCGCCTGCGGAAACGGTCGCACCCGGCGGCATTGATTGGGAAGCGCTCGGCGAGAGCCTCGAAGAAGGCGCAACCGTCGCCGAAGCGCCCGCCCCGGAAGGCGATCTGATGTCGGGCAACGACGCGCTGGCCTGGCTGCAAAGCCTCAGCGCCGGCAAGGAAGACGAACTGCGCGCCCAGGCCGCCGTCGAATCCCAGGCCCGCGTGGAAGAAATCCTCGGCCGCAAGCCCGCCGCCAAACCCGAACCCACCCCCGTCGCCGAAGTCGCCCCGCCGCCCCCGCCGGAGCCGGTGGCCGTCATCGAACAACCGGTTGTGGAGGCGGTTCCGCCACCAGCGTCAGAGCCTACACCCGTCGCCGAAGCGCCCGCCCCGGAAGGCGACCTGATGTCGGGCGCCGACGCGCTGGCCGGGCGGCAAAGCCTCAGCGCGGGCAAGGAAGACGAACTGCGCGCACAGGCCGCCGTCGAATCCCAGGCCCGCGTGGATGAAATCCTCGGCCGCAAGCCCGCCGCCAAGCCCGAACCCGCCCCCGTCGCCGAAGTCGCCCCGCCGCCCCCGCCGGAGCCGGTGGTCGTCATCGAACAACCGGTTGTGGAGGCGGCTCCGCCACCTGCGCCAGAGCCTACCCTCGTCGCCGAGGCGCCTGTCCTGGAAGTCGCGCCAGAACTCGAGCCTGCCGCCGAGCTTCCCGCCGAGCCGGAACCCGTCGAGGAAGTTGCATCGTTTGGCCCGGCGACGCGCCATGCGAAGCCAATCACCCCTACGACGGATTTATTGGAGGCCATGCGCGCGCGCGTTGAGAAAAACCCTGATGACCATGAAACCCGGCTGCACCTGGCGCGCTCACTATGGGCAGCCGAGGAGGTTAAGGAGTCCATCTCGCACTACGCCTATCTGATCCGGGAAAACGAGAAGACCAATCTGGTGGTGGAAGACCTGCGCCAGTACGTTGTCCAACGTCCGAAAGACGCGCTGGTGCTGCGCACACTCGGCGACGCTTATATGAATGAGGGATTGTTGGAGCAGGCGCTTGAGATTTACAATCAGGCCATGAACCTGCTGTAGCCGAATCAAGATGAAATGCCAAACGTGTGAATTAGTGTCCAGACGCGACGCCGGCAACGCCCCGTTGTGGGATTGTATCTACCGGGCGCGATATTGGGATGTCGTCCACAGCTTCAACACGGCCTTGCGGGGTTGGCTGGTTCTGGTGGCGCGGCGGCACATCGCAGCGATTGACGAATTGACGGAGGAAGAGGCGGTCGAATTGGGCGTTTTGTTGCGCCGGGCTTCGCTGGCCCTAAAAGAAGTCACCGGCTGCCTCAAAACGTATGTGATCCAATTCGCCGAAGCAGCCGAGCATCCCCATGTCCACTTTCACGTCATTCCGCGTATGGCAGACCAGCCGGAAAACCGCCGCAGCACGAAAATCTTTGGATATTTGGGCGTCGCGGAAGAAGAGAGGGTCAGCGAAGAAGCGATGAATGACCTTGCGGTAGAAGTGCGGAAAATTCTTCTTTCACAGCCCGCTCTATCCGAGGAATAGTCATAGGATTGCTATTTTTGCGCTTGCGGCTATAATCCGCAAGCGTAAAAATATTGCCATAGAACATCTTACGCATTGGAGGTTATAGCTTGGAACTGGAACGCACTCTCATTCTTTTGAAGCCGGACGCCGTGCAGCGCGGGTTGATCGGCGAGATCATTGGTCGTATCGAACGGCGCGGGCTACGCATTGCGGCGTTAAAGTTGATGCAGATCACGCCCGAACTGGCCGGGCGGCATTATGCGGAACACGTCGGCAAGTCGTTTTACGACTCGCTGCTCAAGTTCATCACATCGTCGCCGGTGGTGGCGATGGTGGTGGAAGGCCCGGAAGCAGTCGCAGTGATGCGGGCGACGATGGGCAAAACCAACGCCCGCGAGGCCGCGCCGGGCACCATCCGGGGCGATTTGGGGATTTCCAAAGGCAACAACCTGATCCACGGCTCCGACAGCCTGGAATCGGCGCAGCGGGAAGTCGCTATTTTCTTCACGCCGGAAGAGATTCACAGCTATCAGCGCAGCTTTGAACCCTGGGTTGAACCGGACGCCGCCTGGTAACAAAGATTTCCGCACAAACAAAAACCGCGCAGTCTTAACGACTGCGCGGTTTGATTTTATAGGAAGTTTTTTGTTGACGGACTGCGTCCGTCAACAAAAAACACAACATCAGCCGAATTTGTACGCCACGCCGAACCCGCCGCGCGGCAAGACCCAGCCGATGTTGGTGTAGGGGCACGCCACCCGGCAACTGCCACATTCCACACAACTTTGATGGGCCACCTGAATCTTCCCATCGTGGCCGAGTTTGTAGACGCCCACCGGGCAGAAGGACAGACACGGCTTGTGCTGGCAGCGCGCGCACACCCGGTCGTCCTTGATCCACAGATGCGCTTTTTCCTCGTCAATGAAGTACTTCAGCGTCATCAGCAGGTCGTCCACGTAAACGTCCGGCAGCGTTTCTTTGGCTGCTTGCGGCAATTCTTTGGCCTCGAATGCGTCTCCAGTTTTCATGCTCATTGTCTCACCACCCCATCACCGATCGTGCCATCGCCACCACGTCCCCCACCGCTTTGGGCAGGGCGCGGCGGCCGCTCAACGCGCCGAGCATATCCGCAAACAGCTTTTTCTTCGGCTTGCCATACGCGCTGAAGAACTGCCCCAGCGCATCGTTGACGAAGCTGGGATAGACTTCCATGAATTGCGGATGCGTCTCCAGGAACCGGGCGAAGCCGCGATATTGCTTGAGGTCTTGCAGGATGAAGCCCTCTTTAAGCTGCGTCTCGTAGCGGGACAACATCTCTGCGCTGAAGTCGCCTTTGCCGTGCGCCGCGACGGCCGTTTCCCCGGCCAGCTTCCCGGCGATGATCGCCATGTTGGTGCCTTCCCAGTGCAGCGCGTTGACCATCGCCGCCGCGTCTCCGGCGATCATCGCCCCGCCTGTGTAGAGCCTGGGCATGGCGCGATACCCGCCCTCCGGGATCAGGTGCGCGCCGTATTCCAACAACTGCCCGCCCGCCACCAACGGCGCGATGACGGGATGTTGCAGATAGCGCTGGAGAATGTCGTAAGGCCGCAGGCGATACTCGGCCAGCACGTCCAACATCACGCCCAGGCCCACCGACACGCTGGTTTTGTTGGTGTAGACGAAGCCCATCCCCGGCAGCCCCAGGGACACGTCCCCCAACACCGACACGGCCAATCCGTGATTCTCGTCGGGCAAACCGAAGCGCGCATTGATGGTGTCCAGCGGCAGGGAGATGACCTGCTTGAACGCCAGCGCCATCTCTGCCGGTTCGAGATCGCGGTCAATCAGCCCCAATTTCTGCGCGAGCAGGTTGTTGACGCCCTCGCAGATGATCACCACCGGCGCGTAAATCTCGCCCTGCGGACGGTCGGTCACGACGCCCACGACCTGCCCGTCGGCCTCGCGGATGAAATCCACCACCGCCGTTTTGGGGATGAGGAAAGCGCCGGCTTTCTGCGCCTGCTCGGCCCACCACAGGTCGAAGTTCGCCCGCAAGGTGATGTAAGCGTCCGCCGGCTCGTTCTTGAGCTTGCCGCCCTGCACCGTCATGCGCGTCAGGCCGTCGGGCGCGAGGAACCAGAACCCGGCCTCCGTGACCGGGCGCTCAAAGGGGACGCGCAGGCTCATAAAATCGGGAACCAGGTCGGCGATGGCGTGAGTATAGATCGCCCCGCCGAAGTAGTTCTTGCCGCCCGGCTTCTGCCCGCGCTCGACCAGGGCTACGTTCAACCCGGCGCGGGCCATCACCATGGCCGCGGCGGAACCGGCCAGGCCGGCGCCCACCACCACGGCGTCAAATCGAATCTTTTCGTCGCTCATGCCTGGGCCTCCTTGCGCGCCTGGATGTCCTGAATCATCGCCGGGATCACTTCGTAGAGGTCGCCCACAATCCCCACATCCGCCACCTGGAAGATGGGGGCGTTGGGATCGGCATTGATGGCGATGATGAAATCCGAGTTCTGCATCCCGACTTTGTGCTGCAACGCGCCGGAGATGCCGGCGGCGATGTAGAGCTTGGGGCGCACCGTCCGCCCGCTCTGCCCGACCTGGTGCGCGTAGGCGATCCACCCGGCGTCCACGCAGGGCCGCGACGCGCCCACCACGCCGCCGAGCGCGTCGGCCAATTGCTGGATAAGCTTGAAACCTTCCGGCCCACCCAGGCCGCGCCCGCCGGCCACGATCACGTCGGCGTATTCGATGTTCACGCTCTCGCCCTTGGCGTGGATGAAGTCCACGATGCAGGCCATTTCGTCCTCGGCCAGCGCCTCCACGTCCTCGCGCACGATCTCGCCGGTGGCCGATGGGTTCGGCGGTGGGGCGGGGAACACGCGCGGACGCACGCTGGACATCTGCGGGCGCTGACTGCGGCACACGATGGTCGCCATGATGTTGCCGCCAAACGCGGGGCGCGTCGCCATGAGCAGCTTTTGAGTCGCGCCCTTGACCTCGCCCATTTCCAGCTTGGTGCAGTCCGCCGTGAGGCCGGTGCGCAAGGAAGTCGCCACCGCCCCCGCCAGGTCGCGGCCCAGCGTCGTCGCGCCGATGAGGAAGACTTCCGGCGCGTATTTTTTGGCGACGGCGGCGATGGTCATGTAGTAGGGGCAGTTGCGGTAATGTTCCAGAATTTCATCGTCAATCCAGTACACACGATCCGCGCCGTAGTGGATGGCTTCTTCGGCGATGGGCTTGACGTTGTAGCCCAGCAGCACGCCCTCCACCACCACTTCGTCGCCCGCGGCAGCGGCCTCCGCCTGCACGTCGGACGCCAGACGGCGGGCCACGCCCAACAATTCCCAGGAAACGGGGTGAACTTTGCCCTCTTCCTGCTCGATGAAAACCCAAAAACGTCGTGTGGTCATGCGGCGCCTCCTAACACGGCCTGAAGCACGCCGGATTGGGCGGCTTTGTCCAGCGCGCCCTTGATGGCGGCGGCCACGCCAATCTCACGGGAATTGAGCACCTCGCCGGGTTCGGGCAGCGGCGGCGTCCCCATCTGGTACACCACCGTCGGCGAGCCTTTCACGCCCACCTGCGCCGTATCAAACGGCGCCGGGCCTTCCATCGTCCACATCTCCGGCTCATAACGCAGCGATTGGATGAGGTCGGGCAGCGAGGCGAAGGGGATGTCCGCAATCTCTTTCTCGCAGGTCAGCAGCGCGGGCATGGGGACTTCGATCACCTCCGTCCAGCGCTCCGTCTTGCGCTCGACCACGGCCTGCCGCCGCGCCACATCTATCGCGCGGATGGCGACGGCATACGTCACAATCGGCAGATTCATCCGCACGGCCACGCCCGGCCCCACCTGGGCCGTATCCCCGTCAATCGCCTGCTTGCCGAAGAACACCAGGTCTATGGGGTCCTGCGCGTGGATGGCCTGGATGGCTTCGGCGAGCACGTAGGACGTCGCCAACGTGTCGGCCCCGGCAAACTTACGGTCGGAGATCAGCACGCCTCGGTCGGCGCCCATCTCGATGGCCTCGCGGATGGTCGTCGTGAAGGAAGACGGCCCCATCGAAACGACCGTCACCTTGCCCCCCAGCTTGCGCTTCCACGCGACGGCGGCGGCGAGGGCGTGCGCGTCGTAGGGGTTCATGATGGCCGGGACACCTTCGCGCACCAGATTGCCCGTGTCCGGGTCAATGCGGATGTTGGTGGTATCCGGCACTTGCTTGACAGCAACCAGTGCATGGAACAAAGTAACACCTCCCTTGAAAATACAAGAATGTTTCACGCAAAGGCGCAAAGACGCAAAGGAAAAAACTTAGCGGGCTTGGCGACTTGGCGTGAAGTTTTCATCCAACCGCTGGTGAACCGCCGGCTAATGACGAATTCCTCTGAAAACACAAGAATGTTTCACGCAAAGGCGCAAAGACGCAAAGTAAAAAACTTGGCGAGCTTTGCGCCTTTGCGTGAGATTTCGTCCTCGCGGGGGTACGTTATCCCTTGGCGCGCTCGGTCACGATGTCGCCGTTACGCATCACGGCGCCGAGACGCAGGGCTTCGTTTTGGGCGAAGGCTGTCACCGGCCCCATCTCGACGATGTGGCGGATGTAGCCCCAGGCCGCGTTGTTGAAGGCGTGGGTGGAGGTGCGCGGCACGGCGCCGGGCACGTTGGGGACGCAGTAATGCACCACATCCTCTTCGATATAGGTCGGGTCGGCAAACGTGGTCGGCCGGCTGGTTTCGGCGCAGCCGCCGTGGTCAATGGCAAAGTCAATGATCACCGACCCCCGCCGCATCGTGCGCAACATCTCGCGGGTGATGAGCACGGGCGAGCGCTTACCGGGGTCGCGCACCGCGCCAATGATCACATCGGCGAAGCGGGTGGTGTACGCCACGTTGAAGTCGTGGTCAATCATCGTCGTCACCTGGCCGTGGAAGTATTCATCCAGCTCGCGCAAGCGATCCAGGGAGCGGCTGAGGATGAAAACCTTCGCGCCCATCCCCACAAACGCGCGCGCCGCGTTGAAACCCAGCGTGCCCGATCCCAAAATGACGACATCCCCCGCCGAGACGCCGGGGACGCCGTTGAGCAAGACCCCGCGTCCGCCATGCGTGCGCATCAGCAGCGATCCGGCGAGGTAGGGCGCCATCCGCCCGGCCACCTCGCTCATGGTCCGCAGGATGGGGAAGTCGTGCCGGCCCTTGGAGATCATCTCATACGCGACGGCCGTCAGGCGGCGCTGGCGCATCTCAGCCACGTCCGCTTCGGGCACTTGCGTCAGCCCCAGGAAGCACATGAAGGTTTGACCGTGCGGCATCCATTGAATTTCTTCGGAGGTGGGACGCAGCACCTTGAGGATCAACGAGCTGTTGGCATACAACTCGGCGCCGGTCGGGACCAGCGTGCCGCCCATCCGCTCATAGTCATAGTCGTCAAATCCGGCGCCGGCGCCCGCGCCGCTTTCCACGTAGCACTGATGACCGGCCTTCGTCAACAATCCGACTCCGGCCGGAGTCAGACCCACGCGCTCTTCACCAGGTAAACGTTCCTTTGGAATACCGATATTCATAGTCGCTCCTTTCTGAAAAGTGAGAGATCAATTTCTTATGTTATACCAGACGTGCTTTAAAGTCTCGTTATTTCTGTCAGCAGATTTAGCGGATTAAGCAGATTTCAGAAGCCTATTGGACACAATCTGCTGACAAAAAGGTAATTTTAGGATGCGGTTAGTATAGTCCACATCGGCAAGAATACCATTATTCTATCGCGGCGACGCCGTTGGCGGCGTGGGTGACGTAAATATGGGGCGCTTGTTCAAACTGCGCCTGGTAGGCCGCGCTGACGTGCTGTTGCAACGCCGGCACCGCATCCTCTGCGGCCAAAGCGATGGCGCAGCCGCCAAAGCCCGCGCCAGTCAGCCGCGCGCCGTAGCAACCGGGGACTTCCACCGCCGCCGCCACCAGCGCATCCAATTCCGGCGCGCTTACCTCGTAGTCATCCCGCAGGCTGCGATGCGCCTCTACCATCAGCGCGCCGACGGTTTCAATCGCGCCGGCGTGTAGGCGCTCCGCCACTTTCAACACCCGCGCGTTTTCGGAGATGACGTGGCGGGCGCGGCGGAACACCACATCGGACAGGGCGGAGCCGTACCGCTCCAAGTCGGCCAGCGTAACGTCGCGCAGGGATTGGATGTGAGGCAGAGAGGGTTGCAGTAGGCGCACGGCCTCCTCGCACTGCGCGCGGCGGACGTTGTACTCCGACGAAGCCAGGGAGCGCCGCACCATGCTATCAATCACGACGATGGCGACGCCTTCCGGCAGCGGGAAGTAGCCGCGTTCCAGGCTGCGCGCATCCAGCATCATGGCGTGACCGGCCTTGCCGCATGCGCTGATCATCTGATCCATGATGCCGCAATTCACGCCCACGTACTGGTTCTCGGCCTTCTGCGACAACAGCGCCAGCTCCGGCAGCGACAGGCCAAACCGGCTGAACGTGTTCCAGGCAAACGCGAACGCCAGCTCCACCGCCGCCGAGGACGACATCCCCGCTCCTACCGGCACGTCCGATGCCAACACGGCATTGATGCCCCCCGGCTGGAGGTTGCGATCCATGAACGCCCAGACAATGCCTTTGGGGTAGTCCGACCAGCCGCCCATCGAAGCGGGCACGCCCTCCAGCGAAAACGCTACGTCGTCGTTGCCCATATTGACCGCGCGGATGTTAGCCCACGGCTCGTCCACCGGCGACACGGCCAGCCAGGCGGCCTGATCCACCGCGACGGGCAGCACCAACCCCTGGTTATAGTCGGTATGCTCGCCGATCAGATTGACTCGCCCCGGCGCGCGCACCACCAACTGCGGCGACGCCTGAAACCGGCCACGAAACGATTGGATGACTTGATCATAAAGCGGATGTTGCGTCATAAAGCCTCCCTAAAAAATAGTAAGGGGTAATGAGAAATGAGTAATGAGAAATCGATAACTGGAAATCAGTTACTCGTTACTCATTTCCCATTACTCATTTCTCATTACCGATTTCTGATAACTGATTTCCACTTTCTGGTTTCCAGGTTCCCCACCCCAATCCGGCAAAACACCGCTGCGGGTCAGCAGAGCCACAACGCGCTCGTAGTCCGATTCGTGAATCGTCGCCAGCCCCGGCCCAAGGAACTCGCGCACGTAAGGGCGGACGTTGGGCGAATCGAGCAGGGCGGCGTCCGTCACCCGCAATAACCAGACTCGCTCCAAACGGGCTTGGGCAACACCGGTGTAGGCGGATTCGATGGCGGTACGCAACACCGGCGGCACGGGCTGCCCGGCGGCCTGCGCCAGGAAACTGAAGAGGCGCTCCAACGAGATGTGCTGCTGCCGGGCGCGGGCCAGCGAGGCCGGGGTCAGGCGATAAGTCCAGCCGGGCGTCTCCCCCGAAACGCGCCCCACCCGCTGCGCCACCCGGCTGAGTTGAAAGCGCTCGTAACGCCGCCCTTCGGGGACCACGAGCAGGCCATCCGGCTGGATTTTGAGCGGCGGCGCGGGCGGGAAAGTCGGGGCCGGGGTCAGCCCCAGCAGCGCCGCGCCGACCGGGTTGAGGCGGAACAACGTCAACGGCCATTCCGGCGCCGCGCCGCCCAGGTCTACCAGCCCCAACCAGGTCAAAGGGCCGGTCAACACAGATGCGATCAGAACGCCTTCGACGGCATCCCAGGCCTCAAAGCCGCGCAACGGCTTGTCGGTGGCCGCGTCGCGCAGCGCCCAGGCGTCGTAGTCGCCGTCGGGACGCAAGAAATCCGTCGCGTAGGCGCGCATACGGGTCACAAACGCGGCGATGGGATACCAGCCACCGGATGTATAATGCCGCAGCCCATCCAGAAAGGCGCACCGCACCTCGCGCGAGACGGCAGGCCAGCCTTTCACCGGATCGGGGCGCAAGGCGGGGATGTTCGCCAGGTCGTTCCACGTGTCGCTGTCAATCCACGCCTGCATCAGGCGCTCCCACTGCACCCATGGGTCAGCTTGCAGCCAGGTCAAGACCGGCTCCGGCGCCAGGCGCAGCCCGGCGTCCTCCTCGCGGCGCAGCCAACCCTGCTCCAGGGCCAGCGTTTCCAGGAAGGTCAGGCGGGGCGCAGCGGGCGCAGCAAACTGCGCGAGCGCCTCATCCCGCCAGACTGATGGCGCAGCGCCCATGGCGGCGACTTGCAAAGCGGCCCACAACGTCACCAAATCTTCGGCCAGCGCAGCGTCGCCGGGTCGGCAATGCAACGGCTCGGCGACCGGTTCTGGCGCGGGGATCGTCAGGGGCGGCGGCGGCGGAAGGTAAAGGCGCAGCTCTTCGGGCACGAACACCATCGCCACCTGCCCGCTGGCGCGCTCTTCAAAGGCTTTTTGGATGAAGCCCCGATACCAGAGGTCTTCGGTGGGCGAAGCGGGAGCGCGCCACAGGGCTTCGCGTTCCAGGCGGCCCGGTCCCACCGGACGCAGGTCGCCCCACTCGCGGATGAAGATGGCCCACGGCACCGCGCCGCCGCGCCGTAATAGATCGTGCAACGCCTCGCGGGAGGATTCCGGCAAAGCGGCCAGGGCGCGTTCCACCGCGTCGGCCCGCGCCAGGGCGTCGGCCAACTCCGCCGCCGCGTCCGCCTTGCGCTCGGCGGTCAGGGCGATCTGCCATTGTTCTGCGATCACCCGCAGGCGGATAAAGTCACTATCGAGGAGCGTCTGGTAAAGGGTGCGTAAGGCCATAGGTTGGATTCGACAATAATCCCAGAATGGGTCATAATAAGGGCGTCTCTAACAGTAATTATATCTGTAGCGATAGATGACGCAACCTAACACTTGCCGCCTTGAGGAGACCCCGGTTAAGATGTTTACAGATTTCTATATTCACCGCACACTAAAACTTTCTTTTTATCAGCAGATTAAGCAGATTTAGCAGATTACATCGGATAGACTTCTGAAATCTGCTTAATCCGCTAAATCTGCTGACAGAAATAGCGAGATTTGAAGGTGTGCCGGTTATAACAGCGAGGAGCTATGTGCGGAATTTTTGGGATTGTGACTCAGAACGAACAGCCGCTCGGCCCAATTTTGATTGAGGCGGCGCAGCGGTTGGCGTATCGTGGCTACGATTCGGTAGGCTGCGCCACCTTCCACGGCAACGGGACGGTGGATTTGCGCAAGGATGTCGGGAAGGTGGCCGCAGTGGCGGAGCGGCTCGCGTTTGCGGAGATGACGGGGACGCGCGGCATCACACAGTTGCGCTGGGCCACCTTCGGCGCGCCCTCGCCGGTGAACGCGCAGCCCCACCTCGACTCCGATGGCGATCTGGTGGGCGCGCACAACGGCAACGTTGTCAACAATGTGGAACTACGCGCGGCGTTCCTGGCCGAGGGGATGACGGTGCGCTCCACCAACGACGGCGAATCGTGCGTCCACGCCGTGGAGCGGTACGTGAACCGGGGCGAGAGTATGCTGGACGCCATCCGCCACGCTTATGACGACCTGGAAGGCGACTATTCGTTTGTCATCGGGCGCGTCGGCGAGGCGGAACTCTACGCCTTCAAGAAAGGATCGGGGCTGGTGGCGGGCATTGGGGAGGATTTCACGTGCATTTCTTCCGACCTGCCCTCGATCCTGCCGCTCACGCGGCGCGTCGTGCATCTCAACGACGGCGAGATCGTCGCCCTCAGCGCCGGCGCGGTGCAGCTTTACCGGGTGGATGACGGCCGCCCCATCGCCCGCGAGGCCGAGGTCGTCACCGAGAGCATGGACGCCGCCGTCAAAGGCGGGTATCCGCACTTTATGCTCAAGGAAATCCACGAGCAGCCGCAGGTGGCCGGGGAACTGATCCACCTGCTGGACGCCTCGCGGCACGTCGCGCCGTTGGTGGGGCGGATGGCAAACGCCCGCCACCTCTATCTCATCGGCTGCGGGACAAGCTATCACGCCTGTATGCTCGGCGCGGTGTACATGGCGCAATTGGCCGGACGCGCGGCGATCCCGGTGCTGGCCCCGCAGTTCATCCCACAATACGCGCCCACCGTGGGGCCGGACGACGTGGGGGTGTTCGTCAGTCAGAGCGGCGAGACGAAGGATGTGCTCAATGCGTTGGAAGCGGCGCGGGCGCGCGGGATGGGGGCGCTGGGGCTGGTCAACGTGTTAGGCTCCACGCTGATGAAGGAAAGCGAGCGGTATTTGCCCCTGGCCTGCGGCTACGAGATCAGCGTGCCCGCCACCAAGACCTTCGTGAATCAGGTCGTCGCCTTCCTGCACCTGGCGCTGCGGATGGGGAACCACAGCACGGAGTTATTGCACGGTCTGCCGGCGCTCATCGAGATGACGGTGGCGCAGACGGAAGCCGCCGTGGGCGCGATTGAAGCGCGCATCAAAGACGCGGACGACCTGTATTGCCTGGGCTACGGCGCGACCTACCCCATCGCGCTCGAAGGGGCGCTCAAATTGAAGGAAGTGACCTACGCGCACTGCGAGGGGATGCTCTCGACGGAGTTCAAACACGGGCCGCTGTCCGCCGTTCACGAGGGCTACCCGGTCATCTTCATCTGCGGGCCGGACGACGTGCCGGTGATGATCAGCGGCATCAACGAGACGACCGTGCGCGGCGGCTACACCGTCGTCGTGGCCGAGGAGGACGCGCGGCTGCGCGCCAACGCGCACGAGTTGATCGCGCTGCCGGTTTCCGGCCCGCTGCTGGAGCCGCTGCTGGCCGTCCTGCCGCTGCAAATGCTCTCCTATCGCCTCAGCGTGGCGCGCGGCTATGACCCGGATTTTCCCAGGAATTTGAGCAAGACGTTGACGGTGGATTAGTAGACAGTAGACGGTAGACGGTAGACAGGACTTGCTCCCCCGTCTACTGTCTACTGTCTACCGTGGAATTTGAGCAAGACGTTGACGGTGGATTAGTAGACAGTAGACGGTAGACGGTAGACAGGGGCCGTCTACTGTCTACCGTCTACCGTCTACTTCACAAAAAGGAGATTGGACGATGAAGATATTGCTTTCCGGCAACGAAGCGATTGCGTTGGGCGCGTGGGAGGCGGGGGTGCAGTACGCCGCCGCGTATCCCGGCACGCCCTCGACGGAGATTTTGGAAAATCTGGCGCGCTACCCCGGCGTGAAAGCCGAGTGGGCCAGCAACGAGAAGGTGGCGCTCGACAACATCATCGGCGCGAGCTTCGGCGGGGCGCGGGTGCTGGCCGCGATGAAGCACGTCGGCGTCAACGTGGCCGCCGACAGCCTGATGTCGCTCTCGTACACGGGGGTGATGGGTGGGCTGGTGCTGGTGAGCGCGGACGATCCCGGCGCGTTCTCGTCGCAGAACGAGCAGGACAACCGGCAGTACGCGCGCCACGGCAAGTTCCCCTGCTTCGACCCGGCGGACAGCGCGGAGGCGCGGCATTTCGTCGGCGTGGCATTGGAAGTGAGCGAGCGCTTCAAGACGCCGGTGCTGTTCCGCTCGACGACGCGGCTCTCGCACTCCAAGTCGGCAGTGGAGGCGACGCCGCCGGCCGCCCGCGAGTTCAAACCGCTCCCGCCCTTCAAGCGCGAGGACGAAGTCACCCGCGTGATCATCCCGGCCATCGCACGCCGCCGCCATCCCGAAATCGAACAACGGCTGAAGGACGTGGCGGCCTGGACGGAGAAAGAGGCTTTCGAGCAGGGCGTCAACGCCATCGAGTGGCGCGAGAAGGCGCTGGGGGTGGTCACGAGCGGGATCGCGTACCAGTACGTGCGGGAAATCCTCCCGGATGCCTCGGTGTTCAAACTGGGGATGAGCTATCCGCTGCCGCTGGCGGCGATCCGCGAATTTTCACAACAAGTCGCAACGCTGATCGTGGTGGAGGAGCTGGACCCCTTCATCGAAGACCAGCTGAAAGCGGCGGGGATTCCGGTGGCGCACGGCAAAGACCTCTTCCCGCTCTGCGGCGAGCTGACGCTGGCAAACGTGCGGGCGGGGGCGGCGCAGGCGGGGCTGATTGCGAATGACGAATTACGAATGACGAATGACGAATTACGAATGACGAATGACGAGTTGGGGGTTGCGGTTCCGTCGCGGCCGCCGGCGCTGTGTCCGGGGTGCCCGCACCGGGCGTTTTTCTACACGCTGGCGCGCAATAAGCGGAAAGTGTTGATTGCGGGGGATATTGGCTGTTATTCGATGGGCGTGCTCGCGCCGTTTGAGGCGATGGACATGCTCATTTCGATGGGCGCGGGCATCGGGATGGCGCACGGCTTCAAGCAGGCCGGCGGGCAGGAAGCCGCCGTCGCCACCATCGGCGACAGCACCTTCTTCCATTCGGGCCTCGCGCCGCTGGCCTCGGCGGTGTACAACCGCGCCAACATCGTCGTGGCGATTCTCGACAACCGCATCACCGCGATGACCGGGCAGCAACATCACCCCGGCACGGGCACCACGCTCCAGGGCGCGCAGGGACACGACATTGACATCGCGCCGGTGGTCAAGGCGCTGGGCGTGACGTTTGTGGAAGAGGTGGACGCCTGGAACGTGGAGCAAATGAACAAAACGCTGCGCGCGGCGATGAAGCACGAGGACGGGCCGGCGGTGGTGCTGGTGCGCGGCGCGTGTGTTTTCACGCCGCACTTCCACTTGCAGCCGCGGATGACGGTAGACCCGGAGAAGTGCGTCGCCTGCGGGGCGTGTTTCCGCGTGGGCTGCCCGGCGATTCTCAAGAGCGATGTGATTTATCCAACAAACAACAAGGCCAAGTCGTCCATTGATCCATTGCTGTGTACGGGATGTACAGTGTGCAAGCAGGTGTGTCCTACGGAAGCAATTGGGCCGCGTGAAGAGCAAAATGCCGGATAATGGTTCCTGATGAGGATACCGACAATTATGAAATACACTATCGAAACGGATGACACAGTGCAAAGCGTGGTAACTAACCACTACCGTGACGTGTTGGGCGTCCTAGAAGCGCAAGGCTTCACCGAGGTGATTTGCTATGCAGAAAAGACACCACCCTTCGCCATGATCCTTGAGTGGCCGATCCCACAGGATATGCAAAGAATGGGCGAGTATGTCAAAACTACGCCGGACTTGGGCTTCAAGGTAGTTTATCCTGTCATGCTCAATCGGGACGCAGATACCTTTGCGATGGTTCTTGCTCTGGGGCAAAAATTTTACACTAGCTTTTCCGACGGAACGCTGTTGATCTCCAGCAATGCATCGTTGCATGATGTTGTCTCTCCCCATAAAAATTATTACAAGTACAAGGTGGCGAAGAATAATGATCTCTGGGCCTTCCACCGAGCCAAAATCACAGCTTTTCTGGCGGAGGGTAAGAGTGTTGCCCCCGTGGATACATTTGATGACCACATCTGGATGTCCAAGTGCGAGGATGAAATGGATCCGTTACCAGGCTGGACGCTGTTTGATTTCATGCACTCAAACGCTCTCAGACTTTTTCTTCGCATTACCGGCAAAACCGGTCCATAGAAAGTATAAGTTCAACTCGGGTTCATTAAAATAAACCGACCAAGGAAACGTTCATGACAACGCATGAAGTATCTTTCAACAATGTTGTTGAACAGGTCAAACGGTGGCCTCCAAATTATCGTTTGGCGCTGGTGCAAGAGATTTTGCGTGACCTCACAGCTTCTTTTGCTCCATCAACACCACGAGCCAAAACTTTTACGCGGGCGCTTGGACTTCTGGCAATGGAAGCACCGACACCGACTGATGCTGCTGTGCATCAATGTTTACACGAGCGATGTAAGGAGAAATACGAATCATGTTAGACAATCTTAACCTACTTTTCGTGGGCGTAGGGGGACAGGGTGTCCTCACCGCCTCCGATATTGCGGCCCAAGTCGGATTGGATTTGGGCCTGGACGCCAAGAAATCCGAAGTCCACGGCTTCGCGCAGCGGGGCGGTGTGGTGGAGAGCCACGTCCGCTGGGCGGCGCGCGTGGGATCGCCGACCTGCGAGCAGGGGACGGTGGATGTGTTGATCGCGTTTGAGCTGCTCGAAGCGGCGCGCTGGGCGGACTGGCTCAAGCCGGGCGGGACGGTCATCGTCAACCGGCAGCAGATCATCCCGATGTCAGTGAGCGTGGGGAACGCGACGTATCCCGACGAAGCCGCGCTCCTGGACGCGCTGCGGGCGAGCGTGGGCAAAGTCATCGTCGTGGACGCGCTGTCGCTGGCCGAGCAGGCCGGGAATCCCCGCACGGCCAATACTATTTTGCTGGCCGCCCTCTCGACGCTGCTCGACACTGACCCGGCGGTGTGGGAGAAGGCAATTTTGAATCGCGTGCCGGCGAAATACGCTGAGGTGAACAAAACGGCGTTCCGGTTGGGGCAAGAGGCAGCAAAGTGAAAATGTACGACGTACCCACCCTTCTGACCGCCATTCAAAACGGCGCCCGCCCCGACTACCTGTTCTTCTGGGGACACACGCCGCGCAAAGATGGCCGCATCGGCAAGGAATGTCTGAGCCAGTGGTGGGAGGCGCCGTTCGAGGTGGACGGCGTGACCTACCGCAGCGCGGAGCACTCTATGATGGCCGGCAAGGCGCAGTTGTTTGGGGATGCGGCGACGTTGGAGAAAATTCTGCGCGCGCCGACGCCCAAAGACGCCAAGGCGTTGGGACGCAAGGTGACGCCTTTTGACAGCCAGGTATGGGAGCAACACTGCGTCGCCATCGTGGTGCAGGGGAATCTTGCCAAGTTCGGGCAGAACCCGGCGCTGAAGGACTTCCTGTTGGGAACAGGAGATCGGGTGCTGGTGGAAGCCAGCCCCTACGACCGAATTTGGGGGATTGGCCTGCGAGAAAGCGCGCCGGAAGCGCAAGACCCGGCGCAGTGGCAAGGCCGCAACCTGCTCGGCTTCGCGCTGATGCAGGTGCGGGATCAGCTCAGAAGATAAGACTTTACCGCCGAGGACGCAGAGAGCGCAGAGTTATCAAAAAAACTCTGCGCTCTCTGCGTCTCTGCGGTAAAAAATAACTTACGTAAACGCGAACGCCATCTTCATGGCGCTGCGCTGTATTTGCGCGACTTGCTCACGGGTCAGGCCGGCGGCAGGGGCGGCGACTTCATACTCGTGGCGCAGGTCAATGCCGCTGACGGCGGGATCGTCGCTGCACAGGGCCACGCGCACACCGCGTTCCACGTAAGTCTTCACGGGATGCGCGGCATACTCCCGCACCGCGCAAATCTGCACGTTGCTGGTCAGGCTGACTTCCAGGCCGATGCCGTGCTCCGCCAGATAGTCCACCAGCGCCGGGTCTTCGCGGGCGCGCAACCCATGCCCGATGCGCTCCGCCCCCAGGTCGCGGATCGCCGACCATACGCTTTCCGGCCCGGCAGCCTCGCCGGCGTGCGCGGTGATGCGCCAGCCCAGGTCGCGCGCTTCTCGGAAGTGTACCGCGAACAAGTCGGCGGGCCAGGCAGCCTCGTCCCCGGCCAGGTCGAGGGCCACGATGGACGCGGCGCTCCCCCGCAGCGCGGCGAATTCCTCCGCGCACACGTCCAGGCCGAAGGTGCGGCTCAAGATGCCGATGAGGCCGACCGGCAGTCCCAATTCGCGGCTGGCGGCCAGCGCGCCGTCCACCACCGCCTCCACCACGCCGGCCGGATTCAGCCGATGCGGGCGCGCCATGTAGACGGGGCTGAAGCGCAATTCCAGGTAGTCTATCCCCTCGCGCCGGGCATCTTCAATATTCTCATAAGCCACGCGACGGCACGCATCGAGGTCGGCCAGCGCGGCCACCCGCCCGTCCATCTTCCCGATGAAGGCCATCAACCCCGGCTGCGGCTCTTCCACCTGCAAATGATGGCGCAATCCTTCAAAATCGGCGGCGGGCAGCGGTAGGCCGTGCGCCTGCGCCAGCTCCCACACCGTTTCCAGGCGGATGCCGCCCTCAAGATGGCGGTGCAGGTCAATCAACGGCAAGGTTGGATCGAGCATTGACATGTGAATTCCTCATTAACTTGCGGTTCACCAATGGTTGGACAAGCAGGATTCCCTCAACAGATTCAACGGAATTTAACGGACACTTTTCCGTTAAATCCGTTCAATCCGTTGAGACGATTCAAAGGATTGAAACCCCTCACAGTCGCCACGCCGTCTCAAAGTGGCGTTTGGCCCAGCAGAGGAATCCCCAGGTGAGGAGCAACGGGGCGCCGACCAACAGCGCCAGGTGCCAGCCCTGGAGGGGGATGCCGTCCAGGATGTCCAGTTCACGCGGCGGGAAGGCCAGCCCGGCCAGCAGCGCCGCGTAGTCCGTCCGCCAAAAGGTATAGATCGTGGAGAAGGTGAACAGTCCCCACAGAATCACCCCACCCCACCACGCCCAGAGTCGCCGCCGCAACGTGCCCCACGCGAGTACGATCAGAATCAGGATGGAGAAGTCGAGGGCGACGATCCCCGGAAAGCCAAACAGAAAACGGCCCAGCGCCGGGAAAATGCCGTTGAACAGGATGAGCAGGTGCAGCATGACGATGAAAAAGCCGTACAGCGCACTCAGCGTCAGGATAGGGACGGGAAAAGTTTCCAGCCAACCACCCCCGCCCCCTTTGGCCGCCAACGTCTCGCAGACGTTATGTCCCCGGTAGAAGCGGATGAGCAGGCCGGGCAGCGCCAGGTAGGACGCCAGCGCCGCCAGCATCCCCAGCACCACCACCGGCAGCGACAGATCCTTTGTCGCCAGCCAGATGAACAGGACCAGGACGATCAGCGGCGCGCCGATTACCAACCAGCTCCACAGCGCCGCCAGCGAGATCGGGCGCGCCCAACGCCGCAGCCGCACGTGACCGTATCCCAACACCCCGCACACCGCCGCGATGAGATAATACCCCACGATCTGCGCCGCGATGTTGCCGAACATAAACGAGCCGAAGCCGAAACCTTCGTAATGGAAACGCCCACCTGCCGAGAAGAGGTAGAAGCAATACATCTCCAACGGGGCCAGGAAGCCGACCGCGCCCCCGGCCAGCAATAACAGCCAGCCGATAGCGATAAGCCAGCGCGAACGATCTTTGTAAGCCATGTCGCACCTCACGGAGTGAAGTCCGCCAGCGCGGCCAGCCGATCCAGATACGGCTGCAACGCCGGGAACAAGGGCCGGTACACGTCCTCGAACAGATGGGTGTAGAACGTGTGGCGGGCCGCATCCGGTTCGACCGGGTCGGGGAGGTGGTGAGCCATCGCCTGCGCGGCTTGCCGGGCGTCGGGATAAAGGCCCGCCGCCGTCGCCGCCAGGATGCCCGCGCCGAGCGCGGCGGCCTCCGGCGCGGCGGCGCAGGCCACCGGCTTGCCTGTCACATCCGCGATGATCTGTAGCCAGAGTCGGCTGTGCGCCCCGCCGCCCAGTGCGATGTAGTGCGTCACTGGCTGATTCAGGGCAGCCTCCACGCCCAGTGTGTTCAAATGCTGCTCAAAGGCAATGCCCTCCAAAATCGCCCGGTAGAGGTGCGCCGGCTGATGGCGTTCCCGCCAGCCGACGACGATCCCACTGGCCGCCGCGTCCCAATACGGGCCGAGGACGCTGTTCCAGTACGGCACCGCGATCAGCCCTTCACTGCCCGGCGGGAGGGCGGCGGCCTGGTCATAGTCGGAGCGAAGCTGCACGACATCCTGGCCGGGCCGGCCCGCGAACTTCTCCATAAACCAGGCGAGCGTGTAACCGCCGCCCAGCAGCACCGTTTCCAGCAGATAGGTGGCGGGGATGCCGCCGGTCATCGTCCGAAAGGCGGGATGGCACACGGGGCGCGCGCTGTACGTGCCGGAGATGACTGAGGTGCCCAGGGAGAGGTAAGCAGCGCCCGGCCCGGTGACATTGACACCCAACCCGCCGGCCTGCCCGTCGCCGAGGCCCGCCGCCACCGGCAGGCCCACAGGCAAGCCGCAGGCTTCCGCCGCCGCCGGAGTCACGACGCCGATCACCGCGCCGGGCGGCGAGAGTTCCGGCAGTTGCTCAGGCCGGAGGCCGATCTGACGCAGCAAGGGCGCGGCCCACTCGTTGGCTTGCAAGTCGAACAGCCCCGTCGGGTCGGCGCAGCCCCAGCCGGTGCGATATTGGTCCGTCAGCCGGTGGACCAGGAAGCTGTGGACGTCCAGGTAGCGGGCGGCGCGGGCAAAAACGTCGGGGCGGTTGGCTCTGAGCCAGGCGATCTTGGCAAAGGTCAGGTTCACCGAGAGAGGCTTGCCGGTCAGGCGGTGGAAAGCGGCGGGGTCGGCGGCTTCCGCCAGGGAGGGCAGCAGGTCGCGCGCGCGCTCGTCCAGCCACAGGATGCCGTGGGTCAACGGCTGCCCCGCCTCATCCACCGGCACAAACGTCTCGCGCTGGTGGGCGATGGACAAAGCGCGCAACCGGCGGGCGTCCACCTGGCTCACGGCCTGGCGGAGCGCCTGCGCCGTGGTTGTCCACCAGGAATCGGCGGGCTGCTCGTGCCAGCCCGGCTGCGGGGTGAGCAGCGGCAGCGGGCTGTAGCCCTGCGCCACGGCGTTGCCACTGCTATCCCACACGACGGCTTTGGCGGCGGTGGTGCTGCAATCCACGCCGATAACGAGCGAGGAAAGATCGGTCATTGCTCCTCCCTGCGAATAGTCTCAACGGATTGAACGGATTGAACGGAAAAATATCCGTTCAAACGGGTTATACTAACCGCACGCCAAAATTTCCTTCTTTTTGTCAGCAGATTTAGCGGATTAAGCAGATTAGGAAGCACTTTATCCTTTAGAATCTGCTCAATCTGCTTAATCTGCTCATAGAAAGAGTGAAACTTTACGCTGCGGTTAGTATAAGAACCAGCCCTTCGCCATCAGTATAGAAAGTTTGCCGGTTTAGTCAAAACCAACCACCGTCATTATTTTACTTTTCGGGCGATGGGACTATCCTACTTTTCGTTAATAATCCAAGAGAAGAGTTCATTAGTGACCGATGGCTACCGGCGGTTGAATGAAAAGATTTTCTCAACGGATTTAACGGAATCTAACGGATATTTTTCGACCTGTGCCATAGGGAGAAATTTATCAGCAGATTAAGCAGATTGAGCAGATTTTTTCTCTTAATCCGCTCAATCTGCTCAATCTGCTGACAGAAACTAGGCTATTCACTAGACTTTGGCAGTACGTTAACACGCGAATACTCCTAACACAGGGCGTTTGACCGCAAACGGCGGTACAATAGAAAGAAAGGTCAGCCAATAGGAGGTATGCGATGATACCTTTGGTAGCATTTCCTGAATTGGTCGAGCATTACGCTCCTTTCTTTCGCGACATATTCTCCGCTGAGGCATTCATCGAATTCAAACGCTATCTCAGTGGGCTGCTCATTGCGGAAAACAAGACGGTGGAAGGGATCAATCGGTTCTGCCTGTGCGAAAGCCGGAATCAGAGCAGTCTGAATCGCTTGTTGACCCGCAGCCCGTTTGAATTGGCCGCTCTGGAGAAGCAACGCTTGGCGCTGTTGGCCAGCGTGCCTGAAACCCAGATGAAGCGCACCGGCGTGTGGAGTCTGGATGATACCTTGTTAACGCATTATGGGCAGCATTTCGAGAAGATCGCCTACCTCTGGGATCATGTGGACCAGTGCTATCGGTGGGCGCACAACCTGGTCAGTCTGCATTACAGTGATGACGAAACCGATTATCCGTGCCACTATCAGTTGTGGGAGCCGCCCGACCTGGCAAAACTGGAAGCGGGGCTCCTCGCCGCCGAGGTGAAACTCCGGGAGAGTAAGTATGCACTCAAGGACAGCGCCCCCCAGCAGTGGCGGCAGTATCTGCTGGGGGTGTGGCGGCGGCATCAACAACAGTCCGGCGTGGCTGAGTTGCATAGCACTAAGTTGCGGATTGCCGAACGCTTACTGGAAGAATGGCTGCGCCTGCATCCTGAACTGCGCCTGCCCGTGACGTTTGACAACTGGTACACGCAGCCCGGGTTCTGTCAGTTCTTGAGTGACCACTTGCAGTTGGCATATGTAGGCACCCTGGCACCCAGCGATCAACTTATCCTACAAACGGGCGCGGAAACCCTACAGAACTTCGCGGCGCGCCTGAAACACGAGCATGAGGAAAACCTCAAGCACGCGCGCCCGCCCGTGTTCAAACCCATCAGCATTCCGTACAAGGGGCAACGCGAGACCTATTTCAGCTATTGTGCCACCCATCGGGTGCATCACTTTGGTAAACACCGCGTGGTGATCAATCATCGCCAGGCGGACCTGTCGGACACGCCCGTGTTCTTGTTGTCGAACCGCTTGCATTGGCAGGCCCCAGGCATCACCCGCATCCGCCGCCATCGCTGGCCCATTGAAGTCTATTATGAAGAGGGGAAGGCCGAAGGGTTGGATCAGTATCAGCTCCGGGATTTCGCGGCAGTTCAGCGGCATGTCGCTTTGGTCGCCGTAGTCTACAGTTTACTGCGCGCCGCCCAATATGACCACACCCTCCGAGACATACTTCAAGGTCAACTCAAGGTAGAACTTGAGGGCAGCGTGCCTTTCTGGCGGCGGGCTACCCAAGCCCAAAGCTTGTGGGCCTTGGGGCTGTTCATCCAGGCCGGTTTGACGCAAGGACAATCGCTGCATTCGATCATGGCGCCGCTCCTGCGGGCGGTGTGCCCTGCGGGTGTGTGACCTGGCGAATGCAGTGATTACCGCGCTTTCCGCGTGGAGAGCGCGGCTACTCGCGTGCGGCTCCTGACAGGCGACGATTGACTCTGTCACGCCCTTTTTTCGCGTTGGGAGTATTCTGTGTTAAGGTGCAAAAGTCGAGGCCTTACTTGCAAACGGCCCACTGGCATGGGCGCTCTTTGAATACGAATTGGAAGAGCATATTGAAGAATATTTGCAGTCCAAACACGAGGATGGCGATAGATATTTCTTTGCCGTGACCGAACATACCAACGATGTAGCTATGCTGCTGATTGACGAAAATGACCAGGTTCATGTCAATGAAGCCGCCCGCATCGTACTGCAAGACCTGTGGCAGCACGCCTACCGGAGGAACATGCGCTTGCTGATTCCGCGAATGGCGCAGCAACTTGACGCCGGATACTTGTTTGGTGCGGGTGTCAAAATCAAGGATGAAACTCAAGCGACGATATCCAATTGAGACGAAAGGTCTGACAGGATAGATTTTTTAATGGATGAGTATCGAAAACAGGTATGTGGAGGTTGTAAAATGTTAGTCAAAGAATATGTAGTTCAGGAACTGGCGACTTTGGATGAAATACAACTTCAACAAGTGGCTGAATATCTGGCATTTCTAAAATTTCAAGCGCGTATACATACCCGTCCGCACTTTGACGACACACAAATCGCAGCACTCTATGCGGAATTTGCTGAGGAAGATCGCTGTTTGGCGGAAGAGGGCATGGCCGAATACAATGTGAGTTTGCTTGCAGAGGACGCCCAATGAAAGTTAAACGGGGAGAAATATGGTTGGCAGATCTGGACCCTACGCGCGGTTCTGAGCAAGCCGGGATGCGCCCTGTGCTCATTTTTCAAAATGATGTTATCAATGCTTACACGACGACTGTGTTAACCATCCCCTTGACGACCAATCTACGACGCACCAGTTTGCCCTCATGCGTCCAAATCGCCAAAGGGGAAGGTGGATTGCTCGGCGATTCAGTGGCGTTGTGTCATCAATTACGAGTGCTAGATGTGTCACGATTGCAACGCAGGCTTGGCTTGGTTAAACCGCGCACCCTTGAAGCGGTGGAGAATTGCGTGATGTTTACGTTGGGTATTGTTGAGTAGCCGAATGACGACTTCTTTTCCACTTCATAACTTACTCGCCTCCATTCCCCACCCCCTCTCCACCCCCAC
>DAOUGD010000252.1:0-15935 GCA_034429475.1 Anaerolineae bacterium
ACACCTCCCATTGAGCGAAAACGATCCAACTCGCTACTTGGAAAGTATACAACCACGGGTACGATTTTATGAGATTGTGAAGGTACGATATTACAAGACTGTTAGGGGTACGATATTACAGGACTCTACAACGTATTGCGTATTCTGTAAACAGTATGTCTGAGTATAAACGTGGAATGGCAGAAGTCCAAGTAAGAATAGTCCCTACTTGACCAGAGGGTTTTCCCATGATGAAAATGGGTAAGGTGTAATGGGAAATGAGTAATGAGTAATATCCCGTATTACTCATTACTCATTACTTTTTACTGATTACTTGAGCTGATAAATCGCCCCATACCGCGCCCATAGATAATCCAGCAGCGGTTGGGCGGAGATTTCCTGGCCGAGTTCGCGTTGCAGCAGCTCGGGGGCGGTAAATTTGGTCCCGTGGTGGTGGATCTTCTCGCGCGTCCAGTTGAGCAACGGGGCAAACTCGGCGCGGGCGAAGCCGGCCTCCAGGCCGGGGAGGTCTTGTTGCGCCTGTGCGTAGAGCTGCGCCGCGATCAGGTTGCCCAGGGTGTAGGTGGGGAAATACCCGACCAGGCCGCTTGACCAGTGAACGTCCTGCAAACATCCCTGCGCGTCGTCCGGCGGGGTGATGCCGAGATACTCCCGGTATTTCGCGTTCCAAGCCTCCGGCACGTCCGCCACCTTGAGCGCGCCCGTGAGCAAGTCTTTCTCCAACTCAAAGCGGACGAAGATGTGCATGTTGTAGGTCACTTCGTCGGCCTCCACGCGGATGAGGTCGGGTTTGACGACGTTGATGGCGCGGTAGAACGGCTCGAAAGCCACATCCGCCAACTGCTCCGGGAAGAAGGCGCGCATAATCGGGAAGTAGTGTTCCCAGAAGGGGATGCTGCGCCCCACTTGATTCTCCCACATCCGCGATTGCGACTCGTGCAGACCCAGCGTCGCGCCGCCGGCCAGGGGGGTGCGGTCGAACTTCTGCGGGCTGCCCTGCTCGTATAGCGCGTGGCCACCCTCGTGCAGGCTGCTGAAGAAGGCCGAGTGTGGGCGATTTTTAATCAGCCGGGTGGTGACGCGCACGTCTTGCGAAGAGAAGTTGGTGGTGAAGGGGTGGGGCGCCTTATCCTGCCGTCCGCGTTGGAAATCGTAGCCCATGTCGCGCAGCAACAGCATCGTGAAGTCCCACTGCCGCTCCAGATCGTACTCCCGCTTTTCGAGGAAACTCTCATCAATCGGATCGGCGGCGGCAATCGCCTGCACCAGCGGCGCCAACCCGGTCTTCAACGCCGTGAACAGCGTTTCCACCTGCGCCGCCTTCATCCCGGTCTCAAACTGGTTGAGCAGCGCGTCGTAGGGATGGTCTACGTAGCCCAAATACTCCGCGCGTTCCCGGCTGATGTCCATGATCTCGGCCAGATTGTCCTGAAACTGCGCGTAGTTGCTGGCCGCGCGCGCCTGCTGCCAGGCCGTGAAGCCTTTGGAGGTCGCCTGGCTGTGGCGGACGACCAGTTCGGTTGGAATTTTGGTCTGAAGGTCGAAATTGCGACGGGTCACGCGCACCAGGCTGGCCTCGTCGCTGTCGTAATCCAGCCCGGCGACTTCGCCCTCGGCGGCCTCCAGCAAGCGGGCCGTCTCCTCCGACGTGAAAATCTCGTGCGCCATCCCGCTCAGGGTCGCCAGTTGATTGGCGCGCGCCTCCGTCCCCTGCGGTGGCATGAAGACTTGCTGATCCCAGCCCAGCACCGCTGCCGCGTAGTTCAGATCAATCGGACGATACAAATATGTCTTAAGTTGTTCCAGTTTTTCTCCCATAATCATCTCCTGTTTTGGTGATTGGAAATTTGTGATCGGAAATCAGAAATAAGTAATGAGTAATGTGTAATGTGTGAGGCGTGGACTTCTCCTAGCTCCTAATCCCTAACTCCTAACTCCTAACCCTTCATCAAATACAAAATCCCGATAGTCCCAGGCCCGCAATGGCTGGAGACGACCGCACCGGCCATCGTGACGTGAATTTCCTGGATGGGGGCCATGGCGGCGAGTTTGTCGGCCAGGTAGGCCGCGTCTTCCGCTGCGGCGGCGTGGGTGACGAAGACGCGCCGCAGGTCTACGTTGGGCAGCGCTTCCTCGAAGTCCTGAAGCAGCGCATCGAGGGCGCGCGCGCGGTTGCCCCGAATTTTGGCCTTCAGACCCAGCGTGCCGTCGGGCATCCCGGCGATGATGGGGCGGATTTTCAGCACGCTCGCCGCCAGGCTTTGCAGCGCCGAACAGCGCCCGCCCATGTAGAGATACTGCATCGTTTCCAGCGCGAAGGACATCCGCACATTAGCCCGCGCCGCTTCGACGGCAGCTTGAATTGCGGCGACATCGGCGCCGGCGTCGCGCAAATCCGCCGCTTTGAGCGCGAGCAAGCCAATGGCCGACGAGAGCGTCAGGGAATCAATCACGCGGACGCGGCTGTCCGGGTTCGCTTCCAGCGCCAGCCGCGCATTGTTGACGGTGCCGGAGAGTTGGGACGAGATGCCGAGGAAGATGCCGTGCTGGTGGCTGGCAAATGCCTTGACAAAGTCACCGATAAGGGGGGCCGATGTAGTCGGTAGCGTGCCATTGATCAGGGCGAAGAGTTGTTTGGGCAACAGGTCAATTCCATCACGATAGCTTTTGCCATTCAAATGAACAATCAGGGGAATCACTTTCAGATGATACCGCGCCACCAGTTCGGGGCTGAGGTCAGAGGTGCTGTCTACAAAAATGTTTACCATTGCCATCATACCGTAGCCTCCAAATAAAAGCAAATTATAGTCTCGACTGGGGGAAAGCCAATTTCATGCTTGGCTAATAAAACGTGAAACGTGAAACGTGAGACTTCTACAGGGAAGTCATCACGTTTCACGTTTCACGTTTTGCGTATTTAGAATGGTTTGTAGACCAGTTTTATAGCCGGTTAACCGCCAGGAACATCACCTCTCCATCAATGTCTGCTGCGGCGACTTTGTCGCCGGACGGTTCCGCGACTGCCGCGATCTCGTCAGCCAGCACCTCGGCGGCGATGGCGGCGGACTGGGCGGCGATGGCCGCCGCCAGCTTACCTTCCGCCCGGTATTCCACGCGGATGCGGTCGGTGAGCTGGTAGTCGGCTTGCTTGCGCAAATCCTGCACGCGGCGCACCACTTCGCGGGCCAGCCCCTCCTGTTCGAGTTCCGGCGTCACGGTCGTATCCAGCGCGACGACGAGGCCGCCCTCTCCGGCGACGCCGTAGCCTTCGCGGGAATGGCTCTGCACGAGCACCTCGTCGGGCGCGAGTTCCGCCTCACTGCCATCGGCCAGGGCCAGCGTGAGGGGCTGCCCGGCGTGCAGTTGCGCGACAGCGCGCGCGGTGTTCAGCCCATCCAGCGCCTTGCGGATGAGCGGGAAGCGCTGCCCGAACTTGGGGCCGAGCACGCGGTTGAGCGGCAGCAGCTTGTATTCCACCAACTCACCCTCCTCGGCCACGAAGGCGATATCCTTCACGTTCAACTCGTCGGCCAGCACGTCGAGCAACTGCGTGAGTTCCTCGCGGCGGCGGGGGTCGGCGGCAATGAGGGCGCGGGCCAGCGGTTGGCGCACCTTGACGTTGGCCGTAGCGCGGATCGAGTGGCCGAGCGTCGCGGCCTGCCGCACGGCGGCCATCGCTTCCACCAGCGTCGCTTCGTCCGCGTTCAGCGGCGCAGCGAGCGGCAGCAGGCAGTGGTGGATGCTCTCCGGCGCGGCGGCGTCTGTCTCGCGCACGAGATTCTGATACATCGTCTCGGTCATAAACGGCAGCACCGGGGCCAGCAGCTTGGCAAACGTCACCAGGACGACGTAGAGCGTCTGGTAGGCGGCTTCTTTGTCGGCGTCGGAGCTGGCGCTGGCGCCGCGCGCGGCCCAGAACCGGCGGCGGCTGCGGCGGATGAACCAGTTGCTCAGGTCGTCCAGGAACGCTTCGGCGGGCGCGGCGATGTCCACCGGGATGTAGGTTTCATAGCCTTTCGCCATTGCGGCCACCGTCTCGCGCAGGCGGGCGACGATCCAGCGATCCATCACCGTCGGCGCGGCGGCGCCCACCCAGGGCGCGTCCAGCGTCCACGCGCCGTTCTCCAGCCGGGCCGGATGGCGCAGCAGGGCGGCGGGCGGCGTCCACCCGTCAATGTTGGCGTAGGTGACGAAGAAGGCGTAGCTATTCCACAGGGGGATGATGAAGCGGCGGCGCGTCTCGTCCGCCCGGTGGTAGCCGAACAGCAGGTTTTGGTCGAGCGGCTGGTTCAGGAACAGCCAGCGCATCGTGTCCACCCCGGCCTCCTCGGCGGCGTCGTCGAACCAGATGGCGTTGCCCCACGATTTGTGCATCTGCCGGCCATCTTCCGCCAAGCAGGTGGAGTAGCCGTGGACGATCTTCGTCGGCGGCATCTGCTCGAAGACCGTGCTCATCGTGATCAGGCTGTAGAACCAGTTGCGGAACTGGCCGGGGAACGATTCGCTGATCCATTCGGCCGGCACCCATTGCGCCCAATACTCGCGGTTGGTGCGGTATTGCGTGGTGGAGTAGGCCACGCTTCCCGCATCCAGCCACGGATTGCCGACGTCCTCGATGCGCGTCATCGCGCCGCCGCACTTGGGGCAGGCGATCTTGACCGCGTCCACGTAAGGGCGGTGCGGCGTGTGCCCCTCAAATTCGTCCCAGCCGGCGACGGCGCGCGCGTGCAATTCGTCCTCGTCGCCAAGCACCTCGAAGTGATCGCAGTCCTGGTTGTCGCAGACCCAGATGGGCAGGGCCAATCCCCAGTAGCGCTTCTTGGAGATCATCCAGTCGTGCATGTTGCGCAGCCAGTCCATCTCGCGGGCGTAGCCGAATTCGGGAATCCACTGAATCTGATCCACCACGTCCATGATCTGGTAGCGCAGGCTGGCGGCCTTCTCTTCTGCCGTGACTTCCTCGCGCGGCTTGTCGTAAAGCGGCCCCATGTGGATGAACCACTCGTCCACCAGCCGGAAGACCAGCGGCGTGTCGCAGCGCCAGCAGACGGGGTAGCGGTGCGTGTAGCTGTCCACGCGATAGCGCCGGTCTTTTTCCTCAAGATTGTGGAAGATGTCGTGAGCCACATCGTGAACGTCGCGCCCGGTGAGCCAGCCGAAGCCTTCGAGGAACGCGCCATCCTCGGCCAGCGGCGCGAGCGCGGGCAACCCGAACTCTTTGCCCAGCACGAAGTCCTCCGCGCCACAGCCCGGCGCGATGTGAACGATGCCCGTGCCCTCCTCCTCGCCGACGGCGTCCCAGGGGATGACGCGGTGGAACGCGGGGACGTTTAGCTTTTGCACGGCGGGCAGCTCGTCGAAGGGGCCGTCGTATTCCCAACCGAGCAACTCCGTCCCCTTGAGTTCGCCTAACACCTCGTATTTGCCCTTGATGACAGCCTTGAGCGTGCCTTTGGCGAGGTAGTACGTCCACCCGTCGGCGGCCTGCACCTTCACGTAAGTCAGGTTCGGTCCCACGGCGGCGGCGACGTTGCTGGTGAGCGTCCACGGCGTCGTCGTCCAGACCAGCAGCGCCTCGTTCTCCCGCCCGCGCAAGGGAAAGCGCACCACGGGGGCGTCGTGGGTCAACTCGCGGTAGCCATCGGTGACGATTTCGTGTTGGCTGAGGCCGGTTTCGCAGCGCGGGCACCAGGGCATCACGTCGTGGCCTTTGTAGAGCCAGCCTTTCTGCCACACCTTCTTGATGAACGTCCAGATGGTGTAGTTGTTCTCGGTGGCGAAGGTGAAGTACGAGCCGCCGAGTTCCGGCGATCCCAGGCGGCCCACCAGCCGCTCGGCGCTGTCCGTGACGGGGCCGCCGGGGCCGTCCACCGTGACTGGCTGCGCCGGGTCATCCCGCAGCTTGTCGGCCAGCATCCGCAGCGTGCTCGGCGCGTTCCAGTTCATCCAATAGCCCAGGCGGATGGATTGCTCGGTCTGTTTGGCGGCCTGGCGCAACACGCGCGCCTTGCACTCCAACACAAACGGCGCGAGGCCGTGGCTTTCGATGTCGCGCTTGGATTTGAAACCCTTCTCCTTCTCGACTTCTACCTCAACCCAGAGACCCTGGCAGTCGAAGCCGTTCTGATAGCGTTCCTGGTAGCCGCGCATCGCCCAATAACGCTGCCAGAGGTCTTTGTAGGAGCGCCCCCAGCCGTGATGGATACCCATCGGGTTGTTCGCCGTGATGGGGCCGTCAATGAAAGCCCAATGCGGCGCGCCTTCTCGCAGCGCGTTCAGTTTGCGAAAAGCCTGGGTTTTCTCCCAGAATTTCAGCACTTCGTGTTCCTGCGCGATAAAATCAACTTGGGTTGGTACTGGTTTGAACATGATTTTTCTCCTTACCCGTGATATAATTCTCTTGTTCAATTGATATTTTACTTCGACATGGGGGCTGTTCTGCCCCATTCTTGTTAACTCGGCATTTTTCGATTATGCTTAAAGTGGAGGTGAGCCATGGCCGAGATGGTGTTGATGTTTCAAGGAATAGATTTGGTCGTACCTAGAGAGACTTTGTTGCGCCTGGGACTGCGGCCTGGGGATCGTGTATCTCTAAAACCTGTATCCATGCCGACGGAAGTCCCAGACAAGGCTTTGGAAGAAATTCTGGATGAACTTTACGGAATCTGGGGGCCAGAAGATGAAGAAGCCTTTTATCAGAATCGGGAAGCAATGTGGGCATCATGGAAACCGCGTGACTGGTCATAGATACGGATATTGTCATAGATTTTTTGCGGAAGCGTAACCAGATATTGCGCAATACTATGCGGCGCTTTCCTGTTGGAATTACCCCTATCACTATCTATGAGATTTTAAGTGTACCAACTTTTTCCGAAAAGCAAGCGGAGTTGTTCGGACAGCTTCTTACCAAAACGGTCATGCTTTCACTCGAAGCTCGCGAGGCAAGTGAAGCGGCACAAGTGTATCGTCATTTGGCCTCTCAAGGTCAGCTGATCAGTCTCCCGGACATCCTGATTGCCGGCATTTGTGTGGCCTATGACTTGCCGCTCCTAACCCGCAATCGGGCGCATTTCGAGCGTATTCCAGACCTGGGCTTGTTCCCTCTCGATACTTTGTAAACGTTCTCTCAACACAAAAGCGCTCCCATCCCCCTTACAGGGACGGGAGCGCTTTTCAGTCGCTCTCGCGGTACCACCCTGCTTGATTCACGCCCCACACGCGGCGTAAACCCGCTCGGTCGGCGGCCATAACCACCGTGCGTTGGGTAACGGACGCAATCCCGGCCCTACTTACTAAGTCTGATAGTCGTTAGTCTTGTAGTCTGATAGTCAAACGACTACGTGACTACGCGACTCCTTGACTACCTGACAATTCGGTGGGCGGCTCCGGAGGGATTTTCAGTATGAGGCTCGGCGCCCGGCTTCCACCCTCCCGGACTCGCTGCGGCTTCCTCTCACGTCTACTCGTCTCCATCAATGCCTTTACGCTGAAAATTATGCCACAACCAGGGTGGTTGTCAAGCAATCGGCAAGTGTTGGCATTGCCATCAAATCTCAAATTTGCGGTATGATGACCGTTATGAGCAGGCAATCTATCGGAATTCTCATCCTGATTTGTTCCCTGTTGACGCTGGCGTGCGCTATCCCAGGGACGACGCCGCGCCCGACGCCCACGCCGACGTTGACGCCGACGCCCACCCTCACGCCCACGCCCGCCGCCACCGCCACCCCGACGCCGCGTCCCACCGCCACGCCGGAGCCGCCGGACACCGGCTGGCAGCACGTCGGCGAAGGAATAGAGGTGCGCAGCCTCAACGTGCCGCTAGAAGCTAACACGGAACGGGTGACGGTAGTGCGGCTGGATGCGTCGGCGCGCTTCCAGGTATGGTACACGCCGGGACAGGCGCAGCAAGTCAGCGCGTGGGCGCAGCGGGGTGGGGCGCGGCTGGTGGTGAACGCCGGGTATTTTACGGAAGAGTACCTGGCGACAGGAGTGCTCGTCAGCAATGGGGAGCGCTACGGCGCCTCTTACGAGGATTACGCCGGGATGTTCGCCGTGACCGGCGCGGGGATTCCCACCGTGCGCTGGCTGCGCGCCTGGCCCTACGACCCGACCGAGGCGCTGCGCGAGGCCGTGCAATGCTTTCCGGTGCTGGTCAAACCCGGCGGGGTGATGGGCTTCCCCGCCGACGCCGACGATGGGCGAACAGCGCGTCGTACCGTCATCGCGCAAGATCGCCGGGGACGCATCCTGCTGCTGGTCGCGCCACGCGGCTACTTTAGCCTGCACACGCTGGCGGTGTGGCTCACCGAGTCGGACATGGAAATTGACACGGCCCTGAACCTCGACGGCGGCACCTCCTCCGGCCTGTGGGTGCAAGGTGGCCCCCAAATTGACTCCCTGACCCGTGTGCCGGCCGTCATTGTGGTGAGTGAGGACTGAGTGCTGAGGACTGAGTGCTGAGTGCTGAGGACTGAGTGCTGAGTGCTGAGTGCTGAATTTTAGCCGTTGACACGCCGATCCGCTGATCCGCTGATCCGCCGATCCGCTGATCCGCCGATCCGCTGATCCGCCATTCGCTATTTGCTATTTGCACGTCTCCCAATTCCAACGCATCCCCCACCGCCTGCCCGTCCTGCGTGATGAGCAGGCGTGCGCCGGAATAGTCGTACATCCCGATGAGCAGGGTGTAAGTCCCCGCTGGGATGTTAGACGGAAGATACAGGCCATACCGGTCGGTCAGGGGACTGCCAGGCTGCCAGCGGTCGGTGGGCGCGAAGCCGGTTAGCGGTTCCATGTCGTTTTGCATCACCAGTTGCCCGGCAGCATCTACACCATGCAGGAAGACCTTGTAGCGTTGAGGTATGGGCGTGACGGCCTGCCATTCCACCAGCACCGGCACGATGTCGCCCGGTGCATAAATGCGCGGCGGGATAGCAAAACCGTTTAGTCGAATTGCATTTCCCAGGATGACATCCACCGTGGTCGTGGCGACATCCTGTGCCGCAAGACCATAACGCGCAAAGCGCAAATCCCCCCACCATTGCTCGGTTGCTTTGTAAGCCTGCTGCGCCAGCGCGATTTCCACGGCGCGGGTGGGGTCGGATTCACCATCGCCCCAGAAGACGGCAAACAGGCGCGTGTGTGGTCTCAACGTGTCTGAAACCCAGGCCGACGCTTCCCCGTCGGCGGGATGGTAGGGCGCGGGATAGACCGGCGCCGGGCCGCGATAGTAGTAAGTGAACACTTCCCACTGATTCGGCGCGCTGAGCAGCACCGCGTCGCCGGGCCGGCTTTCCGCCGCAATCTGCGCCGCGAGGCCGCGATAATCGTCGCGCGCGTAGGCCGGGTCGGTGTACAGATGGCGCAAGGCGGTGATTTGGGCGGGGAGTAGGGCCAGGAACAGACAAAAAGAAATAGGAAATAGGAAGTAGGAAACAGGAAACCGGGAGACTTCTTGCCTCCTTGTCACCTTGTCCCTTTGTCTCCCCCTCTCCCCCTCTCCCCCTCTCCTTGTCCTTCCCAACGGCAACGCCAGGCACACGGCCAGCGGCGCGACCGACACGGTGAGGAATTTGAGGTAGGCCGGGCGGTAGACACCTAACGCGAAGATGAGAGCCGCCGGGACGAACGCCATGCCCAGGGCAGCCCATTTGACGAAAGCATTTTTGGGGCGAGTCAACAGCGCCCAAAGCAGGAGCGCGCCCGCAATCGGTATCAGGGTTGCGCCTTTGTCTGTCGGAAGCGTGATCCCTCCTAGCAGCGTGCGCGCCAGCGCGTGCAACGCCTGCCCCTGATCCAGATCGGGCGGACGCCAACTGCTCGCCCGTAGGGCAATCGGCGCCCACGGCGCGAAGAGCAACCCACCGAGCGCGTGTGTTCCAACCCAATGCCCCAACAGCGGCCAATTTCGTGGACGTGAAATCAGCCAATATAGACCGAACGCCACGTTCAGGCCGAACAACGCAAAGACATAGGCATACTGCGTATACAGTCCCGCCGCAATACACAACGCCAATAAAAAATCATCCATAAAGTATAAAGCCTGACGCTTGACGTTTGACGTTTGACGTTTGACCAGTTTTACCCCCAGAAAGAGCGTCAACGCCGAAACCAGTCCCAACTGCGCGTACATCCGCGCCTCCTGGCTGTAATAGACGGACAACGGATGTATCGCCACCAGCAATGCCGCACTCAACGCCGTCAGCCAGCCGCCGGCGCGTCGCCCGACCGCTGCGGCCGCCGCTACCGTCAACACGCCGCACAGCGCCGAGTACGCGCGCAAGGCGAATTCACTCTCGCCGGCGAGACTGCGCCAGCCATGCAGCAGCAGGTAGTAGCCGGGCGGGTGGATGTCGCCGGCCGCGCCCGCAATAATCAGGGGGACGGGACGTTCGACCAGACGCGCCGTGTTGCCTTCGTCGTTCCAGAAGGATTGCGCGTCCAGCCGGTAGAAACGTAGACCGGTCGCCAGGAGTAGTATGAGGAAAATGCTGAGTCGTAGGGCAGTTTTAACCCGCATAGGGCGATTCATGCGTTTAGGGAAAACTGACGGGTTGGGGCGCCAGTGTCTCCCAGATTTTATCCTCCGGGATAGTGCCGCGTCGCACGATAACCGGAGGCGATTGGGTACAGTCTACGATGGTGGAGGGGACGCCAAAGGGAGTCTGTCCTCCATCCAGAATTAGCGCAACTTGCTCGCCGAAATAATCGGCGGCCTCCTGGGCGGTGATGGCCGGGGGATAGCCGGAGCTGGTGGCCCCGCTGACGAACAGGACGTCTCCCACGGCTTTGAGAAGCGGGTGCAGGTCAGGGTAGTTTGGCATCCGCAGAGCAACGGGCATAGTGCGTAATTCGGCGGGCAAACTCGTCGCCGGCGGCAGCATGAGCGTCAAGGAGCCTGGCCAAAAACGCTGCGCCAGCCGTCTCGCCGCGGGATTGACGTGCGCGAGGGTATACAGAGACTTGTTTTCGGCTAACAGGAGGGGAAAGGCCGGTTCGTGGGGCCGTTGGCGAATTTCGTAAAGTTGCTTGATGGTCGCCGTATTTTTCGGCAAAGTGGCGAGGCCATAAATTGTATCGGTGGGGATGACAATCAGTTCCCCAGCCCGCAGTGAGGCGAGCGCGTGGGCGATGGCTTTCGGGCTGCGAATGGGGAGGATCGGCGCGCTCACCCGACATCCTCGCGCAGGACAAAACGTTCCAGCAGCGCCGCCGCGCCGTCCTCGGTGACGGAAGGCGCGATCCAGTTAGCGGCTTGTTGGACTTCCGGGATCGCGTTGCCCATTGCCACCCCCAAGCCGGCCCACTGAACCATTGGCAAATCATTGTACTGATCGCCGGCGGCCAACGTTTCTTCTTGGGGGATCCCCAGGTGCTGCGCCAGCCATCCCAGCGCGCGCCCCTTGTCCACCCCTTGCGGCACGACTTCGATGAAGAATTTGTGGGACTGCACCACCTCAGCCTGCGTCGCAAACTGCTGATTGAGTTGAATCGCCATTGCGGGGATGTGTTCCGGCTCTGCCACAAACAGCACTTTATCCACCGTATGCTGCGCCAGAATCTCCGCCCAGGGGATGTTAACGATGATGTCTTCGCCGAGGAGCGCAGCATAGAAACTTTCTGGATAGGCAAACGACTGAATGTAAAGCCGGCCATCGGCATAGAGGACGGTGTGCCAGTTTTGCGCCTCCGCCAGACGCACCGCTGTTTCCGCAATCGGTGCGGGAAGCGCCACCCGATGCAGCACTTCCCCGCCTAGCGCCTGAATCCAGCCGCCCTGGTAACAAATCAGCGGCGCAGTGATGGCGAGCTGCTGCGCAAACGGCACGGTGGCCGAAAACATCCGCCCTGTCGCCAGTGTGACCGTCACGCCGCGCGCCAGCGTTTGCGCCACCGCTGCTTGCACGCGCGGGCGAATTTGCTGATCGGCGCCCATCAGCGTGCCATCCAGGTCAAAAGCGACTAAACGGATCATATAAAATTATTGTCGTAACAAGAGGGTGACGACGGCGATCCACAGCCCGCTCAACACGGCCAGCAGGCCGCCCCAGAGAAAATAGGCCGCCATACGCACCCGTCGGTATAGCAGGAATCCCAAGATTCCATTGAGCAGGCAGACACTCACCCCGATCAGCGCAAAGTAAAAAATGCGCGACGTCGGCGCATAGAGTAGCGGCGCACCGGCTGAAGTAAAACGCACCACGATTTCCGCCGGCAGAGCGGGATAACGCCAGCATAACAGCCCCAGCAACAACACCAGCCAGAGCAGGCTACCACTCAGGGTGAACATCCCTATACGGTCGTGCCAGATTTCCCAGTCCAGAAAGCTGGGGTGCTGCGAAAGTTCCTCAACTTCCTGCGTCGGTCCCATTTCCAGCCGTTCTTTAAACGCCTGGAGAAATTCCGCCAGATCGTTGGGCGAAATGGCGTAGGCCATCCCCTCTGTGCGCACGACTACCTGTTGGGCCAGCGGCCGTGTTGCGTAAAAGAGAATTGGGCCGATGTCCTTATCCTCTCCAAAGCCTACGTAATACCCGGGCCAACGCAGGCCAAACCTCATCCGCAGTGATTTTATCTCGGCTCCTGAGAAAACGGCCCGCACCGACGCCATCGGGATTTGATAGTGGACAGGGCCCCAATGAATGACCACCGCATTGCGATCCATCTCATACGAGGCATTGATCACCCCCCACAGTAGCGCGATCAGGCGGATGGCAAACCCCAATGCCCCCAGGGCGGCGACCGCCATCACAAACGTCCAAATCGAGATGGGGAGAGTGGCATCCCATACTAACAAAATAACGGCAGTCGCCAATAATCCTATGATGATCGCCAACCCAATGATCCACCCCAATCGGGTGTCCAGATCCCACTGATTGCGCATTTACATTTCCTGCCGGGCTTCCAGGGCGCGGGTCAGCGTGATGGCGTCGGCGTACTCCAGATCGCCGCCCATGGGTAATCCGCGTCCCAGGCGCGTCACCCGCACGTTCAGCGGCTTCAGGCGTTGGATGAGATAAGCCGCCGTGTAGTCGCCCTCGCCGGTGGGATTGGTCGCCAGGATGATCTCGTGGATGCCGCGCTGTCCTTCCTCCTGGCTTTGCCGGATGCGCGTTTCCAATTCGGCGATGCGCAGGTCTTCGGCGAAAATGCCTTCCAGGGGAGAGAGCGCGCCATGCAGCACGTGGTATGCGCCGCGATACTGCTCCGTGCGCTCCAACGCCAGCAAATCCATGGGTTCTTCCACCACACAGACTATACCGTGGTCACGCTGCGGGTCGGCGCAGATGGGGCAGGGATCGGCTTCCGTCACATTGTGGCACACGGAACAAAACCGCGTGCGCTCCACCAGCCCCTTGAGCGCCTCGCCGATGCGCAGCGCCAAATCCGACTTGCCCCGCAAGAGATAGAAGGCCAGCCGCGACGCGCTCTTCGGCCCGATGCCGGGCAGCTCCGCGAGCGTTTCGATCAGCGTGGTGACAGAAGGGGGAACAGCCGCGTTTCCCATAGACTTATAGCAGCCCTGGGATGTTCAAACCCCCGGTGAGCGCCGACATCTGGTTTTCCATCAACGCCTGCGCCTTCTGAATGGCCTCGTTGACGGCGGCCAGGATGAGGTCTTGCAACATTTCGACGTCGTCCGGATCAACCACTTCCGGCTTGATTTTGATGCTCTGCACTTCCAAACCACCGGTGATGACGACTTCCACCATTCCGCCGCCGGCCGAAGCCGTGACGTTTTGCTGGGTAGCTTCTTCTTGAACGCGCGCCATTTCTTCCTGCATCTTTTGCACCTGGCGCATCAAGTCGTTGGGATTCATCCGTGGCCCGCCGCCAGGGCCAAAAGCACCTTTTCGTAGCTTACCACCTTTACTCATTGCTTAATCCTCCAAAAATAGTCCAAAGTCTCAAGTCCAAAGTCCAAAGTCTTGAAAATCCGTTGCAATCCGTTGATAAATCTTCGCCGTTGGCAGTGTGATCGATCATCCGAGGTTTATTCGCTGAATTTGGGGACAGCTCCCAATTCTTCCTGGGCGCGTCGAACCAATTCATCATCGGGCGGCGCGGGCGGTTCGGGCGGCAGCATCGTTCGCGGAGGCGCCGCCGGCCGAGCGGCAGTCTGGGCGGATGGCGTTGTCGCCGCCGATTGGCCCTGGGCCTCCCATTCTTTCTCCAGCATACACCGCACGTAGATGGGCTGCCGGAACGTTTCGCTCAACAGCGTCTCCACCATCCGCCGGCTGTCGTCCTGATTGACGTTGTCGCGGTGGAAACTGTGTTGAAACAGCAGCACCAACTTGCCGGCGCTATCCACCCCTGCGATTTTGGCGTCGCGCAACAAGGCCCCCAGCTTGACCGATTGGATGTGCCCCACCACCTGCCGCCACCGTTCCCGAATAGTGCTCAACAATTCCGGGGTTGGCCCGGCGGTCGCGGCGGAGGGACTGGCGGATGTCGGTGGCTCGCCGCCGCGCTCGACTGCTGGCGGCGTGCCGCTGCGCGTTGCCGGTTGGACGCTGCGCACCCGTCGCGTCGGGGCGGCCGGCGGCGCGGGCGCGACCGATGGCGCCGGCACAGGCGCAGGGATGCTGACCGGTTGGGGGGAGGGCGCTGGGGGCGCCGGCTCTGGTGTCACTGTCGCTTCGACAAACGCCAACTCTAACGGCAACTGCGGTTGCCAGCCAGTGCGACTGATCGCGGCCACCTGGCTGAACAGGCGGATAGCCGCTACCAGGCGTTCCGGTTTGGCCGCGCGGGACATTTCCTGGAAGCGCGGGCGCTCCTCGGTCGTTGGATCTGTCCACATCTCGCCGGCGCCGAGGCGCATCAACAGCAGCCCGCGCAGGAAATCCGCCGTTTGCCGGGCCAGTTGACGTGGGTCGGCGCCGCCGTCCACTGCCCGGTTGATCACCGCGACGCCCGCGCTCAGGTCGCCGTCCAGCCACGCTTGAAGCAGCGACTGGACCACTTCGCGCCGTTCCGCGCCGAGCATGAGCCGCACGTAGTCGGCGGTCACGTCACCGCCGGCCGCCATTTGGTCAAACAGGCTGATCGCATCGCGCATACTGCCCGTGGCGGCTCGCGCGATCAAGTCCAACGCCTCCTGCTCGACCTGGATGGCTTCTGCGTCGGCGATGGCTTGCAGCCGGCCCACGAGCTGCGCCAGCGGGATTCGCCGGAACTCGAAGCGCTGGCAGCGGGAGAGGATGGTCTCTGGGATCTTGTGGATTTCGGTGGTCGCCAGCACGAAGATAACGTGCTCCGGCGGCTCTTCCAGCGTTTTTAACAGGGCGTTGAAGGCCGCCGTCGAAAGCATGTGGACTTCGTCCACCACGTATACCTTGTAGCGCGCCTGCGCCGGGCGGAAGCCCACTTTCTCCAGCAAGTCCCGGATGTTGTCCACGCCGGTGTTCGAGGCCGCGTCAATTTCCACCAGATCCATTAGCCGTCCGGCGGTAATCGCCTGGCAAATTTCGCAATGGTCGCACGGACGTTCAGCTAAGGGGGACAGGCAGTTAACAGCTTTGGCGATGAGCCGCGCGGTGGTCGTTTTGCCGGTGCCGCGCGGTCCGGCCAGGAGATAGGCGTGATGCAGATGTCCGGTATGCAGCGCATTGCGCAGCGTGCGGACAATATGTTCCTGCCCCACCACGTCATCAAACGTTTGCGGGCGCCATTTGCGATAAAGGGCTTGCGTCATGCCGGTCTCTCCCATGGGTTACTGGCTGTGTAGTCTATCACGGATAGGAAATGAGGCAAATGAGGGTTTTCCATAAAAAAGACCCTAAGGGTTTGGAAAACTCTTAGGGTTCGTAAAAGAATAACTTTCCGAGGCGAGGTATAATGCTCGCCAAACACGCGAGGGGGCCGAGCTATGACCCAAGAAATCCATGAATGTGAGTGTGCCATCTGCCGTGCCGGGAGTGATCCAG
>DAOUGD010000253.1:0-2702 GCA_034429475.1 Anaerolineae bacterium
TCGTCGCCGCGTTGCACACGGCGACGAAAAATCCACTCTCTTTACCGGCCTTTAGGCCGCCATTGGGCCAATGAGTGGGCACGTTGTGCAGTGGCAGGCTCTCTGCCCTAAATCTGAAACGCACCCGCACGAATCGCGCATCGGGCGGCCTGGCGTGCTGCACCAATGCAAGCATAATCCTTCCTGTCCGCAACATACTATGACTGGCCGGCATTTCTCTAAATCCAAGAATACGCATCTCGACCATTCGGAAAAAATATAATGAAGAACAGGCTTAAATTCCTAACGAACCTGTGGCCATCGTGACGGAGCAGAGTGCGAAGGGGAGTCCCCGAATTTATACAGTGCATACCCAATTTCTCTTGACGCGCGCAGACAAATCGCCGCCAGCACGAAGCTGACGGCGATTTGTCTGCGCTACGGCAATCTTTGCCTCCGAAGAAACGCCAGACCTGATTACCCCTCTGGCGTTATATCACATTCCCCCTTACCGTGAATAGTGATTTCCAACCCTTCCATCGTCTTGATCGTCGCGTGAACCGGGCAGTGTTCCGCCACCCGCTCAATCGCCTTCACCCGCTTGGCGCAATCCCCCTGCGGCAGATTCACCGTCGCCTTGAGGTTGACCAGCCGCGTCGGATCGCTCGCTTTCTCGAAGCTGAGGTCTACGGTCATGCCCGTGTCATCAATCCCGTTGTTTTCGCAATACTGCGCCACAAATGCGCCGATACAGCTTCCCAACGAGGCCACAAACAAATCCGGGGGAATCGGGCCGCGATCGCTGCCGCCCATCCCTGCCGGAACGTCAATAGTGAGCGTGTGCTTACCGATCTGCGATTCGAAAAGCATATTGCCTTTATAGTGTGTCGTGATAGTTGCCATAGGGTTTCTCCTTATAGTGAAATAATAGACTCTCCTACTATAAGAACATCTTCCTTTGCTGGTAAGTAATATTTGTCCGTTTACACTATCATTTATTCTATTGACACAATGACAGTAGATAGCTATAATGGAACCCAATGCCATATCTGTTGTAATATGAGGGAGTCATGAAGAAACATAGCCTGCATAGATGGATCTGCTTAGGACTATTCGCGCTGTTGGGGTTGAGTGTGCCGCGTGTGGCGTTGGCAGACGGGCCGGTGGTGCGCGCGGTGCTGTTTTATTCGACGTCGTGCGGTCACTGTCATTACGTCATCACCGAAGTGTTGCCCCCCATCATGGAAGAACACGGCGATCAGTTCCAAATCGTCGGCGTCAACGTGACTGAGGAAGGTGGGCAGGCTTTGTATCAGGCGGCCATCGCCCACTTCGCCATCCCCGACGAACGGCTTGGCGTGCCGACCCTCATCATCGGAGAGACGGTGCTGGTCGGCTCCGGCGAAATCCCGGAACAGTTGCCGGGATTGATTAAGACCCACCTGGCGCAGGGCGGACTGGATTGGCCGGCCATCCCCGGCCTGGCAGAAGCGCTGGCGGCCAGTGCTGCCACACCGGAGCCGGGAACGCCCACGCCCACGCCGTTGGCGACAACCGCCATTGAAATTGGCCCCGTCGCCGCGACGGCCACTGCCACCCCGGCGTCCCCGGCGATTCCAGGCGTCGTCGGCGACGATGGCGGCTGGCGCGCGCGCTTTGCCCGCGACCCGCTCGGCAATGGCCTCTCCATCGCCGTGCTGCTGGGGATGATCGCCAGCGTCCTCTACCACGGTGTCACATTGCTCCACGCTCCTTCAGAGGCCGCGTTACGCCGCTGGCAGTGGGCCATCCCGCCATTGGTGGCGCTCGGCCTGATCGTCGCCGGTTATCTGGCCTACGTGGAGACGCAGCAAGTCGCCGCCGTCTGCGGGCCGGTGGGGGATTGTAACGCCGTGCAGCAAAGCGAGTTTGCATTGCTCTTCGGCTTCCTGCCAATTGCCGTGTTGGGACTGATCGGCTACGTGGGCATCGGCACAGCGTGGGCGGTCGCGCGTTATACGGATGGCCTGTGGGCGGCCCTGGCGAAGCTGGCGCTGGTGGGGATGGCGTGGTCTGGCCTGGCCTTTTCCATCTACCTGACGTTCCTGGAGCCATTTGTGATCGGCGCAACGTGCGCCTGGTGTCTCACTTCGGCAGTGGTGATGACAGTATTGTTCTGGGTGATCACCCCGCTGGCGACGCCAACGTTGTCCGCCTTACGCGCCGGGTGGCGCGCGCCTCAGCCCGAATCCTGAAAAGATGCTGGAAATTCGACAGAGAGTCGAATAAAAATTGAATTCAAGGAGAACCCTCATGACCGTATTACCCAAAATCGTCAACCAAGCCTGGGAGCAACGGGAAGGCCCTGTGGTATTGACCACAGTGGATCCCGCCGGCGTCCCCAACGCGATCTATGCCACGTGCGTGCGCAAAGCTAACGCGGACACGTTGGTGGTGGCCGACAATTTCTTCAACAAGACCCGCGCGAACATTCTGGCGGGCAGCAAGGCTGCGCTGCTGTTCATCACCAAAGAAGGCAAAGCCTACCAGGTGAAAGGTCACATTGAATATTTCACGGAAGGGCCGGTGTTTGACGACATGAAGCAGTGGAATCCGACCAGCCTGCCGGGCCACGCTGCCGCCGCCCTGAAGGTGGAGCAAGTTTTTTCGGGGGGCGAACAACTGGCCTGAAAAGGTCAAATCATTTTTCAACCAGCATCGCCGCCGGTCATCAGACCGGCGGC
>DAOUGD010000254.1:0-47318 GCA_034429475.1 Anaerolineae bacterium
CGCCCGCCAACGAAAAAATATCTTCCTAAAATTTGATCCCTTTCAACTCTAGTCAGGATGTGTGCTTGTGATATCTCGTAACCTGCGCTGGTATGATTACTTGACCATTAACATCTATTATTTGGGATTGACCTCTCTGACACAGACGATGGCGCCGGTGGTGATTCCGCTCCTGGTGCAGCAGTTCGTGGGAGAGGCGCGTCAGGGGCGTTATTTTGGCATCATGCGTTTGGGCGCTTTGATGGCAGCGCTGCTTTCCCAGGCATTGATGGGGATGCTTTCCGACCACTGCATGTCCCGCTGGGGCCGCCGCCGTCCCTTTATCCTTTGGGGAACGCTGGTTTGCTTGTTGATGGTGGGCGGCATTGGGCTGACCGCCAGTCTGGAAGGGATGACGGGATTCTGGGTGTTGTTCGTGGTTTATGCCGGCCAGCAAATTGCGGCGAATGCGGCGCAAAGCGCGGAGCAAAGCTTGATTCCCGATCTCACGCCGCCGGAAAAACGCGGGATATTCTCCGGCGTCAAAGCCTTCTTTGAAATTCCGCTGCCGGTGCTTCTGGCTTCCTTAACGATTGCGCCATTTATCGCCCGGGGAAATTTGTGGGGCGGCCTTGGTGTGATGAGTAGCATTCTGCTGCTCACGATGTTGGTGACGCTGTTGACGCCGGAGACCCTGTTGCGCACTGCGCCGCCGCCGCTGGATTGGCGCCCTTTCCTGCGCTTGCTGCTGATGACAGGCGCCTTTACGGTCATTATTTTGCTGATGGGAGAGGCGGTGAAATGGGCCGGGCGTCTGTTGCCTGGGGCAGCGTCTGTAGGCGTGCAGTTGGTAGTGATGGGGGGCCTGGGTTTTGTCACTATGGCCGTCGCCATTGTGGCGGGCGTTGCGGGTTGCTTTGCGCTTTCGCTGGGAAAATCCTGGCGGCGTCATGGCACGTCGTTTGTGTGGTGGGTGATCAGCCGTCTCGCGTTCCTCAGCGGGGTGACGAATCTCGGTGGATCGGTCCTGTACTTCCTGCAAGCGCGCCTGGGATTTACCCGTGAAACGGCAGCAGAACCGGCGAGCCGGATGATGGTATGGATCGGGCTGTGCTTGTTGCTCTCGGCGCTGCCGGCCGGCTGGTTGACGAACCGCTTCGGAGCGCGCCGGCTGGTGATGGGCAGCGGCCTGGTGGCGACGGCAGGCACAGTGGTCACGCTGTTTGCCACAAATTTGACGCTGGTGTACGTGGGCGGGTGTTTGATCGGTCTGGCGACCGGTGTTTTCTACACGGCAAGTTGGGCCTTGGGAACTGATTTACTGCCGTCGGGTGAAGCCGGCCGTTACCTGGGGCTTTCCAACCTGGCCGGGGCCGGTGCGGGGGCCGTTGGCGCGTACATTGGCGGTCCGGTGGCCGACTTCTTCACTCTCCACGTTCCTGATGTACCGGGTCTGGGTTATGTGTTGATTTTTGCAATTTATGGGATGTTATTCGTGCTGTCGGTGGTCACGTTATCCCAGATAAGAGCGGTTCCAGTTCTGTCGGCAGAGCCAAACGAAAAAACACCCCTCATGCCGCGCCCTCAGACATAAATGCCCAATCAAATGAACTGTCTCCCTGACCATTGCCGTCTTAGGCCCACTACAGTTCAGTTAAGGGGGGCGATTTGACAAATGCGTCGCCGTAGAGATGATGGACAGCACCCTATGTGTGCGAGGTGAGGGATAGGTTTTAAGTTGCACCAGATGGTTGCGCCAGTGCGCTTTCCTAAAAGTGATTCACATCCTTACACTACATTCAGTCTGATTTCCGTTGAGGCAAGCCCCTGCGCATTCGCCTTGAGCACGATCTCGCCAGCCTGCCCGGTGCTGCACACCACCGCCATCAGCCGGCCCTGCCAAGCTCTGCGGCTTGGGCCGACGTACAGTTCTTCCGACATCGGGTTGGCCGTGCCAACGGCGAGCAATTTCCCCGCCCCTGTCACCTCAAAGGAAATTTCTGGCTCTGCGTACTTCACCACGCGGCCATGCTCGTCAACAATTTCTACCGTCACGTAAGACAAATCGCCATAGTCGCTATGAATCTCAGAGCGGTCCGCGGTGAGGCGCAGCGCCGCCGGCGCGCCGGTCGTTTCCAGGGTCGTCCGACTGACTTCTTTGCCATCCCGGTAGCCGATGGCCTCAATCGTGCCAGGTTGATACGTGACTTCAAACGATGCCTTGTTTTTCTGCGCATCCCCGGCCGGCTTACGTCCGACAGAGACGCCATTGATGAGCAACTCCACTTCCTCATCAACGGCGTACACGTCCACCCGCGTCGGCCGGCCTTCCTGCCCGGGGAAGCTCCAACTATCCAGCACCGGCTCCCAGCCCCAGGGGCTGAACGTGATCTGCTTGCCGTAAAGCTGCGGGTCAAGCACGCCGATAAACGGCGCGGTGCGCACGCCCCACAGCAGATCGCGGAAGTAAGCCGGCGGGCGCTTGAAGCCACAGATGTCCCGATCCCCGCAGTTCGCCATATGCGTCGGCCACGGCTCGATGGCGAAGAAGGGGGTGGGATCGTCCACAGAGACTTTCGCCAGATGCGCCTCGCCCAGGTAATCCACAGCGGTCCAGACAAAGTCGCCGATGACGTAGGGGAACCGCTCGGTGGTTTTCCACACATCGTAGGCCAGCCACGGGAAGCTCTCGGTGCCGGCCATCACCCGCTCCGGGAACCGTTTGCCGTCCCACTCGTAGCGTGCGTCCAGGTAATTGTAGCCCACCACGTCCAGCGCGTCACAAAATTCGCGGGTCAGGTTGCCCCAGGTATCTTTCGCGGGGTCGGTGGGGATGAGCGAGGCTGGGTCAAACATGTTCGACGCATTGGATTCATCAGGCTTGGGCGGCTCGGGCTTGGCGTCGAGATCGGCCAGGATCGGCTCAAAGATGAAGGGCAACGCGGAGGTGACAGGCCGGGTGGGATCAAGCGCGCGGACGAAATCCGCCTGCCTGCGCGCCCAGGCGTACCCGTCCGAAATGCCGGTGCGTTCAGGGACTTCGTTGCCGATAGACCACATGATGATGGATGGATGGTTGCGGTCGCGCCGGACCATCGCCTCGGTGTCGCGCTGCCACCAATCCTCAAAGTACAGGTGATAGTCGTTGGCGGTTTTGCCGGTGCGCCAGCAATCGAAGGATTCGTCAATCACCACCATGCCGAGGCGGTCGCAGGCGTCCAACAGAGCCGGGGCAGGCGGATTGTGTGCGCTGCGGACCGCATTGAAGCCGGAGGCTTTCAGTAACTCGATCTGGCGCTCCTCGGCCCGGTCAAAGCTGGCCGCGCCCAGCAGGCCGTGGCCGTGATGCACGCAGCCGCCTTTGAGCTTGACGGGCGCGCCATTCAGCCGGAAGCCGTGCTGCGCGTCAAAGGCAATGGCGCGGATGCCGAAGGCGGTTTTCTCTGTATCCACCAGCACGTCATCCACCAGCACTTCGCTGAGCAGGGTATACAGGGTGGGATCATCCACCGACCACAGCCGGGCGTCCTTGACCGGCAGCGCTTGTTGGACGCTGGCGCTGTCTATCGGCGTCTCCAGCGCAGCGACCACCGCGCCGGAAGCATCCAAAATAGTGGAACGCAGCACCGCGCCCGCGGCCGTCCCTTCCAACTCGGTGGCGACAGCCACGATAGATTCGGCGGGATCAACGGCTGGCGTAGTGATGGACACGCCCCAGGGTCGAATCCGCACTGCGCCGCCGGTACGCAACCAGACGTGCCGATAGAGGCCCGTGCCGCTGTACCAGCGCGAGTTGGGCTGCGCGCTGTTGTTGACGACCACCTGGAGGACGTTTTCCGCGCCAATTTTGAGGTGCGGGGTGAGGTCAACGATGAAGCTGGTGTAACCATAGGGGTGCAGGGCCACCAACTGGCGGTTGATGGAGACCTCGGCGTTCATATAGACGCCCTCGAACTCAACCTGCACGCTCAGCCCGCGCCATTCCGCCGGGGCCGTGAACTTCTTCCGATACGTGACCACCCCACTCCAGGCGTAACCGCCATCTTTGGCGGTAGGGGCGCTCTGATGGCGCGGTTTGGTGATGGCGAGATCGTGCGGCAAATTGACCGGTTCCCATTGGCCGCGCATCATCGCAAAACCGGTCGCTTCGGTGTATTCCCAACCGAGATCAAAATTCTGTTTTTTCATGTTCAGCACCGCTTACTTTGCATAACTTAACCCGAACCCAAACGGGAACAGGGGATCGCCGCTGTCGTAAGGCACGTCCGATTTCTGCGCCTTCACCGCCTCCATCGAGCGGGGCAGTTCAAAGGGTAGCTTGCCGGTGGGGTTCCAACGGCCAAAGATCACGTCCAGCAGAGCGGCGTCTGCCGCCCCAAAGCTGCCGATCAGCCCGGCGCACGCCTCGGCGATCTCCGGGATCACCGCCGGGCGGTCGAGGTGGATCGCCACGAGGGTAGGAACTTTCGTCATCAACGCCAGCAGGCGTTCCTTCTCCGGGCTCTTGAAGTCCAGGTCGTCATAGTGGAACCAGGACGAAAAGCCTTCACCAATCGTCTGGTAGGGCGTTGCCAGCCGCAGCAGCGCGAAATCGGCGTCTTCAGGCGCCGTCACCACGTCCGCATAAGGGGCCAGGGATTCAGGCCGGTAGCCTTCAACGTAGACTTTCGGGCGACCGGACAGGGGCAGTTGCCCTTGTTTGAGCAGCACCAACGACTGGCGCTGAGCGCGCTGGCCCGCCGCCTTGAAGTCGGCGTTGCCCACGATCTGCGCCGAAATTTCGGGGTCGAGGTAGGGATTGTCGAACAGACCCAGGCGGAATTTGTCGCGCAGCAATCGGCGCACGGATTGGTCAATGCGCGCCTCACCGATCTGCCCGCTGCGCACCAGCCCGATGATCACGTCGGGACATTCTTCGCCGCCAAACTGGTCCACTCCGGCATCCAGAATCTTCTTCGCCCGCTCCGGGACGGAAAGATGTTCCACGCCCCAGGCGCGCGCTTCCATCACCACTTTGCCGTCAAAAACCAATTCGTTCAACAGGCTCCAATCGGTGCAGACCACGCCCTCAAAGCCATATTTCTCGCGCAGCAGGCCGGTGATCACGGCCTGGTTATACCCAAAACCGACCTCTTCAATCCCCGGCACGCCGATGGGCTGGCCGTAGTAGGGCATGATCTGCCCGGTGCCCGCACGGAAAGCCGCCTCGAAAGGAATCAGGTGATACTCGAAGTTGTGGCCGGGGTAAACCTGCTCCTTGCCGTAGGAGAAGTGCGGGTCGTGTCCATCCTTCTGCGGGCCGCCGCCGGGGAAATGCTTGGTCATACAGATGACCGAGCTTGGGCCGATTTCCTCACCCTGGAAGCCGCGCACGTAAGCCGCGACCATGCGGGCGGAAAGCTGCGCGTCTTCGCCGAAGGTGCCCTCAATGCGCGGCCAGCGCGGCTCGGTCGCCAGGTCGGCCATCGGGTGCAGTGCAGCGACGATGCCCACCGCGCGATATTCCTGCCGGGCGATGTCGCCGAATTCTTGTACCAGGGCCGGATCGTCGGTGGCGGCCAGGCCGATTGGCTCAGGCCAGCGCGAGAAGGCGTCGGTCACTTCGGAGGCGCCGACAAGCTGGTGGTAGCCGTGACGCGGATCGGAGGAGAGTGTGATCGGAATGCCCAGGCGGGTGCGCTCGGCCAGTTTTTGCAGCTTGTTGTACCAGGCCACAGCCAAACGCGGTTCGGGCAGAGCGTGAACGTTGTAATGGTTCATCTGCAATTCGAGCACGTTGTGGGTGGTCGAGTACGGGCCAAGCCAGTTTGTGCCGTGGACCAGCTCGCCATCCATCCCCACCGGGATGACGTTGTGGAACATCAGGCCGACCTTCTCTTCCAGCGTCATCTGGCGGAGCAGGTCTGCCACGCGCGCGTCAATCGGCCGGCGCGGGTCTTCGTAGACATCCAGGAGACCGTTCTTATTCAGGTCACGGAAGGTGAGGCCATCTTGAGTCAGGACAGGTGCATCGGGCGGTAACTGAGTCATTATACTCCTTTGTAAATAGTCTAATAGTCGTCAGTCTGGTAGTCGCATAGTCAAAAATCTCTGCGTCTTTGCGTCTTTGCGTTAAAAAAATTCTTTATCTGGGATACGTCGCGGATTCGATAGCACTCCTTTGCGATATGCGTTAATCCATACTGAATACAGTGAGGTTTTAAAGGCTTGAGTCTTTCATCATACTCCGTTTTATTTCCAATGTAATCAGCTTTTTTGCCCTTTTCTTACCGACAAATCTAACACCCTTTTCCACCCCCCGCCGGTTTGGGGCTTTGCGTCAACCTGGGTTACAGCCCCGATAATGAAAACTTTCACCGCAGAGCACGCAGAGGTTTTCTCAACGGATTCAACGAATTTCAACGGATGTTTTTCCGTTTAATCCGTTCCATCCGTTGAGACTATTTTCAAGAGAATTTCTCATTAACTGGCGTTCACCAGCGGTAGGATGAAAATGTGGGGCAGGCTTTCCAGCCTGCCTCCGGGCAGCCAGGAATGGCCGCCCCACGTTATTTTCAGAGGGGCAACATTCCTCCCCCTGCACAGAAGCGGGCGGCCTGGTAAACCCACCTATACCCTGCAAACATAATCACCGCGCCCCCAGGGAGGCGCGGTGATTAGCCCAGTCACAGATAGAACTACACGATGGCTATCAGAAGCCCGGGGAAGTATTCCGCAACACCAGGGGTAGATGGATCCGATATACGGCGCTCAGGTGGATGTAAGCAGCCTTCACCTCCGCGTCGCTGCCGCCGGGGCCGGTCACAGTCAGAGTGACGGTATAGGGGCCTGCTGCCGCGTACCCGTGCGTGGGATGTTGCACCGTACTCGTCCCACCGTCACCGAAGGTCCAATCCCAGCCGGTGATGTCGCCAGTGGAAGTGTCGGTGAACACCACCGTCAACGGCGGCTGCCCGGTCAGCGGCGCGGCGGTGAAGTTAGCCACGGGCGCGGGGATGATTTCAGTCACGCTGATGTAGTCGGTGCGCGTCAGCGTGTCGCTGCCGCCGGGGCCGGTCACAGTGAGGATGACGGGGTACACGCCTGCCGCCACATACTCGTGGGTGGGATGCTGTTGCGTGCTCGCGCCGCCGTCGCCGAAGTCCCATTGCCAGCCAGTCGCGCCGCCGGACGAGAGATCGGTAAACACGACATTGACTGGAGCCAAGCCATTCGTTGGCACGCCGCTGAAGTTCGCTTGCAGCGCGGCAGCGCCACTGGGACAAATCCCGTCACTGAGGGCCGGCCAGGTGTACTGCGTTGCCAGCGCCAGGACGCCGGGTTCCCACCCTGCGCTGGAGGCCAAGTCACTGTTGACGGAGTTGGCGGACGGCAGCGCCGCCCATACCTTCAGCGCGGCTTCCTCGTTGGCGAAGGCGACCAGGGACAGGGAGGCGCTGGCGGCATCGGCGACGCCAAGCGCGCTGAAGGGCACGAACAGATCGGTTACGGGAGCGGCAAAGGTGTAAGACAAGCCCGCCGCACTCACCCACCCGCTGCCGTTCCAGCGGAGCAGCGTCGCCGTGTCGTCGTCCTGTACCCAGATCGCATAGTCGGCGGACATGCCCAGAGTAACGGTGTCGCTGAGGGTGCTGTAGGGATCGTAGGTCGTCGCGCTGCCGCCGCTCCGCGTATCCAGGTAGACGAACAGATCGCCGTGGACGCTCCAGTTGGCGCCCGTCCACGCCAGGCGCAGACCCTCGGCGTCCCAGGCCGCGTACAGGGTTTGCGGATCGCTCAGGGAAGCGCCAGCAAGCGCGTGGTCTGCCACGCGAGTATCCACTCCGATCTGGTTGCACATCGTCTGCTGCCAGCCCGGATACGTGGGCGGCAACGCGCCGACGTAGACCGGCGTGAGCCGGTAATCCACATACACCGGGCCAACCGTCACGACTGTCTCGTTGCCGTAGGGATCGCGCGCGGCCACGGCGACGGCCAGCTTTTGCACTTCGCCGGCATCCAGGCGATCACTGCGCGGCGCAACCACGTCCACCGTCTGCAAGGCTTGTTCTCCCGCCGCGAGGTATTCCACCCAGCGCACCCGATACGGCGCCAGGCCACTCGCGTCGTTTGCTGCCGTCCACGTAACATTGAGGGTCGGCGCGAGCACGTCGTCTATCACGTCCCCCGGGCTGAGAATCTGACGGATGCCCTGGCGGTCGTAGTAGCTCAGCGTGGCGTCGAAGGCCGTGGGCGGCGTGGCGTCGGCCCACACCACGCGGCTGGTTTCGACGGTGTTCCCGGCCACGTCGGTAACGCGGGCGGTCAGCGTATAGATTTCGCCGGCCGGCGGCAACGGGCCGCCGGTATACAGGTCCGCACTCCACGGCTGCCAACCCGGCTGGAAAGTGTACAGCACCGGCTGCCAATCGCCGGTGTTAAGTTTGGCTTCCAGGCGCGTGATGCCGACGCTTTCATTCACCAGCCCCGTGACGTGGACGTAGCCATTCACAAAATTCGTCTGCGTGATGCGCTGCGTCGTGATGCTGATCTGCGGCGGTGTGGCGTCCACGTAGAACGTCGTGACCAGTCCCGGCTGCCCTCCTAGCGGCGCCGCTGACGTGATAACCTGCGCGGCGGTATCGTGGATCGTCGCCAACAGCGTGTAGGCCCCATCGGTGTTGGGGGTGAAGGCCGTCGTCCACGGAGTGGCAGTCGCGCTGCCGCCCCAATTGTGGGTATAGATGACCTGCTCGTTGGCCGTCAGCGACAAATCGCTGAGGCCGGCCTGGGCGTAGGCCGCGCCGCCAATCTGAAGCGGCGTGTGGGTGGTGAAGACGCTGCCGTGGGTGGGCGTCAGGATCACAACCCCCAACGTCCAGGCGAGGCTCTGTGTGGTGCGGGTGACAGTGGTGCAGGCGCCGTAGAGGTCGCACGCCGTCAACCTGTCGGCGGCATTGGCGTCCTCTATCGAGGTAGCGGGAGATATGTAGCGCCAGAGTTTGGTCTGGGAGAAAATGGCGGTGTACCACGCCGCGTCCTGGTAATAGGCCTGCGACGTGGGCGCCGGACATTCGTAGCCCTGCGCGCTCAGGTTGTAGTCCTCGCTCCAGCAAGCATAGATGTCACGGTCGCCGGGGAAGCGCGGTATGAAGTGCGTCAGCACGGCGCGCGGTGCGGATGTGTCTACGTCGCCCTGCCAGGCATTGGAGATGACGCGCGTGTGCCCGAGGCCGTCCGTCGTGCGCAGGTAGACTTTGTAGGGGCCTTCAAGACCGAGCGGCAGCGTGTGGCTCCAGGCGGAGAAAGTCGCGCCCGGCTGCGCCAGCGTCGCCGGCTGCCAGGCGATGGCCGCAGGATCTTCGAAGTCCTGGGCGTGCAAGAAGCCGACCTCGACCGCCGCGACGCCGCTCATTCCCGGATCGGCGATGGCACGGAGCTGATCGCCGGTCAGCGCGCGGTCATAGACGACCACCTCGTCGAGCAAGCCGTTCCAGCCCTGGCCGAGAGACACCGGGTCGTCAAGGTTGGCGGCCAGCGCCAACGTGCTGGTGAGTGTCTCCTGCGCCACACCGTTGACGTAGAAAGTCACGGCGGTTTCGTCCTCACCCGTTTTGACCACCGCCGCTACGTGCGTCCATTGCCCGGCGTTAAGGGCCACCTGGGTCGTATCGAAGGCGTGGACGCCGTAAGCCTGGAAGCGCAGAGCCTGGCTGTTGAGCGCCAGCCCGAAGCCATCGGCGCTGGCGGCGGTGTCGGCGGAAAGGATATTCTGCAAGCCGATGGTGGTATTGGGCCTGATCCACGCCATCACGGTCAGATCGTTGGTCAGGTTGCCGAGGCGCGCGCCGGGTGCGAGGGTGATGGCGTCATTGCCATCGAAGCTGGCGGCCTGCCCGTCGTGGCCCGGCACGCTGGCCGGACAGGCGGCGTCTGTGCAGTCGCCCACGAGGCGCGCGCGGGAGGCGTCGGAGAAGGCCGCGCCGGTTTCCTCTAAATGCATGAACAACGTCTGGCCGGTGGGATACGGCGCTTCAAAAGCTGCGCCGGCGAGCACCGGCAGCGGCGCCGTCCCGCTGAGGACGACGCCGGTCGGCCCGCTGGCCGTTACATCGGCGAAGGGCGCGGTGCCATCCAGTGTGAGGGCATACTGGGTGCTGTGGGTGGACTGGGGACGCCGCAGCACATCGGTCTGAGTGTCGTTGTTGACGGCATCCACGGCCCTGAGGTGGATGGTGTAGTGTCCGTTGGCCGGGAAGGTGAGGGAATAGTTTACTTCCCATGCTACTTGCGTGTTGTCCGACCCGCTGAGGCTATGCAGGGTCGCCAGTTCCGTTCCACCGAGCGGCGCGCTGCCGGGATCAAGCACGGTCACGTAGACGGCGCTGACGCCACTGAGCGTGTCGGTCGCCACCCCGCTCAAATGCAGCGTAGCCGAGGCTTCTTGCACGCCCGGCTCGACCGTCATACTGATTTCCGGCGGCGTTCCATCCGCCGTCAACGTCTGGCTGGCCTCGGCGGTGTGGCCGACGCCGTCGGTAGCCCGCACGAAAATCGTTAAATCGCCTTCAACGGTGGGGGTGATCGCAAAGGCCCATGCTTCCCGGTCGCGCTGCGCCGGCGTCCAGGTCGCGCCCCCGTTGAGGCGGTAGTCCACACCGACGATGGCTGACGTCACATCGTGGGCGGCAGCCGCCAGCACGTACCCCGGCTGCAAGGGGATGAAGGGATTGGGATGGTCGAGGCGCACCGTCGGCGCGTCGGCGTCTATGGTGAGGTCGTGGGAGAAAGCGGCGTCGTACCAGGCGGCCTGGTACTGGTAGAGGTCGGTGACGGCCCGGCCATCCAGCGCCATATCGACCATAAAGACTTCATCGGCCATGCCGACAAACTGGTTGCCGATGGTGATGGGGCGGTCGGTGGTCTTGCGCGTCGGCAGCGTCCCGGTGACTTCCTGCCGCCCGTTGATGTACAGGGTCAGTTGACCGTCGCCGTAGGTCGCCACGACGTGATTCCACTGGTTGAGCAGCAAGTTGCCGGGGCTGACGATGGAGTCAATCGCCTGCGGCGCGCGAGTGTCCTCGGTAACGTCAAACTTGACGTGCAGCGAGCCGCGCAGGAGGGTCAACTCGAAGCTGCCGGCCTTGCCGATGAGGATCTGGTCGCCAATCCAGCGCTGCCGCGTGGGGCGGAACCAGCCGCCGACGGTGAAGCTCTCCGGCGTGCTCGCGCTATCCAACGCGAGGCATTGCGGCGCGTCGCTGGTGTACTGCGCACTGTCGAACACGATGGCATTGCGCATCCAGCCATCCAAGCCGGCCGCGGGACAGCCGCACTGGTCAACGGTGGGGGTCAGCTCACAAGTGGCGGCGGCGCTCGGATTGGCGGCGTTGGCGAAGACGGTGGTGGTGACGCCGGTAGCTGCCTCGACCAGCGGCTCGTCCAGATGCAGGTTGATAGAGGGCGCTTCGTGCATCAGCCCCACCACCTCAGCGGCGCTCACCGCCTTGTTGATAATAACTACGTGGTCAAGCCAACCGTCGAAATAGTCCTGGGCCGCTTCGAAAGAATAGCCAATGTAAACGCCGGTTTGCCAGGTGAAATCGGAGCCGGTCTTGACACCGCTCTGCGCTTCAACGCTATCCACGTAAATCTTTTGCCCACCGATGCTGGCGCCGATGACGTGCGCGAAGTGGTGCCATTGTCCATCGGCGTAACTGGCGCCGGAGGTGCAGATCGTTTCATCCTGGTAGACGCGGGTGCAGAGGTTGCCGCCGCTCAGGTAGACGTGGCGGTCGTGGTCGGCGCCCCCCCCACTCACCACCGAATAGATACCGCAATCGGCGCAGGTCGTCTTGAACCATAATGAGAGGGTGTAGTCGCTTTCCGGCACATCCAGGGAAACGTCCACGTAATCGTCCACGCCGTCGAAGCGGGCCGCCTGGTTGGCGCGGCCGGGCAGGCCGCTATCGGGGCAGGTAGCGCCGGAACACACGCCGACCGAAGCGTTGCCGGAGGAATCCGCAAAGATGCTACGCCCCGGCGCTTCGTCGAAGCGCAGTTCAAGGATGCGTTGCATCCCGGTGTAGAGGTCGTCCATCTGTACATCCGTCAGGGCATAAGGGTAGATGCGCAGGTCGTCCAGACCGCCCTTGTAGTAGTCGTTATCCTGTTGGAAATAAAGGGTACCAATGCCATCTGGTCCGCCGTCGGGACCGCCAATCCCATTCCAGTACCAGGCGTAGGAACCTGGTTCCCAAGGGTAACGACGGACGTTAAACATGATGTCGTCGTCATTCCCCGGCCACTGCTCAGGATTGGTATCACACAGGTGATCCTGTGCATATTCCGGTTCATCGTCCTCGCAGAAAACGAAAGCCGCGCCGGAATCGTTGGGAATGAGCCGTGAGACATAGATGGGATGATCTACCGGGCTTTGAATGTAGTCATTCCACCAAATCGTTGTACCGGCCCCGTTGTCAATCGCATATTCAGCCGAGCCAAGCCCATCGTCCTCGTCGTTCACGAAGACATGATCGAAATACAGATAGCCCTGGGCGTTGGGACGACCGGCAAAAAGCCAGATGCCGCCGGGGGGAGTTTGACCGCTACAGAGCGCGCTGGTATCCACCGCGACGCCGTTGATGTAGAAAGTGATCAAATCCCCGTCAAACGTCACGCCGACGTGTTGCCATTGGTTGGGCGTAAGGATAGGGGCGACCGTCTGGTAGCCACACGCGCTCGGAGTGCCCCCAAAACGCAGGCCAAGCCGGGTAGCGTCGGGGCTTACGTAGAGTGTGGGATAGCTGTAGGCGCTGTTTTCCTCGTTGCCCAAGATGCCATACCAGCCTTCCCAGACCGGATCGTTTTTGTTGGCGTTGGAAACATATACTGTATACGTATAAGGTTTCACCCACGCGGCCAGGCTGAATCGCCCCGCACCCCGGCTGAGATCGAGGCTGGACGAGGAGCCGATGAGGAGGTATTGCTTTTGGTTAAAGGCGACGCCTTGGCCCACCGGTGCACTCTGACCGCCGGTAGGGCATTGGGCGCCGGCGCACGTAATTGTGTTGTGATCGGCAGAACTATCACTGAAAGGCGCAGCCGCCTCGTCGAGTTTGACGTGCAGCACCGGCTCCTGGACGTAGCGCGAGACTTCTTCCGGCAGCAGAGCACGGGGGAAAATCTCGACTTCGTCAATCCAGCCCCGGAAGAAGCGCTCCGGGAGGTCGCCCCGCGCGCCGATGACCCAATCCCCATCCACGGGCAAGGCTCCCACACCGCTGGTTTGCCGGGCTACTTCGCGCCCATTCCGGTACAAAATCCAACGGCTGCCATCGTACACCCCGGCCAGGTGGACCCACTGGCCCAGGTCGCCCGGCGGAATTGCGTAACGGGCCATATAGGCGGTGACGCCATCCCACGAGCCGACCTCGTAATAGCCGTTCATCATGCGCATGTAGACTTCGTGGTCGCCCACGATGCCGTGATCCAGGATATTGCGAAGACTGTCCGTCGCTTCGGGCTTGATCCACGCCAGCAGGCTGATGACGCCGTCCGAGGGTACGTTGGTGGGATTGCCCAGGCTGATGAAGTCATTCACGCCATCGAAGTAAGGCGCCAAACCGGCGTAGCCGGCTTGACCGGCGACCGGGCAGGTGATGCATGTGCCGTCGTTGCCGTTAAGCGAGGCATCCGCAAAGGTCGTGGTGCCGGTGACTTCGTTCAAGTGCAACCATACCGCGCGCCCGGCGGCCTCCCCGCGCAGATCGGCAATGTTGGCGCCGGCCCGGTTGGTCAGGCTGATTTGATAAGAAGTGGTGATGTCCGGGCGCAGGGTGAGCTGGCCGTTGAGCGTCGTCGTCTGGCTGGGTGGGAGCGTGTAGGGCCGCGGCTCGATGTCGCTGTCCTGCACCGCCGCCGGGAATTCGACTTCGAGCAGCCCCAGCGCGTAGCGGTCGCGCAGGTAGTTTTGCACCGTCGCGGTGTAGGCGACAGTCGCGCCCGGCGCGACAATGCCGTCGGGATCGTCAACGACAGCGGTGATGCCCAGGACCGCCGCCGCCGAGTACACGTTCGGATTGAACCCGTACACCTGCTCCAGCTTATCGGTGATGCCGTCGCCGTCGGGGTCGGGGTCGTTGGGGTCGGACGTGACGCGCGTGATCAGTGAGACTTCCTCGCCGCCGTCATCCCTGAAGGCGTAGACGTACTCCCACCCGTCTAGCTCCTCCTTGTCGGTCAGGCCGTCGTTATCGGTGTCGGCGTGATACGGATCGGTCTCATAGAAGACCTCCCAATAGTCTTCCAACCCGTCGCCGTCGCCATCCGGCCGCATCGGATCCAGGCCATACTGCACCTCGTACCAGTCCGGCAGGCCATCCACATCGCTGTCGGGCGCGCCGTCGTCCGGGTCGTTGCCGCCCGCCGCGCTGCTGCGCAGACCGTCGCCGTCGGCGTCGGCCAGCGTCGGGAAGCGGGCGTCCCACGCCAGCGCGTAACTGCGATTGCCCCGGTCGGCCAACTCGTAGAACCCATCCAGCGTGTCTGGAAAGACATCGAAGATGAACTGGTCGCCCAAATAAATGGGGGTGGCATCTGCTTTCTCACGCAGCTTACAGGTAGCGCTGAACACGACACATTCCTGAACGTTGATCGCATAGCTTTCGAGCAGATAGAGCGCCGTCTCCCGGTTAATACCCGGTTGCGTCAGCGAGATGGTCGTGTTATTTTCAATGTACTGGGTGGTCGTGTAGCGTTCGGTATCAGTCGTCGTGTAGCCGGTGCTGATCCATTCCTCTTCCATTTCCCGAAGCGCGACAGGAAGGGTGGTCGTCACCGGCACAAACTTATACCGGAAGGTCGAGTCATCTATATTCTCATCGGTGAACTGTACGGTAGGCCAATGATCGCCATCAGGAGCGTCACGATAAAGCGTGGTGAGAATATCTGCACTGACATCAAGGCGCGCACCGGCTACAATACCTTTGACAGCATCCACCAACCCCATATTAAGGTGCTGAACTTGCATCCGGTCGGGCGCCGCCATATCTATCAGCGGTGTCTGGTCGTAGATGAGGTACGATGTCCATCTGACCAACAGCCCATTGATGCCGGCACAGAAATTTTGCATCTCCGCCTCTTCGTCTAAACCAAAATACATACAGACGAGGGCTATAACCGCATCAATCAGGGAGATAACAGCAATAATCACTATGCCGATAACTGGAATCAAGCCGATGGCAAGGAGGATGACGGCGACGATGATGGTAGCAACCATGTTGGCGAGTGCCTGGTTGAATTCAAGCGACCCCCAATCCACATCCCCCTTGATCATTTCGTAAACAAAGAGGCCCACTGCGACCACTGCGGTAACGACAAGTGTGACGAGCGCCGCGATTGCAGCCGCCTTCAGCGCAGCCTTTGTCGTACTTCCGAGCGCCTTTAGGAAACCGCCGGCCGCCTTCACGGTAGCGGCTGTCTGGGTGACCGTTCTGATGCTCATGACAACGGTTGCGGCCTTAATGATGTAGGTCGCGCCCCTCACATATTCTCCCTCGTAGAATTCCCCTATCACCGCAGTAATAAGTGCCACGGCAACGACGGCGAGCAACATCACCCCCAACACTTTACCCACAGTTTTAAACGTTGAACTTCGTCCTACTGCGGCGGAGGCTGAGACTTCTCCAGCTTTCTGCTGGCCTAAATCTTTGAGGACTTCTTTGCCGTTGTCTGAGACAGTTTTGGTCAACAACTCCTGCCCCGTCGCGGCCTCGGCCTGCATCTCGGCAATCTTCGAGACGACGGTTTTAGCGATAGTACCCAACCCTGTAGCGGCAGCATACGAAATCACGATGTCGCCGGCGCTGTAGGGAAGCGGCGTCACCGTTCCGTTAAACTCGACCACACTATTAACCCCGGCCATTATGGAGAGGTAAAACGCGGTCGCCACGATCACCGCGCCATCGAGCACATAGGGATCGCTGCCCAGGTCGCTGTCGGCCTGGAGCCAGGGGCGCACAGCAGCATCCAAATGCGACAGGTACTCATCGGGGGAATACGCCCCCCACACGCCGGCACCCGCGTAGCGGAACGGCGCCCAACTCATGCCGCTCAACGTAGTAGCCGGAAAATCGGCTATCGCCAGAGATGCCGTCAAATGGTTGGCGTGCAGAATGCCGGCCTGCGTCGCTGTCCCAAAACCATCCAATGACCCGAAGCGAAACCGCTCTTCACGCACATACAACAACGTGGGAGCCTGAATCTTGGCCAATGTGCCGTTCGTAAAATAATCGGCCAGGATTTGTTTGGTCGTAGTCATCGGAACCACACCGAGGTAACTCTGGTGCGGGAACGTGGTCGTGACCACCTGGAACGCGCTCTGGTCAAGTCCCCAGCTTTCGGTGAAGGTAACGCCCGCGTTCAAGTCTCTATCAAAGCGGTGGGCAATCTTTTCCACCGTTATATCGCGCACACCATCGGCATCGTCGTCACGTCCGGCGATAAAGCTCTGATCCAGACCGGTCGCCAGTTGCCACAGGTTGCCTTCGTAATAAGTATCCGCATCGTAATCCGGCTGGCCGATGGCATAATCCGGGTCTTCAAAAATCACCCCAACGTCCAGACCGTGATCCTCGCGCACGGAAAGGCCGGTCAAATACCAGTCGTCATAATAGGTGTGAATGATGCGCGCGGAGGTTTCGACCCAGTGGGTCAGCCCATTGCAATAGGTTTTGGCCGCATCTTCACTCAGATTCTCCGGGATCGTACAGGAATCCGTCTTGGCCAACAGCAGCCACACCAGCCGCGCCTCCTGGAGCGCACCGGGCGCGCTGACACTAGGTCGGTAGAACATCCGTGCCGTAAAAGACACCTTGGCGCCATACTCATCCTGCATAACAACGAGCGGCGCATACGCCAGCAATACTTCACCCGTCTGATCCTTGGCGCGCACCGAGATGCCGAACATATCCATCTGTGCCGTATCAAGCCAGGCTGTGATAGGCGTGGTGTAGGTAATGGCCGGCGCGCCGGGTTTGACCGGCAAATATCCATACTGCCCGTCGTGATACGGAATCTCCAGTTCAAGCATAGGAATCAAGCGCAAATCGCCGTTGGCCTCCTGTCCGCTCGCGCCAAAGGTGGTCGTGTAGACACGCTGCACTTGCCCTTCACGATCATCCGCAGGCCAGTCCAATACGTTGAGCGTGTACCACAGATGCTCAGGGTTGACCGGGCGCAGTTGAAAATCCACGTAGGCCGGTTGGTCAACCGCAAGCTGGTCGAGCGCGAATTTAAACACTTGGTCTTGCAGGCCCGTGACAACGGCGCGGCCATTTTCCTGCTTGATTTCACCCATCACCAAAGTGGGAGCCGCGTCCAGCTTATCCGGGACATCGTCGTTGTCATCGTCGAAGTCGAAGACGTCGGGCGTTCCATCCAGGTTGGTGTCAGGGCAAGTTAACGCCGCGGCTTCTATCTGACATTCGATCCCATCTGGCAAGCCATCACCGTTAGTATCGGCGTCCAGCGGATTCAGATACCATTGCTTGCCAAAGCCATCTACAAACCCCTGCACCTCGACACCATCCGGCAGGTCGTCGCCGTCGCTATCCGCTTCAGTTGGGTCGAGGCCCAGTTCGTACACCTCAATGCTATCACTGAGACCGTCGGCGTCGGTGTCCGGGAGGTTGAAATCGGTCTCAATACACGCTTCCTGCACATCGGTCAGCCCATCGGCGTCGGTGTCGGCTCCAGTATCGGTATCCAGGGCGTCACACGCGGAATTGGCGGGCGACAAAGTGGTGGTTGAAGGGGCATTGGCGTCTGATAGCGGGGTGTTGATCGGCGCGGCAGCGCGTCCGGCCAGCGGATCACGCTGCGGGTCAAAGTCTTTATGGGATAGGTCCGCTTCCAGTGCTGCTTGCTTTTGGCGCACGGCCTGTTGTTCTGCAAATTCGGCGCGCGCCGCAGTCTGCTTGCGGTTGAAAGCATAGACTTGCTGTCCCTGCAACAACGGCGTCGCCACCATCGAGACGATGACGGCGATGACCACCGCCGCATAGAGTTGCGGCGCGCGGCAGGTGATCAGGAGGCCCACCCCAGCAAGCACCGTAGCCAGCAACAGCAGATGAAGGCGGAAACCTGGTTCCTGGATTTTGGCGAGCGCCGCGCGGCTGAAATCCGCTTTGGTCGCGCCGCTCGTCCCGGTCGCCGCGTCGGTCTTCCAACCCGTAAAGTCGGTCGTGATGGTCGCTTCCACCTGCTCGCTGCTGTCCGGCGGGAACTTGACGTTCAGCATCAGCCGCAACGGCAGGCCGGCGCTGTCGAGCCAGATTTCGCCGGTTCCCGTCATCTCCAGATAAATGCGCGCCATATCCAGGCTCAGACCGGGTGGCAGTTCGCCCTTGCGCGCCAGCTCCGCTTCCATCAAATCGCGCATGTGCGCGGCAAACATCGGGCCATCCAGGCGGAAGCTGTAGCGCTCAAAGGTGACGCCCGCGCGGGTCTGAGCGTCGAGCCGGGCGATATCCTGCGCGGTGGCCAGGTAGCCCAACGGGTCGCCGCCCGGCGCGAACAGGTTGAAAGCGACGGCGCCATCTTTCAACGCTTCCCACTCGCCGTCGCCAACTCGTCCCCAGGCCTGATCTTGCGCTACGCGCACCTCGACGCTGTTCTGCCCGGTGGCCGCGCTGCCGCCCTCCGACCACAGTTTGAGCTGCATCGCGCGGGCGGCCACGTCGGTCTCGCCCTCAACGTAGAGGCGCTCCGTCTGGCTGCCCAACCCGGCGTTTTCCAGCCGGGCAAGGGGCCAGGTCGTCTGCACGATGTCGGTGGCGTAGGCGTAGGCGCCGACCTCGGTGGCGCGCTGCCAGGCCGCCTCCACTGCATCACGCGCCGCGAGGGATGAAGGTAGCCATTCTTTCAAAGGAGTGATGGGGTTAGCGTCCAGGGGATACGCGGTCACTCCCAAAAGGACAATAACCATTGCCAAAACAACGATAGATAGATGACGGTGTTTCATTTGATCCTCTCCTTTTAATCAAATTCTAACCCAACTACCCTCAAGGTGAGGGGAAAATTACCAGGCAAAGGACAAAGAATAGAACGGGAGAAACGAAAATGAAAAAAGTATGGTAAAGAGCCTGCACAGAGTAAATCCAGCAACTCTTCATTTGAACACTATTCATTATATTTCACCTTCTACAATCATACAAACATTACAATCCTCCTGTCATTTGCATAGCCCGTTACAGAGAAATCGTTACCCCAGATACGGAAGCCCCCTAACATACCTGACGGCAACTTCTGCAAGTTGCCGTCAGGTATCAAAAACGGATTGTGCCCTACTTACCTACCGCTTTTCATTCTACAGTGGTCTCATACGTCATAAAGGGCAGATAAATCAACTTCAAGATTGGCGCCTGCACCTCCACCTCGAATGGGCCGCTGCTCGCCATATTCCCGGCGGCGTCATACGCGCTGACCCACAGCGTATAATGGCCCGGCGTCATCGGACGCAGCGTGTAAGCCCACGTCGTCCCTTCCAACACCGCCGGTTCCCGGTAGACCGTCTCGCCACTTTCGACCAGCACGGACACACTGGCGACTGCGCCGCCGTCCGTGACCGTGCCGCTCAACACCGTCAGGCTCGCCGTGTAGAGCGCCGTGTTGACGATGTCCGTGGTTGTGATGACCGGCGCGACGTTATCGAGGACGTAGCGCGCCGTCACCGCTGCCGCCCGGTTGCCCGCCAGGTCTACCCCGTAGAGCGCGACCGCGCGTTCAACCGCGTCCACGCGCGCGTCGCCGGAAAGCGTGTAAGCCCATGATCCCGTCTGCGGGACGTTCTGCGCAGCCTGCGGCGTGAGGATCAACCGGCTCTGCCGATAGTCGCCGTCGTCTGCCGCCGGATGCGTGTCGCACACCGTCAGCGTCCACGTACCTTGAGCAGGCTGCCCCACCAGGACGCGCAACGGTTCGACAGGCCGCGCCGCGCGGACGAATACCCCGCCGGTGAGATCGTCGTCGCCCCCGCTGCTGTAAGGACTGCCGGACGCTTCATCCAGGAGCACGTTGTAGTGACGCGCGTCCGTACCCGATACGCCATCATCTGTCAACAGTTGGATAACCGTTCCCGCCGGCGATGCCAGCGTGACGTGCAGATCGTCGCGGTGCTCGTGCGCAGCGACGAATCCCACCTTCACCGCGCCGAGCGTGAAGCTGTCGGTCACGACGAAGGTGCGCACCAGACACGCAGCGGTGAGGCTGATGGGGTCGGCGGGCGCGTCGTCGTACATGTACTTGCCGGTCGTCACTGCGAGTTGCAGCGCCAGCGGCGTACACACGCCGTCCACGCAGGCTTCCACGCGGCCCAGGCCGTGAGCGTCCGTCACCGTCCCGTTCACCCGCACCGAGTTCCCCTTGACCACACTGTCCAGCGCGGCCTGCGAGAGCGCCGCGTCGAGCGCGACGGTGGGCGGGAGCGCGTCCACCACAAAGGTTTGCGGGCTGCCGGTCGTGCCGGACTGCCCAAAGAGGTCGGTAGCGCGCAGCGTCACATTTAGGAACGTCCCGTCGGTCAGCCCTGTCGCGTCCAGATCGCACGCCCACGCCCCGTCAGACGGCGCGGCGTCCGCGCAGGTCACGCTGCCGCGCCCCTGCACGTCCAACGTCACAGACGGCACGGGTGATTCGTCGTAGACGTAGCCGCGCAGGGTGTTGTTCCCCGCCGTCAGGATGGCCGCGGGTCGCTGGATGCCCAGGAATTGCGGCCCGCTGCGATCCACTTGATGATCGGCCCAGAGACGATCTAACGGCGCATCGGAGATGTCGTGCTGTTCGTCATACACCTGCGCCAGCACACCCGCCCACGGCAAACTGCTGGCAGCGAGGTCAATGGCGGCGGTGAAGGTCGCCTGCCCCTCCTGGCCCGGCGCTATGTCGCCCAACAGCAGCGTCTGATGTGCGCCGCCGTCGCTCAGGCGCAGGGTATAGAAAGCCTGCACGTCCACCCAGACGCCGCGCGCCGTGTCCGTCCCCAGGTTGCGATACGTGAGCGTGTACGTTACCATCTGGTTCGCGCCCACGCGCGGATGCTCGCCGTTCAGCCAGCCCAACTGCGAGCTGACGTCAGGTGTGCCGCCCTGAAGCAGCGTCGCCCACAGGCCCGTCAGATCGTCGTGCATAAAGCTGTACATGACGCCATCCGGCTCCACCGCGAGAGTCACCTGCACGTCTGTGTCGGGGTAAGCGTCCGCCGAACCGTCGCTGCCGTTGGGGCAGACGCCGTCGGTCAGGCCATCCCAGTGATACGCCTGACTCAACGCAAACTCACCGGACGCGCTTTCGTCGCGGATGTCCGCCACGCGCGCGCTGTTCACCGGATTAGCGGCGGGCAGCGTGGCCCAGAGCCGCAGCGCGTCCTCTTCGCTTGCCAGCGCGACCATCGCCAGCGCCGTGTTGGCCGGGTCGGCGACGCCCAGCAGCACAAACGGCACCCACAAATCCGTCGTAGGGGCAGGGTCTCCCTGCCCTCCCCCCGCAGTAAACCGATACTGCGAACTATCCAGCGTCAACACCCAGTCCCAATACTCCCCCATCCACGTCAACAACAACGCCGTCTCGTCGTCGCGCACCCACACCAGGAAGTCCGCCCCCATCGCCCCAACCGTCGAAGTCGGCGTCACCCCCGGCAGATAAATTCTCGTAGGGGCAGGGTCCCCCTGCCCTTCCCCTTGTCCATACGGATCAAACAGCGCCGTCGCCCCACCCTCCCGCACGTCCAGGTAGACGAACAGATCGCCATCCACGTTCCAGTCTGCGCCCGTCCAGGCCAGGCGCAGCGCCTCAACATCCCACGAGGCATACAGGGCTTGCTCCGCGCTAAGGGCGGCGCCCGGCGCAGCCTTGCGACTCAGGCGACGATCCACGCCGACCAACGCGCACCCACTCTCCATCCAGCCGCGATACGTCGCCGCGCCGGGTTCGAGCACGGTGTAGTCGGGCGTGAGGGGCGCGTCCACGTAGAACGGGCCGATGGATTGCCAGCTTTGCTGCCCGTAGACGTCCTCAGCAGCGACGCGCGCCCACACCCCTTCACCCTCGGCGGGCGTGAAGACAGCCGTGCGTTCGGGGTAGTGCGTCTGGCTGATGACGCGCTGTGTGGTCGTAACTGCCGCCATCCACTCGACGCGATAGGTCGCCAATCCGCTGCCGTCGCTGCTTTCCGTCCACGCCAGTTCCAACGTGGGCGTCAGGCCGCGCAGCGTCAGGCCCGGCGTGATGATCGCGCCTGCGCTCGTCATCGTCAGCGCGACCGAGGCGGGTGGCACGATGTCCACCGTCACGGACTCAGTCACGAGTGTGGTGTGCTCCCCCACGTCCACGGCGCGGGCGGCGACGGTGAACACGTCGCCATCCGGCAGCGCGCCGCCGCTCAGCGTCCACGGCGCGCGCCAGACGCCTTCTTCGAAGGTCGCCAGGAGCGTCTCACTGACCACGGTGACTTCGAGGCGCTTGATCCCGCCCGCGTCGGTGACGAGGCCGGTCAGATCGAGCAGCCCCAGCGCGTGGAAGTTGGTACTCGTGAGCAGCGGTGTGAGGCTGAGTCCGGGCGCGACGGTGTCCACGATGACCGCCTGCGTTTCGGTGGCGATGCTGCCCGCCCAATCCGAGACGGCGGCTTCCAGCGCGTGCGGACCGTCGGTCAGCGCGGACGGGTCCCACACGGCGCTCCACATGGTCTGGGTGACTTCATCCTGCGCCCAACTGGTTGTGTAGATGCTGCTTCCATCCACCGTGACGGTCAGCGCGTGCAGCGACGACACCTCCGCCAACGCTTCTCCGGTGATGGTGAGTGGCTCAAGGGCGGTCAATACTGGCGGCGCGTCCACGATGGACACGCCCAGGTCAGCTTGCGTAACTTGCAGCGGGGCCGCCGTGACGGTCGCGGCGACCGTCGTGCAGTTGCCGGACGTGTCGCAGGCGGTGGCCTGGCCGAGCGGCGCGAGGGTGTCCAGCACGCGCAGCCCGCCGCCGCCATCCGCCACGATGACGTACTGCCCCGTCACGCCGACTTTGTTGGCGTAACCAGGCGTGTTGTGGGTGGTGTGCAACGTGGGCGCGGCGGGATTCGAGATGTCAAGCATCTGGACGCCGGCGTAACCGTCGGCCACGTAGACGAAAGTACCGGAGACAGCCACGCCCGACGCAGTGCCCGGCGTATCGTAGCGGCCCAGCACTTGCGGATTGGCGCGGGGTGTGATGTCGAGGATCAGCAGGCCGGCCGACCCGGCGGCGACGTAAGCCCGCGCCCCACTCACGACGATGTCCTGCGTTTCGCCCGGCAGCGCCACCGTGTTGAGGCGGCGCGGCGTCGCGGGCGTCCCCAGGTCCACAATGAGCAGGTCGTTCGCGCCCAACGCCACGTAGCCCAGCGGCCCGGTGAGCGACCAGACCGTCACCTGGAACGCACGCGCCGTCTGCGAGACGCCGTCCGAGACAGTCACGGTGATGGCCGCGACGCCGGTTTGCCCCGCCGCCGGGGTCAGGCTGAGTTGGCCGGTGGTGTTCGGGCTGACGTAAGTGACGGTCGGGTTAGGAATCAACGCCGGGTTCGAAGATTGTGCTGTGACGACGAGGGGTTGAACTTCGTTCGGCGCGCCCGTGCCGATGCCACTCAGTCTCACGGTTTGCGTGCCCGCGTTCAGCCCCATCTCAAGATTAGCCGGGGTGTTCAGCGTCGGCGCGTCGTTGACCGCGTTGACCGTCACCTGGAACGCGCGCACCGTCGTCAAGAGGCCGTCGCTCACCGTCACGGTGATCGTCGCCGCGCCGGAGAGGTTGGCGGCGGGCGTGAAGCGCAGCGTGCCGCTCGCCTGCGGGCTGACGTTGGTAACGGTCGGCGCGGGAATCAGCGTCAGATTCGAGGATTGCGCCGTCACCACCAGAGTTTGCGTTTCGTTGCTCGCCCCGGTGCCAATGCCGGTCAGGGCGACGGTTTGCTGGCCTGCGTCCTCGTTGAGGGTGAGGTTGCTGAGGGCGTCCAGCGTCGGCGCGTCGTTGACCGCGTTGACCGTCACCACGACGGTGGCCGTATCCGACAGCGCCCCATCGCTGATGGTGTAGGTGAAAGTGTCCGTCCCATGCAGGTTGAGTGTGGGCGTGTACCGCAGGGCCGCGCCCGCCAGCGTGACCTGACCGAGGGACGGCGTCCCCACGGCGCTCAGGAATGGCGTCTGCCCATCGGGATCGCTATCGTTGCCGAGCACGGTGAGGGTCAATGGCGTGTCCTCGTTAGTTGTAAAGGCGTCATCCACGGCCACCGGCGGATCGTTGACGCCGCCCACCGTCACGGTGATGCGGGCCGTGGCTTGCAGTCCGCCCGGATCGCGCATGGTGTAGGCAAAGGCGTCGTCGCCGATGAAGTTGAGCGTCGGCGTGTAGGTGACGGTCACGCCGTTCGTCGTGACCGTCCCGTGGGCGGGCATCCCCAGGTTGACGACGGTAAGAGCGTCGCCGTCTATATCGCCGGCGTACAGCGGGTAAGGCGCGATTTGCACCGGAACCTCTTCGTCCGTGATTGCCACGATGTCGGCAGCCGTGGGCGCGTCGTTGAGCGGATTGACCGTCACCTGGAACGCCCGCAGCGTCGTCGAAACGCCATCGCTGACCGTGACGGTGAGCGTCGCAGCCCCCCACCGGTCGGCGGCAGGCGCGAAGGACAGCGCGCCGCTCGTCTGGGGACTGGTGTAGACTATAGTGGGCGTGGGGATGAGCGCCGGCGTCGAAGATTGCGCGGTGACGACCAACGTCTGCGCCTCATTGCTCGCCCCGCTGCCGATGCCGGTCAGCGTGACAGCCTGCACACCCACGTCCTCGTCCACACTACGGTCGCTGATGGCGTCGAGCGTCGGCGCATCGTTTTCGGGCTGAATGGTGAGCGTGACGGTGGCGACGTTCGAGGTGGAAAGGTCGCTGCTGACGCGATAGCGGAAGATGTCTTGCCCGTCATAGTCGCCGGTGGGTGTGTAGACGAAGGAACCGTCGTTGCGCAAGAGGAGCGCGCCGTGAGTGGGCGAGGTCATCAGCGTCACCGTCACAGCGGCGTGCCCGCCGACCGTATCGTTGCCCAGCACGCCCGGCGCGGACACATCCAGCGCGCGGTCCTCGACCGTCGTATAGCTATCGTCCGCCGCCGCGAGATCGAGGTAGTAGACGTAGGCGCGGCCCGCCGCCGCCGCATCCGGTGCGCCAACGACCAGCATATCGCCAGAAAGCGCGAGCGCCGCGCCGAAGTGATCGCCCGCGCCGCCATCCGTGCGGGTGAGCACGTTGGACAGCCCCCAGTTCTCCGGCGCGGGAACGTCGGGGTTGGCGGGGTCGTAGTCGCGCATGAAAACGTACACCGCGCCCTGTTCGGCGTTGCCGCCCACGTCGGAGAGCGGCGCGCCGACGGCGATCCGGTCGCCGGTGAGGGCGACGGCGGAGCCGAAGCCGCCGCTCACGACGCCGGTAGGCGTCAGCGTGGCGACCTGCCCCCAGACGTTGTCGCCGCCCTGGTTCCGCAGGAAGACATAAGCCTCGCCGGCGGCGCCGCCGATGACGAGGGTATCGCCGTCAATGTCCACGCTCGCGCCGAACCGGGCGGACTCGGCGGGCGTGGGACTGGTCAGCGTGAGGGGCAGCGCCGTCCAGGTGTAGTAGGGCGGCGTCAGCGCGTCGTAGGTGTAGGTGTAGATTTTGGCCGCGCCCGTTGCGGTGAAAGTCTCGCTATTCCAATCCGGCGCGCCCACCACGAGCGTGTTGCCGCTGAGCGCCAGGGCTGCGCCAAAGCGCCCAGACAAGTCGGAGAGATAAGTATAGCCTATGTTGACGGCCCCTCCCGTATAGGCGGGTTCCCCAGGGATACCGACGATAAATGTATCTGGGCCAAGCTGCTCAACCGCGTAGCCGGCATGTTCATACATCGTACTGCCCGCCACAGTTTGGGAGATAACCCACTGCCCGTAATCCGGGTTTGCGGGCTGCCCGGAACGGAGCTGGTAGCCTGCCCCGCTCCCGTCCGAAGCGGTTTGCTCATCCGGCGCGCCGACCAGGATATCGGGAACTGGATTGCCGGACAGATCGCCGAAGGCCACCGCCGAACCGAAGTGGTTGCCGCCGGACCCTATACCCCATGTAAAGACCAGCGTGGTAGAGAGCGTCCAGTTGCCGGACACGGTGTTGTACCGCCAGAGGTACACGCCCCCCTGGTCTGTTCCGTCGCCATCCTTATAGGGCGCGCCGACGACGAGGTAGTCCCTGTAGGCCGCCACCGCCGCGCCGAATTGCTCCCCAGCCTCGGCGGCAGTGGGTGAGAGCACGTCCCCGGCCTGCACCATCGGCGCAGCGAGGGTGCGGCGCTGCGGCAACGCCGGGCGTGCGGCCTCTAATGCCGGGGCGGGGTCAACCTTGACGCCGCTCAGCAGCACCGGCGCGACCAGCGCAATCGCCTGTGCGCTGCCGGGCGTGGCGTAAGTCCCCGCCAACTGCGGGTTGGCCGGGTTGAGGACGTTGATGACGCGGATGCCGCCCGTTCCGTCGGCCACGTAAGCGTAGTTGCCCTGCACGGCCACGTCGGTGGCCGTGCCCGGCGTATCCAGCCGCGCCGCCGGGCCGCTTGGATTGTAGCGATTTACGATGCTCAGGCCCCGGCTGCCATCGGCGATGTAGGCGTAGTAGCCGGAGACCACCACGCTACGCCCGTCGCCGGCGGCGTTGTAGGACGCGGTGTCGTTGGGCAGGGAGGGGTTGGCGAGGCTCACGCGCCACAGCGCGCCGGAGGGCACAAACGCCTCGTTGCCCACGATGGCGAACTTGCCGGAGACGGAGGGCCGCTCCGTCCACGCGCCGCGCTCGGACAGGCCGTAGGGACTGGCCGTGCAGTCGGCGGTCAGGCGGATGATCTTGCTTCCCAGCGACGACTGCCCCACCAGGCCCTGATACCACGGCGAGCGGTAGTAGCCCGTCGTGGCAACCACGCCCGCGCCGCACGGCGAGGAGAATCCGGCGGGCAGTAGATTGAAGTCTTCCGCGACGGTGATGTAGCGATATTGCCCGCCCACCGTGGTGCGCGTGATGGCGAGGCGCGGCGCAAGCGTGTCCACCTGCCCATTCCACACCTGGGCGGCCAGGCCGGACGCGCCGACGTGGCCGGCGGCATCCACGCCGCGCAGGTCGAGTGCGAACGAGCCTTCCAGCCCGGCGGGCACACTCGTACTCCACCCGGCCAGATTAATGCCGTTGCCGGACTGCGTCAGGGTTGCCGCCTGCCAGCCGGTCTTGGCGAGTGTCGCCACTTCCAGCGGCAGGAGTGCGCGCGGGTAAACGCGGACGTCGTCCAGCTTGCCGCGCCAGTAGCGCAGGCTGGCGGGCTGCGCGGCCAACGTCCACGCCAGATCCGTCGAGTAACTGAGGGTGGGATGCTTCAACGTCTGGCTGCCCTGGCCAGGCTGCGGGTTGAGGGTGAGGCTCTGTTGCCAGGTGACGCCCGGCGTCGGCGCGATGTAAGAGACCTGGAGCGTGGCCGGTTCGCAAATCACATTTGCCGGGTTGATAGCGATGGCGACGTTGGGCGTGGCAGCGGCAGAAGTCTGGTAGATTTGCGTCCCGTTCAGCGCGACCGTGTATTTGCCCATACTGCGGGGCGTCAGCGTGAGCTTCGAGAAGGTGACGCAGGCTGCCGTCGCCGGCGCGCCGCGCCCGATGTCGAGCTGCGGACTGCCAGCCGGACGCCGTCCCGCAAACGCGGTCGAGGTCAGCCGCTCGACGCCGTTCACATAGAGGCGGTAGGTCGTCCCGTCGAAGGTGGCGGCCACGTGGTTCCAGGTGTTTTCCGCCAGCACGCCGCTCACGCTCAGAGGCGGCGCTTGCACGCCGTCGCCGAAGCTGGTTTGCAGGCCGGTGCGGTTCACCACCTGGAGATAGGGGGAGGCGTAGACCGGGCCGGTGTAGGCGTCGCTGCTGAGGATGGGATAGGCGCCCGTGTCCGCCGGGGAGGGATAGACCCACGCCGCCAGGCTGAAGTCCGCGCCAGGGCGCAGGCCCGCGTCCGGTTCAAGCGCAACGTAGTCGTCCACGCCGTCGAGGGTCAGGCCGAAGCCGCCCACCGCGCCGGACGTCGCCTTGTTGTTGGCGTTTGCGCCGGTGTGGAGCGCGCCGTCGTGCTGCCAGCCGGAGGCGTCGGGCAGGCGGCTGCCATCCACCGCCCACGCCTCGTCCATCGGGAGGTGCAGCGTGGGGTTGCCGCCGAGGTAGAGTTGCTTGCGGAGCGCGTCGGCGGACAGGGCGCGGTCGAACATCCGCACATCGTCAATCACGCCGGGAAAGAAGTGATATTTGCCATCTGATTTGCTGCCTATGGCGGAGACGGCGCTGCATTGCGCCAGCGCGCCCGCCGCCGCCGTGCTGGCAACGAGTTGGCCGTCGCGGTAGAGGCGCAGGGTCGCGCCATCGTAAGTGGCAGACAGGTGAACCCAGGCGTTGAGCGGGATCGTCACAGCTTGCTCGGCGTATTTCCAACTGCCGCTCACTTTCATCCAGATGCGCGGATAGTGGTTGACCTTGTCCTCGTTGAGCGAGAGCACAAAGCCGCAACTTCCGGCTTCTTTGTAGGAGATGATGGTCTCGCGCGCGCCGGTCTCGCTCGTGCGCTTGACCCAGGCGGAGACCGTCGCGTTCGTGAACGTCCCCCAGGAGGGCAGCGCGATGGTGGTCTGCTTGCCGTCGAAGGCGGCGGCGCTGCCCGCGTGCCCGGTCACGCCATAAGCGGGGCAGGCCGCGCCCGTGCAGGCGCCGTGGTGCGCCTGGCCGGAGATGTCCTGCCAGGTAAGCGCGCCGCTCTGGGCGGGCATGTCCTCAAGGGCCAGGTGCAGCGTCTCGCCGGGCAGCGGCGCTTCATTAAAGAAGGGCGAGCCGGGCAGCGTGGGCCGCCAGGCCACTTGCAGACCGCTCACCCCCGCCGACTTGGATTGCGCCAGCGCGGATACTTCTTCAGGCAGCAACGCGCGGTCAACGATGATAACTTCATCGAGGAGGCCGGTATAGAAGTCGGTGGGCGTCGCACTGCCGGTTACCGTCCCCGCGCCGATGAACAGGTCGTCGTCGAGGTCGGCGTTGGCGGGGCCGGTCGCCGCGACGACGCCTATCAGGACGCCGTTCTGATAGAAGCTCACTGCGTGATCGTCGCCCACCACGACCGCCACATGCGTCCATTGGCCCGTGGACAGCGCGCCGAGGGTGTAATCTTTGACGCCGTAGGTTGTGAACAGCAACTTGTTCCCGGACAGGCCAAGCCCAAAGCCGTTGACGCTCCGCGTCCGGGCCGTGGCGACGAAGCGTTGGACGCCCGACACCGTGGCCGGGTTGACCCAGGCGGCGATGGAGAAGCCCGCCGTCCACTCGTTCAGCGCGCTATGCGCGATTTGCAAGGCGTCGTTGCCGTCGAAGCTGGCGGCGCGGCCATATTGGCCGGTCTGCGCGGCGGTAGGACAGGCCGCGCCGGTGCAGTCGGCGTGGCGGGCGGCGCCGGAATTGTCATAGAAGCGCGTCGCGCCAGTGTCTTCTTCCAGGTGCAGCAGGAGCGCCGTGTCGCGCGGGGCGGGCGCTTCGCTGACCACGCCTTGCAACGTGCGGGTAGAGGTGATGGCGGTGACGGGCAAGGCGAGCGCGCCGGAGACGTCGCCGCCGGGCGCGCTGGCGTCCACCAGGATTGTCGCCAGAGCGATGTCGGCTTGGTTGCCGATGCGGTCGGCGGCTTCCAGGTGGACGGTGTAACGGCCCGTCGGCTGCGCCTCCGGGATGAGATAGTCAAGAGACCAGTTGACACCCGACAGGGCGACGGCCTGCGCCGCCCCGCCGAGGATCGCGCCGGTCGCATCCACCAGGGACACGCGGACGCTATCCGCCTGCACGCCGCTCCCGGCTGCGTTGCCGGAATTGGCGAGGATCGGATCGTTAACAGTCCCGTTCAACTGCACCAACCAGGTATTTTGAAGCGTGGGATGCGGCAGCGCCGAGACAACCTGTTCCGCCGTCTGCGCCAGCGTGGCGACGGGCGGCGCGCCATCTACGTACAAGATCAGTGCGGGGCGCGAGTTTTCGCGGTTGCCGGCCCAGTCGGTGGCGCGGGTCACAAAGGAGTACTGCCCCTCGCCCGACGGCTTGAAGAAGGGACACCAGGCGGCGTCGCCGTCCGCATCCATACAAGCGGGCGCGGGCGTCCAGGTCTCGCTCTGGCCGAGTTTCATCACCAACAGTTCCACCTGGCTGACGCCGGCGTGCGCGTCGGACGCGGCGACGTACATCAGCACGTTCTGGTTCGCCAGATAGCGCTGCGAGGGGTTGTAGGAACGCAATTCCGAGGTGGGCGGGGTATTGTCCACGAACAGCACGTCGGTGCGGCGTTCCTGCACCAGTTTAGCCTGGTAGCGGAAGATGTCCCGCGCCTCGAAGGGATTGAGGGCGTAGGTGTACAGCGAGGCCTCGTCCAGCCGCCCGGCAAAAGCATCCGACGATGACGTCCCACCGATGGAGACGCCCGCTGTGCTGGCGCAGGCTCCGCCACTGACGACCAAACTGCCCTGTTCGTAGCCGTTGACGTAGAGGCGGGCCGCGTTGCCGTCATACGTGCCCATCACGTAATTCCACTGGTTGGGCAGCAGCGCCGCGAGGCTGGTGACGGATTGCGCCGCGCCGCACCCGCCGCCGGAGACCGGTGCGAAGGTCAACCGCACCTGAAGGCCGTTGGCGGGGATCGAAAGTTTGTAATTGTTGCCCTTGCTCACCAACACCTGATCGTTTGACTTGATGGCCGAAGGCTGGACCCACGCGCCCACGCTGAAGCGCGAGAGGTTGAGCGCCGCGTCGGCCGCGATGACGATCTGGTCGGCGGTATGGTTGGGGATCAGATTGAATTCGACGGCCTGCCCGACCTGTCCATCTACCCCGGCCTTGGGGCAAGTCGTACACGTCCCAGAGAACGCGCCGACGATGTTGGCGAACTGCGTCGCGCCGGTGGCTTCGTCCAGGTGCAGGTGGACAATAGGGGCCGCGCGGTAGAGCGTCTGGATGCTGGCCGGGGACAGGACGGTGTTGAAGACGCGGACGTCGTCTATCTCACCGGCCCAATACGCGCCGCCGGCCGGACGCCGGCCTATCGCCAGGATTTTGCCACGGGGTGCGTTGAGCGTCGTCGTGAACACAGCCTGGCCGTTCAGGTAAAATTTGAGTCCGCCCGCGCCAAAGGTGGCGGCGACATGCTGCCACGCGCCGGACGTGACCGTCGCGCCGGTGTCCACCAGGGTTTGGCGGTTCAACACCTTCCATGTCGTCCCGTCGCGGACGATGCCCCAGCCGCCCGCGCCGTTATCGGTGCTGAGTACGGTCTGGCTGACGTTGCCGCCGGCCGCAGGGCGCACCCAGGCCATCAGCGTCGCGCCGCTGGCCGGGTCGAGCGTCAGCGTCGTGCTGAGCCAGTCGCTCGCGCCGTCGAAGAGGACGGCCTGGTTGATGCGGCCGGCTACCCCCGCCGTGGGGCACGCGCTGCCGGAACAGAAGGCGTTGCTCTGCTTGCTCAGGTCTACGGCGTTCTCGAAGCTGGCGCTGCCGGGCGCTTCGTCAACTTTCAGGTGCAGCGCCATCGAGGCGGAAAGGTACAGTTCTTGCACATCCTCGGTCGAAAGCGCGCGCTTGTAGAGGATGATCTCGTCCAGCCGCCCACGGAATGGGATGGACGGGTTGCGGTACGCCCAGTGGGTGGCGTCGCCCAGGTGCAGTGCGATGGCGCTGGTGTCCTCGTTGTTCAGCCCGTGACTGGGTTTTAGATTGTCGCCTTCCCAGCGGAAGGTTTTCTTGGGGATGCTGATGTCGTCGCTGTCGAAGGTGTAGCCGTGCGTACACTGGGTCTCGCTTGAGTCGCACAGGGGATCGTCGCCGTAGTTGTGGCCGGACTCGAAACCGTCATCCGACTCGTAGGCGCGCAGTTCGGCGTCCTCGACAAAGGTGCGCGTCCGTTGGATTTTTCGCTCGTTGTCGGTATTCAAATCGCCCCAGATGCAGTCGTCGCCGGGGTCGTCGGCGGCAGAACAAATCTTGCTGCCATCCCATTGGATGTAGATTTCGGCGTGCTTGGATTCGTCGGCCTCGGTGGTCAACTTGAAGTAATCCAGGTAAATCGCGCCGCGATTGCTGGCCCGGCCCACGTCGAAGGAGGTGGTGGTCGCCACCGGCGCGGCGGCGCCCACGCCCCACTCGGCCTTTTTCTGGTTGTTGATGTACAGCGTGGCAACGTTCTGGTCGAAGCTGCCGTCCGTCTTGGTGCGCGGACCGAAGGCCAGCACAACGTGGTTCCAGGTGTTGGGCAGCAGCACCGTCTCGGTGGTGGTGCGCGAGACCCAGCCGAGCGGCCCTGCGCCGAAGCCGAAGCGCAGCCGCCCGCCCACGTTGAGCAGCGAGGGGTAGGCGTCGGCCCGACCGCTGTCTTTGCCCAGGATGCCCTGGACGTGCGGCGGCATCCAGCCGAAGGCCGCGCCGTAGGGGGCTTGCTGCTCCGCGACTTCCACTTTGATTTCATGAACACCGCTTTGCTGGATGGTGAAGTCGGCGCTGGCGCTGGCGATCCCGGGAACTTCTGAATAGGATACCACTTCAACGCCGTCCACGTAAAATTTCAAACTGCCGCCCGTCGCAAAATTGAAGACGTAGTCGCCGCTGGCGAAATTGAATTGCCCCGTCCACCGGGTAGAAATGGGCGTGCTGGGAGAAGGCGCGTAATTGACCAGCCAGGCCGCGTTCTGCGAGCCTTCGCCGGCGTCCATCGAGGCGTCTAGCCAGTTGGTGCAGCCGGTTTGGGCGGGCGTCCCGGTGAACTTGGTGTTGGTGTAAGACTGCGTCTGGAAGGCGCAGGTGGGCGTCACCGGCTCGCCCTGGGCGTCGGGCCAGACCCAGGCGGCGAGCGTGAACTGGCCGTCGTTCAGGGCCAGGCCGGGGCGGCTGGGGATGCTGACATAGTCCGCGCCGTCGAACTCGCGGGCGCGCTGGCCGGTCACGCCGACGGCGGGAGCGGGGCAGACCTTCCCCGTGCAGGAGCCGCCGTTACCCAGCCCGGAGACGTCGGCGAAGTAGACGGTGGGCTGGGGGGCGGTGGGCCGGGTGGTCTCCTCGAATTGCAGGCGCATAACCGGGCGGTTGTACAGCTCGCGGATTTCGCTGAGGGTGAGGGCGCGGTCGTAGACGCGCACATCGTCCAGCCAGCCGCGCCACGCGCTGCCCAGCATCACCGCCCCCGTCCCGCTGAACGCGGCGACGCCGGTGCGACTGGCCTTCAGGTCGCCGTTGACGTAGAGCGTCTGCTCCGTCTTGTCCTTGTCGTAGCGGAAGACCAGGTGATACCAGCGGTTTGCCTGGAGCGCATCGGGGGAAGAGAGTAGATTGTTATCGAAGCCGAGCGTCGGTTTGCCGTCGCGCAGCAGTACGTTCAATTTGGGGTTGCCCGTCCCGCCGACCGTACTCAAGATATACCGGTTGCTGCGCAAGTCCTGCGTGTTGGCCCAGACGGAAACAGCGAAGCTCGAATTCTGGAAGCCGAGCCGGACGGTATCTGAGAGGGTGACGGACTGGTTGCCGTTAAACCCTAGCGCGTAATCGTAATAGCCCGACTCCTGGCGCGCGGGGCACGTTGACCCACTGCACACGCCGTTGGCCGCCGGGAGCGTGCCGGAATGATCCTGGAACACGGTTTGCGTTTTTGCTTCGTCCAGCGGCAGCCAGAGCCGCGCGTAGTTGGATTGCTCGCGCCAGTCGGTGATGAGCGCCTGCGCCGTCTCGGTGACGCTGATCGGCTGTGTGCTCAATGCACCTACCGTGAGATAGCCGGCCATATCCAGCGCCGTCGCCGGCTGCAAAACGAAGGCCTGGGGCGCGGGCAGCGTCGTCAACGCCAGGGGCGGCGTGGCGGCGATGGAAAGCAAGCCCTGGGCGTAGCGGCCCATCAGCCGGTTGGCGAGGGTGGCCGTGTAGGCCAGAGTTTGGGCGGGGACGACCAACGTATCGTTGATGTTGAAGCGGCCCTGCATCACCGCCTGCACGTCGGTCGCATTGAGCGCGCGGTCGTAGAAGGCCACGTCGTCCAACATCCCGATGAAGCTGTCGGTCGCGGACGTGGCGCCGACGATCAGATCGTCGTCCGGGTCGGGGGTGACCGGGCGACTGACACTCACCTGTCGCTGGAATACCCCGTTCACATAGAACGATACCTTGCCGTTCCACAACACAGCGGCCACGTGCGTCCACTGGTTGGCCGTCACCCCGCCGGCGGAGTTGTAGCTGCCCACGCCCCGGAGAGTCAAAGACACGCTGTTAGCCGACAGACCGAAGGCAAAGCCGTTGACGCTGGCCGTCTGGGCCGTAGCGACGATGTTCTGCGCGGCGGACACCTGCGCCGGGCGCACCCAGGCGGCCACGGTGAATTCGCGGCTCACGCGGTTGGTCGGGCCGTTGGGCAGGCTGAGGGCGTCGCCGCTGCCGAATTGGGCGGCGTAGGCGTAGCGGCCATCCTGCCCGGCGTCGGGGCAGGCGTCGGACGCGCACACGGCGCCGTTGAGGCTGCCGCGATCCATGAAAGTTTGCGCGCCGGGCGTCTCGTCGAAGCGCAGCAGCAGGCGCGGCGCGGTGAACTCAAACACGCCGCCGGCTATGCTGAACACGTTGGGATCAGAGGGGAGGTTGGGATTGTAGCCGAAGGTCTTTTCTTTGAAATCGTTCAGCCCATCGTCGTCTGCGTCGGACATCAGCGGATCGGACGTGACCCAGGTGGTAAGCGCGCTGCCGCTGGCGTTGATGCCGTAGACCATTTCCCAGCCGGTCAACTCTTCCTTGTCGGTCAGGCCGTCGCCGTCGCTGTCTTTGCGCAGCGGGTCGGTCTTTAGGGCGATCTCTTCCGCGTCGGAGAGACCGTCGTTGTCGCTGTCCAGCAATTGCGGATCCGTCCCGTGCGCCAGCTCCCAGGCGTCGGAAAGGCTGTCGGCGTCGGTGTCCCACCGGCTGTCGTCGGGGTCGGCGCCGCCGTCGGCCCGCCCCAGGAGCGTGTCGCCGTCGAAGTCGGGCTGCCGCCCGAACGTCAGGCTGGCGTCCTGACCCCAGGCCAGTGTGTAGCCGCCATCGTCCGCCAGCGCCGTGTAGAATTCGTCGAGCGTGGCAGGCAGCACGTCCAGCACAAAGCGGTCGCCCAGGGGGATGTGGTTCGAGTTCTTTTCGCCCCGGATGACGCACACGGGGACCAAACAAATGTAGGGGATGACGCACGTGCCCCCGGTCCCGATCATCATCGGACTGGGGACGGTCCAACATTCCTGGACGGCGACGTCCGTGCCTTCGGTGACGAGGGCCTGCACCGGTTGGTTGATGCCGGCCTTGTCCAGCGGGATCGGATCGCTGACGGGGGTGGGCTGGACGACGAAGACGTGCGCCTGCCCGGTGGCTTGCCACTCGTCGCTCATCTGCTCCAGGTCAAGGTCGCCGTCAATGTCGGTTTCTTCCGCCTGGATGACGTAACGGAACGTGGATTTCTTCACGTTGCTGTCGGAGAACTGCCACCAGTACGACATGGACTTCCAGTCCGCCGGAACCAACGCTGTGCCGTCTTTCCAGCCCGCGATGACGGCTTCGCTGGCGGGGAGTAGGCTGACCAACTCAAGGGTGCTGGTAAGGTCGAGCGTGAGGTAGAGGTCGTTGCCGACGACCAATCCCTTGTCCGGGTCGCTGAGGTCGTAGTCGAAGCGGCCAAACTGGAGCCGGTCGGGGTCTTGCAGGTCGGCGAGGGTGCGGGAACTGTAGATCGCCCACTTGATCAGCTCCGCCGTCAGCCCGGAGAGGCCCTTGCAGAGCCACTGCCCGGCAGCGCCCTTGCGCACGTCGCGCCCCACCGCCGCCGAGATGACGCCGCAGAGCGCCAGAATCAGGGCGTCTATCGCGCCGAGGATGGCGGCGATGATCTGGCCCACCACCGGGATGAGCGAAATGATGAGCATGATGGTGGCGACGACGACGTAGGCGATGGCCTCGGCCATGGCGGCGTGCGCGGCGGTGCTGGTCAACTTGAGCTTGCCGGCAACCAGCGTGGTGACGAGTCCCGCAAAGGCCACGCCCACGCCGATGATGAAGCCCACGATGGTACAGATCATCGCCGCCTTGCTGACCGCCGCCAACGTTTTCGTCGCGACCTCGTAAATCGTCTTAATCGCCAGGACGATCTGCACGGTGGCCGTCACCGCCGAAATGCAGACGGTCAGCATCAGCTCCGCTTTGGCAAAGGCGAAGCCGACGACCATCGTCGCCACAATCGCCACGGCCCCGGCGATGGCCCCGACGATCGCCATCCCCGCCTTAAATTTGGAATTCAACTTGCTGGTGAGGGTTTCCAGCAGATCGCTCACCTTTTGAGCGGCGGTGGTTTTGAGACCTTTCCCCACCAGCTCCAGAAAGGCGGTATCCGAGCGGTCGCCTAACGCAATGTTGCTCAGTTTACCGGCGTAGCGGCTGAAAATCACCTCGCTTTCGTAGATGTCCACCATAGTGTCCACCACCATGCCCACCACAGTGGCGACGCCGCCCACCATACTGATGCCGGAGCGCGTCATCAGCAAAGAGAGCGACATGGTCAGCGAGCCGTCGCCCTGGAGCGGGTTGTAGGGATGGCTCAGGTCGTCGCCCAGCCCCACGAGCGCCACGCGCCCCTGGTTCATGGCGAGGTAGTAGGAACGGGCAAAGACAATCTGCCCGGCGCGGACGTTTTCCCCGCGCTCCGCGTCCAATTCGGGGTCGAGCGGGAGGGCGGCCTTGAGCCGCGCGCCGAGCAGGTCCCAATATTCGGCCAGCGGGAACGCGCGCCACGCGCCGTCGCGGTAGCGGTACGGCGCCCAGTTCAGCGCGGTCAGCGTGTTGACCTTCTGCCCGGTCAGGTTGAAGGAGACGTTGCTGCCGTTGAGCGTGCGCGTCTCCGCCACGTCGAGGTTGGCCGTGCGATAACGCTCCTCGCGGGCAAAGAGCAGGCTGGGGACGGCGTCGGTGTACGCCGCGAAGTTGGTGTTGAGGATGCGGGTGGTGTCGGTCATCATCACCATGCCGACGTGATCTTGCGTGGTGTAGCTGACGGCTTCGACTTGCAGCGTGGCCGTGAGCGGGATGCCCCACCGGTCGGTGATGGTGACGCTGGCAGCCAGGGGCGCGTCAAAGCGGCTGCTGATGGTCGCGTCGGCCACCGTCGCGCCGTCGGCAGTGAGCGCGACGCCCAAATCGCGGCGGTCGTTGTCGTTTGCGTCGCGGCCCGACAGGAAGACTTCTTCCAGGCCCAGTGCCATCGGCCACAGCCAGTTATCCTGCTGACGCTGCTCGGCGGTCTTGACCGAGGGGTCTTCCCACGCAATCGCCATGGCAAAGCCGTGATCCTCGCGCACCGTGAGGCCCGTCAGATACCAGTCGTCGCCGTAGGTGTGGATGACCTGTGCGGTGTTCAGATTCCAGCTTTCGGTGTAGTCGCACCAGACCTCGGCGTCCGCGTCGCTGGCGCTGAGCGGGGCGGGCGTGCAGAGATCGGCGAGCACCTGGACGAACCACACGAGGCGCACCTTTTGCGCCGCGCTGCCGAGCGTGCCGTTGTTGGGGAAGTAGGGGATGCGCGCGGAGAAGGCCACGCGCCCGCCGCCGGAAGCGTCGGGAACGATGTCCACCGGCGCGTACATCAGCACGGTGCCCGCCTTATCCTTGTCGCGGGCGATGATGTTGTAGGCGGCCAGGGGGGCGGGATCAATCATCCGGTCGTTGTACGGTCCGGTGGGGAGGTCGGGGATGGGGACGCAGACCGGGTCGTGCCCGGCCTTTTCGACGAGGACGAAGTGGTTGCCGTCGGCCACGTCCGTCACGCGGACGCCGCCGATGGCCCAGGTGAAGGGCGTAGAGCGGCCCACCAACGATTGCTCGCTGAGCCGCGCGCTCGGCTCGGCGCACTGGCCCTGGTAGAGGCTGACCATATCGAGTGAAGAGCTGCCGGTCCAGCGCAGCGTCGTGGCGACCTGCGGCGCGGACGCCGTCCCGCCTTGCGCCAGGTCCAGCGTGGCCGTGAGCCAGGACGTGAAGACCGGCGGCGTGGTCGAAACCGGCCAGGACGTATCCACGCCCTGGATGGGGACACTCGCGCGCAGGTCGGTCTTGAAGGGCAAAGGCAGATTGCTGCCGCTCATCTCGATTTCGAGCATGGGGATCAGGCGCACGTCGCCGTTTTGCGCGCGTGGGTCGGTCGCCCGTTGGTCGGGCGTCATCGCGTCGGCAAACGTCGTGTCGTTGCCCGTCCGCCGCTGAATCTGGCCCTGCTCGTCACCGCTCGGCCAGTCCAGGACGTTCATCACATAAGTCAGGTGCTTGGGATTGACCGGGCGAAGCTGGTAATCCACCAGCACGGGATAATAGGCGCTGGTCGAACCCGTCTTGAGCGAAAAATTGCTCGCCTGCCATTGGAACGGGTTGTCGCGGGTGAAGGGCGTAGCCTGGCCGATCACGCTGAGCGGCGAAAGGTCGCTCTGGTCGGGCACGCCGTCGTTGTCGCTGTCGAGGTCGAACAGGTTGGGCGTGCCGTCGCTGTCGGTGTCGCGGCAGGCGGCGTCCACCGAGGGCGTCACGCTGTTGACCGTGCGGCGTTCGGGACATTCGAGGTTGTCGGCCAGGGTGTCCTTATCAGTGTCCGCCGTGTTGGGGTTGCTGTACCAGCGCTTGTTTTGATACGTGTAGCCCACCACTTCCAGGGAGTCGCTGAGGTCATCGCCGTCGCTATCCGCCGCGAGCGGGCTGGTGCCCAGGCGCAGCACTTCCCAACTGTCCCACAGCCCGTCGCTGTCGCTGTCTTGTTTGGCCGGATCGGTGCCCATCAGCCGTTCCTGGCAGTCGGTCAACAAGTCCTTGTCCGCGTCGGCGGCTTTTTCTGCGTCGGTACACCCACTGTAGGGATCGTCCTCGTCGCCGGTTAGCCCTGCGAATGAATTCGCAGGCTGATACCCAAAACCCGTTGAAACGGGTTGAAAATCAGCCTCCTGGCTCTCCAACGGGTCCTGGTTTGGATTCCACTGTGGATCGGCCATCTCGGCCTGCGCCTCGGCGACCTGGGCCTGCTCGGCCTGCTGCTGATCGAGCGTGGCTTGTTTGACCGCCTGCTCGTCCATAAACGCCGCCGCCTGCACATCGGTGAGCAGCGGCGTGAACAACATCGAGAGCACCATCGTTAACGCGACTGCGCGATACACCAGCTTTGAGCGCGAGTGGGTGACGAGCACGAGCAGCATCCCGGCCAGCAGCAGCGCGAAGCCGGTCTGCATGGCGGCGTTCTGCCAATCGTGCCGCGTCTGGGGCAATCCTAGCGCAGACGCCAGCGCCTTCGCCGGCCCCGGCGCTTGCGCCAGCGCGAAATTGGAGAAGTCCGTCTGCACCTGGGCCTCGACCTGTTCGCCGTTGGTCTGGCGAGGGTAGAGGATGTGCAGCGCCAGCCGCAACGGCAGCCCGTCCGCGCCGATCCACACGTCGCCCCGGCCTGTTGCGCTGTGGTACATAGTGGAAACGTCGAGCGTGATCCCGATGGGCAGCTCGCCTTTGCGCGCCAGTTCCCGTTCCAGTTGATCGCGGACGTGCCGCGCCAGGCTGGGGCCGTCGAGCGTGAACGCATACTGCGTGGCGACGACGGCGTAGGGCGAATCCGGCAGGCTGACCGACGATCCCACCTCGACCACGTCCTTGACGCCGGCCAGGTAGGCCATCAAATCACTGCCGGGCGCGAAGGCCCCGGCGAAGTCGGGGATCTCCTGCCACTCATCCCCACCCGCGCGACCATACGTCTTCTCGCCGTCCATGCGGATTTCGATGGCATCCTGGCCGTTCAGCGCATTGCCGCCGCCGTCCCACAGCGTCATCAGGAATTGCCGCGTGCGGGCGTCGGTTTGCCCTTCGATGTAGACGTTGTCCGTGCGGCTGCTGCGGCCCACGTTAGCGAGCATGGGCGCGGGATAGGTCGTCTGGACGATTTCCGTGCGGAAGTGGTAGACGCCGGATTGCGCGGCGCGCGCCCAGGCGTCTTGCACGGCTTGCGTGGGATCGGGGGCGTCGGCGGCGTGGGCTGCGGAGAGTCCGCCGGCGATCAGGATGAGCAGGGCGCCGATAACAATAAAGGTACGGGTGGATAGATAACGAGGATGTTTCATGGTTGCCTCCAGAGATAACAGGATTAACGGAATGTCAGGATTTAATGAATCTGTCCCTTAAAAATCTTTGCGCCTTTGCGTGAAACTCCCCCACCCTTTAGAGCAGCCATTCTTCGGGTTCAACGTCATCGGGCGGCGCGGCGGGGAGTTGGCCGGTTTCCAGAAATTCCACCAGCGCAGCAAGGCAGGGGAACAGGTGACGCTGGTTGGTCTCGCAGTCTTCGAGCGCGGCGACCATTACCACCTGGTCATCGCGCGCTACCGGCCAGACGCGCAAAATGTAGGATTTATAAACCGGTTCTAACGCCATGTTCTTATTATAGAAAATGAACGTGCGTCAAACGTGCGTTTGGGGGTTTTTACAACCAACCCCCCGGTTTTTTTCTAAAAACCGGGGGGTTGTGATGGCTGTATGAGGAAACGACTACGGGCGTCTGCGCCGCAACGCTGCCGCCCCGCCGAGAACGAGCAGCGCCGCCAATGGCGCGAAGCTCCGCGCGGACAGGCCCACGACGCGCGCGGCGGTCGGTTCCTGCGGCGTTCCGCTGGTATCGAACAGCGTCCATGGGCTGAACTCTGAGACGCCCTGCACGGTGACGCAATGGTGGACGAAGTCTATTTCCACGTTGTCGCCGAATTCTTCCCAATCGCTGCCATTCCAGCGGAAGGGACGCAACCCGTTTTCATCCGCCGCGCCGATCTCCGTATCGGTGTAGCAGAAGCTCACCGTCACCGCCGGGCTTGCGCTCAGGTTGTGCGTGATCCACCAGGTCACGCTGATTTCGCCCGCGTCCCACACCCCGCCGGGCGTGGTGAGGTGTTTGGTGACAGTGATGCTGCCGGCATCATCCGCCGCGAGCGTCATGCTGATCGCCGTGGGGCCGAAGCTGTAGGACGCGCCGCCGGCGAAACCGGCCTTCACCACCGTATCGCCGCCGGCGTCGGTGAATTGCCGCTCGAACGCGCCGATGTCGCAGCGCAGGTCACTGCGGGATTCGCCGCGCTGGTCGGTCGCCGGGCAAATCGTCGGATCGCCCGCATCAATCGCCGGAGAATTGGCCCGTAGGGGCGCGGTCACCGCGCCCCCCGTGCCCCCACCGTGATCCCCCAGCGAGCCGAGCAGCGGGTCTGCCGTCAAGTCACCGGTCGTCGTGGTCAGCCCATTCCAGGCATTGGCGAGGTTGTAACCCTGGGAGGTAAAGATCCCCCCTGTTTGATGGAAGTTGTTGACGTCGTTGTTGTTGGCGACGATGCTGTTGTGCAAGGTCAGCGTGCCGGATTCCAGCCAGATGCCGCTCGTATTGGCGTTGACGGCGGTATTGCTCACAATGGTGCTGTTGATGATCGCGCCAGACACACTGCCGCTGCTGACCCATTGGTCAATCGCCCCGCCGCCGTAGTCTGAGCTGGTACTGGTAGCCGCATTGCCGGAGAGCGTGCTGTTCTCCACCGTCATCTGGCCGCCGTCGGCGTTGTAAATGCCGCCGCCATAGCTGGCTGAGTTGCCGGAGAGAGTGCTGTCTCGCAGGGTCAACACGCCCCGGTTGCCGATGCCGCCGCCGCCAGCGCCGGCCCGATTGCCGGAAAGGACGCTGTTTTGCACGGTCAGTACCCCGTCCACGTTGAAGATGCCGCCACCATTGTCCGCGCTCATATTGTCAGAAAGGACACAGTCTTGCACGGTCAGTGCGCCCGCGTTGTGGATGCCGCCGCCGCTGCTGGTAGTCGTGCCGCTGACGACGCTGAGGTGGCTGAGCGTGACCACGCCGCTCGCGCCGACGTCGAAGACGCGCCCGGCGTGGTTGCCGCTGACCGTGATGGCGTGACTGCCGCCGTCTATCGTCAGGTGTTTGTTAAGGCCCAACGCGCTGCTGAGGATGATGCTGGTATCCCCACTGAAGGTGATGCTCCCGCCGGGGCAAACGTCCGCAATCGCCTGACGCAGGCTGCCCGCGCCGGAGTTAGCAGCGCTGGTGACGGTGAGGGCTTTGCCACAAACGCTATAGGTGAAGTAAGCGGCGTCGCTTTCGCTCCACGAGGTTTCGTATTGGCTGGTATTGCGGTCGGCGGTAGCGCCGGAAATGCGCCCCCACGCGCTTGCCAGGTCGCTATCGCTGATATAGAAGACGTAGTTGACCGTCGCGCCCACCGCTTGCGCCGGAATGGTGACATACCAGGTGCGATTCGGCTCGGCGTACTTGGAGAAGGCGGCGGCGACCGGTGTACCGTTGCCCTTGTTCGGCGCCGAGCCATCGGTGGTGTAAACCACCCATACAAATTTACCAGATGTGTCATAAGCAAAATTAACGTAGACATCCGCCGCGTCATCGCTGCTGATGATCGAGTTTGCTTGATTCAAGCGGCCCGACGCCTGCCGAAAGTTCGGCGCAACGGTGTAGGCGCGCGCGTGAGTTCCATCAAAATAGCCGATAGATTCCAGCACGAAGTGTCCAGTACCAGTCCATGCCCACGCCCCCAACGGGAGCAACAGGGCCAACACCAAGGCCGGCAGCGCGCCGGCCATTCGATAAAAAGCTGATTTCATGTCTTCTCCTAAAGCAAGGGCATCGTTTGGGGCTTGCGCAACGACGAGCTTTTTCACCGCAGAGGACGCAGGGCACACTGCGCACCCATAAAAAATCTCTGCGGTCTCGGCGTCCTCGGCGGTAAATTCTCACAGTTGGCGTAAGTCCAGAATCGTTTAAGGGGGCCGCGCCCCCAGCGCGCCATTCTACCACAAATGACAAAAAATGAGGTTTGAGAAAGGCGCGGGATTCAAACAAAGACCTGCCAGGTTTCGGAAAATCTGACAGGTCTGGGCGTTCTTGCGCGTAGACCGCGCCGCAACTGCGCGCCAGGGATGGCGCAACTACGACCGTCGCCGGAAAACAACCGCCGCCCCGCCGAGCGCGAGCAGCCCCGCCAGCCACAGCCCGCCCCGCGCCGCCAGCCCGCGTAAGGTCAGGGCCGTGGGCGTCTGCGTGGAGTTGTACTCGTAAGCGCCCATATCACACGCGCTATCGCCGCGCTGGTTCCCGTCGGCGCGAACCGCGCCGCGTTGATCTATGCTAATGCCGGCCTCACATGTGGGATCGGTGATCGGGATGTAGTCAATGGCTGAACTGCCGGCCAGCAACGCGTGCGTGAGCGTGTCGCCGCCGTTATCCGCCAGCAACCCAAGCAACGGGTCTCCGGTGATGGTCGCTGTGCCACAGGCGTTGCCGCTGCCAGCATTGGCTTCGATTAGCGTGTTGACAGCGCTGACGGTTCCCCCTCGATTGTAGCAATCGGTGTCGCTGTTTGTCGTGTTGGCCAGGATCGTGTTGGCCATCATCAGTGTTGCACCGGCGCTATCCTGGTAGTTATAAATCGCGCCGCCTTCTGTCGTGACGGCATTACCGGAGAAGGTGGTGTTGGTGATGATGACCGTGCCTTCGTAGTTGAATAACGCGCCGCCATAGCCTTGAGCCCCACTGCCACCCTGCGCAGTATTGCCAGAGAACGTGGTGTTGATGATGTTAACCGTTCCCGCGTAGTTAAAGAGCGCGCCGCCCATGCCCGCCCCGCTGCCGCCATTGCCACCGGCATAGGAGATCGCTCCGCTCCCGTTGCTGCCATTGCCGCCGCCAAAGCCACCTGCACCCCCAACGCCGCCACCCAAAGTTCCCCCGGCACCGCCGCCGCCGCCGCCGCCAAAACCGCCGCCGCCGCCCGCGCCGCCAAGGCCGTTGCTCTCTTGTGAGCCAAAACCGCCGCCGCCGCCGCCGCCGCCAAAGCCGCCCGCGCCGCCCGCACCGCCGATGCCATTGAGGTTGCGGGTGCCGCCGCCGCCGCCGCCGCCTTCCCCGCCCGCGCCGCCGGGCGCGCCAGTGGTTCCGGTCGCGCCCAGACCGCCGTTGATCCCGCCCCCATTGCCGCCGACTCCAGTACCATTGCTGCTGCCATTCCCACCGAGTCCACCGCCGCCGCCGCCCCCAGGAGCGGTGCCAGTTATCGTAATGCCGCCGCCCATGGCGGTGTGGCTGCTGAGAGTGCTTTGTTTGATGGTGAGCATGCCCCGATTGAAGATGGCGCCGCCCATACCGGCCGAGCCGCCGCCGCCCCCGCCACCCGAACCGTCGCCGCCGTTAAATCCCTGAGCGCGACCGTTACTGAGGGTTAGGGTCTCCAGCGTGAGATCGCCGCCAACCGCCACGTAGAAAAGACGGAACGTGTCGCTGTCACGCTGAATTGTCGCGCCATTCCCCTGGATCGTCATCGGGCTGACGATGGGCGGCAATCCCACCGGGCCATAGCCGTCCGGGTCGGTCTGATTGCTCGCCGTCAGACCATAAGTGCAGCCGGCCTCCAGGATCAGAACATCCGCTTCCCCATTGTTGTTGGCGGTCGTGATGGCATTGACGAGTTCACTGGCATCGCAGCTTACGGGAATCGTCTCTGCCGACACGTGTATCGCCGTCTCATGGAGCAGCAGCGCGCCTAGCGCCAATAGCAGCGCCAGGCCCCACCGTAAGCGGTGAATCTGTCGTAAAGCCAGCATAGTAAGTCTCCTTTGATTTGGTTGAAGGGATTGTAGAGCCGCAAGAAGGTTGCGATTCCACGTTTCATTCTAGCATAAATCAAGGAGATGGATAAATGGGACAAAAGAAGACCTGTCAGGTTGGGGAAAACCTGACAGGTCGGGTTCATCACCGCCCACGAGGGGCTAGACTACGACGGTCGCCGTTTGCGCCGCCATGCGACCGCCCCGCCAAGCGCCAGTAGCAGCCAGCCCTTGTGGCTGGTTCCGCCCCGCGCCGCTAATCCCACGACGTGCGCGGCGGTGGGTGTAGCCGCGCCCACGCTCGTATCCTTGAGCGTCCACGCGCTGAATTCCTCGATACCGGTGAGGATGACGCAGTGGTTGATCGTGTCCACCATCAGTCCCGTGCTGATGGGCAGTGTCCAGGTCATCGCGGTGGTATTCCAGCGGAAGACGCGCAGGTTCCCTTCATTGGTCACCGCGGCTAGTTCCCCAGTGTAGCAGAAGCTCACGGTGAGGGGCAAGCCGACGCTTAACGTGCTGGTAATGTACCAGGTTGCTGGGAGTTCACCGCCGTCGCAGGTTCCGCCGGGGCAGACCAGGTGCTTGGTGATGGTGAGCGCGCCGGTATCCGTCAGCAAAAGCGTCACACTGACCCACGTCGGGCCGAAGCTGTGCGTGGTCGCGTCGCCGAAGGTCTTGATCACCGTGTCGCTATCTGCGTGTTGAAGCTCGAACGCGCCGATGTCGCAGCGCAGGTCGGCGCGCGGCGCGCCGCGTTGGTCGGTAGCCAGGCAGCCCGCGTCATCGCCCGCATCAATGGCGGGGGAGCCAGGCAGGAGGGGCATGGTCGCCGTGCCCCCGCCGTTGTCGGCCAGCGCGCCGAGCAGCGGATCGCCGGAGAGTGCCGCGCTGCACGAGCCATCTTCCACCAAGTTACGGATGTTCGTGCCGATAGTGCCACCGTAGCAATCCCCGCCGTCAGGGCTGTTGGCGATGATGGTATTGGCGTAATACAGCGTGCCCCAGTTGTAGATGCCGCCGCCGCTGCTGTCGGCCGAGTTGCCGGCGAGAGTGCTGTTCTGTACCGTCAGCGTGCCCAAGTTGTAGATGCCGCCACCACCGGTGGCCGAGTTGCCGGCGAGGGTGCTGTTCTGTACCGTCAGCGTGCCCTGGTTGTAGATGCCGCCGCCGTCCCAGTCAGCCGAGTCGCCGGCGAGGGAGCTGTTCTGCACCGTCAACGTGCCCTGGTTGTAGATGCCGCCGCCGAAAGTGGCCGTGCTGGTGAGCACAGCGCTGTGCGCCAGCGTCACTACCGCGCCGGCATCAATCTTGATCCCGCCACCGCAAGATTCATCCCGACAGTCGACGTTGAAAGTGGCGTTCCTGCCCCAGATAATCCTTAAGCTATCCAACGTGATGTGAGCGCTGCCGGTCACATTGAACCCGCGCACGGCATTGTTGCCGCTGATCTGGACAGGCGCAGCCAGGCTGCTACCGTCAATCGTCAGGTTCCTGGCAAGGTCAAGGCTGCTGCCCAGGGTGATCGTCTGCCCGGCCAGGTTGTCGGCAAAGTCAATCCGGCCGTTGGCGCACACGTCGGCAATCGCCTGGCGCAGGCTGCCCGGGCCGCTATCGTTGGCATTTTGCACGGTAGCGTCACACTCGACGCTAAACACCGCGCTGTCATGGCCCTTTTCCAGCGTGCCGGAAAAATAGGCGGTGTTTGCAATCACATCCCCATAGCCGCCCATGTGCGTGGCGGTGAAATTAAAGGTGATGGCCGTGTGGCGGGTCAGCGTGCCCGTCCAGGTGAGGGCATTGCCATTTTGGATCAGGCCGCCGGGGGGGGCTGCTACCCATTGCCCAAAGCTGACCCCGGCCGGCAGCGTATCCGTCAGGACAACACTGGTATCGTTCACCTCGCTGGCATTGCCGAGGACGACCGTGTAGGTGACGACGCCGTGATAGGCCACATCTGTCTCCGGCGTGACGGTTTTGAGCAGCCACAGTGTGGCGGCTTCATATGCGCCAATGTCACAATGCGCGCCTTGCGGGCGCGGTATCCCGCGCTGGTCGGTGGGCAGGCAACTTGCGTCATCGCCCGCATCAATGGCGGGGGAGCCGGGCAGCAGCGCGTGGGTGAGGGTAGCCTGCCCTGAGCCTATCGAAGGGCCGTTGTTGGCCAGCGCGCCGAGCAGCGGATCGCCGGAGAACGTGGCACTGCACGAGCCATCTTCCACCAGGTTGTTGGTGTGCGTGCCGATAATACTAGCGTTGGCGCAGTCCCCGCCGGCAGTGCTGTTGGCGATGATGGTATTGACGTAATTCAATGTGCCACCATTGTTGCGGATGCCGCCGCCGCCGTAGGTGGCCGAGTTGGCGGAGAGGGTGCTGTTCTGCACCGTCAGCGTGCCAGAGGAATTGTGAATGCCGCCGCCGTAGGTGGCCGAGTTAGCGGAGAGGGTGCTGTTCTGTGCCGTCAGCATGCCATGGTAGTTGTAGATGCCGCCGCCGTAGCTGGCCGAGTTAGCGGAGAGGGTGCTGTTCTGTGCCGTCAG
>DAOUGD010000255.1:0-2407 GCA_034429475.1 Anaerolineae bacterium
ACGCGCTTCCGAGCTCGCCCGCGAAAACACTATTTAACATTCGACCTTCAGGTCGGGGAACAACATCCCCAGCGCGAAGCGCCGCTTGAATTGGGGGTAGGTGGTCAGTTCCAGGTAGCGTGTCTTCGCGGCGATTGCCTGGGCGCGCTCCCGCATCCGGTGCGATACCAGCGCGTATCGGGCGCCCACCAGGGCCGCGTTGCCCACCTGCCGGTAGCGCGCGTGAGGCAGTGGGGGCAGCAGCCCGATAGCCAGCGCGTTCTGCACGTTCAGAAACGCCCCAAACGCCCCCGCGATGACCACCTCGCGCACATCCTCCGGCGAAGTCCCCGTGGCCTCGAGCAGACTCTCCACCCCGGCGCGAATGGCGCCCTTGGCCAACTGAATCTCGTTGACGTCCTTTTGTGTGATCACCACATCATTTTCGCTGCCGCTCTCAGCGGCGGACGCCAGCACGAATTCGGGGCCGTGACGCCCGGCCCGCACCCGGGGGTGAGCGCGCTCGAACCGCCCGCGCGCGTTGAGCAGCCCCCACCGACGCAGCTCGGCCACGGCGTCAATCATGCCGGAGCCGCACAGCCCGATGGCGGGCGCGTCGTCCACGGTCTTGAGCTGCGCGCCGGTTGCGGTCAGCGTCACCGCTTCGATAGCGCCGGACGCGGCCCGCATCCCGTGGCCGATGTGCGCGCCCTCAAACGCCGGGCCGGAGGCGCACGAGGCCGAGGTCAACGCGCCCTGAGCGGGCCGGGCGAGCACCATTTCGGTGTTCGTGCCCACGTCAATCCCCAACGTCACGTGTTCCGTCTCATCCAGCCCGCCGGCGAGGATCATTGCCACGTGATCCGCGCCCACGAACCCGCCGATGCCGGGCAGCACGTGGACGTAAGCGCCCGGCGCGGCGACCAGCCCCAGGTCGGCGGCCCGCGCGTCCAGCGCCCGGTGCGTCGCGGCCACGTAGGGCGCGGACGCCAACTGGCTCACCGGCAGTTCAAGCAGCAGATGCGTCATCGCCGTGTTGCCCACCAGGCAAATCTCCGCCACCTGCGTCCGATTGACCTCTGCTTGTGCGGTCAGCGCGCCCAGCAGCGCGTTCAGCGTTTCTCGCGCCAGCGCCGCCAGCGTGTGCGCGCCGGCGGGGCCGCGCAGGGCGTAGGTCAGGCGGCTGATGACGTCCTCGCCGTAGCCGATTTGCGGATTCAAGGCTCCCGCTGCGGCCAACTCGGCCCCGTCCGTCAGATCAACGAGGCTGGCCGCGATTTTGGTGGTGCCCAGGTCCACGGCCACGCCCACCGGCGGCGCTCCCGGCGGCGCGACGCCCACGATTTCGGCGTCCCGCAGGTAGGCGGTCAAGCGCCAGTCGTGCGCGCGCGCGGTTTCAGTGATTTGGCGGACGACGGGCAGGCTCGCGCCGGTTCCCTGGGGCAGCGCCGCCGCGAGCCGTTCCAGGTCGCCGCGGGGATCGTGCAGGGTGGGCGGCGGCGCATCCAGCGGGTAAGCCCAGATCGGCGGATCAGGAGTCAGCCCGGCCGATTCGCCCGTCACCTGCAAACGCTGGCCGGTGACAAGGGATGCTGGGGGGACATGCACTTTGACCCGGCTTTGAACGCGCGCGCTGCACGCCAACCGGTAGCCGCTTTGCAACTCCGACTCGGTCAGGAGCGCCTGTTCGCTCTCGTCGGCGGGGGAGACCTGGCCCGCCAGCACGACGACCCGGCAGCGCCCGCAGCTTCGCGCGCCGCCGCAGGGAGAGGTCAGTCCCACGCCGGCCCGCCGCGCCGCGTCCAGGAGCGTGGTGTCTGACGTCACGTCCACCCGTTTGCCGATGGGTTCAAAGTCTACTTGATAGGTGGGCGGCGTCGCCATTGGCTGCGTCATTGACCGTTCTCCACAGGGGAAGATGGACTCCATTATATATTGTCTGGCTTCACAGGTCAACACAAAGAATGACTTTCTGATCTTCAAACTGCGCCTCTAGGCGCAAATCGCGGGCCAAAACGCGCCAACCGCGTTATCGCCCAGTTTTGCACTCAGAGATGACTCCGCTGAAGAAACTGACTATTTCACGCAAAGGCGCAAAGACGCTAAGGGAAAGGCAGAGCAATCTTCATATTCTTCATTGAAAATCCTGTTTTGCGTTATAAAATTTAGTCCGATCTTAAAAATCTTTGCGTCTTTGCGCCTTTGCGTGAAACCTCCTCTTTTTTTCAGGGGAGTCAGAGCTGCTCGTGTAGCTTCCTTTAAGGTGGGCGCAGTCCAAATGCGATAGTCCTGGGCCGAGGGTATAGAACAGAATATAGGGAAAAGGGAGAAAAGCATCTGATAAAATAGGGAAAGACTATCACAATGAATCGGAGGGAGCGAATGCCCGGACGAATGAGTAGAGCGCAACGCAAAGCCGCGTTTATGG
>DAOUGD010000256.1:0-1585 GCA_034429475.1 Anaerolineae bacterium
GAGTTGCCATACCCCAGCGTGAGTTGCTGCCCACGGGCATTGTAGGTAGCGCTGTTCACGTAGGGGTAGTTGTTGTAGGTAGTGCTGCGCAGGCTGGCTGGCTGTCCGGCGGCATTGTAAGTGCTCTGCACGACTTCGCCGTCGGGATACGTCATCGTTACGACGCGATCCAGGGCATCATACGTGTAGGTGGTGTAGAACTGGTTGCCGCTGATGGTTTTGCGCTCCTGTGTCACGCGCCCGCGGGCGTCGTATTGCCACGTCGTGCTGCCGGAGCTATCCGTCATGCCGGTGCGATAGCCTTTGCCGTAGTTGCCTGCCGGACAGGTGGGGCTACCACAGTCATAGGTATAGCTGGCCAGGATGGCGCCGGTGCTGCTGCCTACTCGCTTCTGGGTCAGCCGGTTCAAGGCATCGTAACCAAACCACACGACCTGGCCGCGTGCATCGGTCTGGGTGGTCAGATTGCCGGCCGGGTCGTACTGGTAGCGCCACACGCCCATATCGGTGTCGGTCATCACGGTTTTGCGGCTCAGCACGTCGTACTGCATCCGGCTGACATTGCCGGCGTGATCGGTGACGGTGGTGAGGTTGCCCAGGGTGTCGTAGGTGTAGCGTGTGCGGGTTTCGTTCACCCAGGGGTTTTGGCTGCCCCACGTGCCTTCACTCTCGCTGACGCTGCGGAGCTGACCATAGGCATCGAAGCTCTGGCGGGTGAAATAGGCGTTGGCGTCAATCTGGTACACCACCGCGCGCGCGGGGTTGAAGTCCGGGTCAGTAGCGGCGTAGACGATGTCGTATGCCTGCCGCGTCACGCTGCCATCCGGCGCGGTGACCTGGGTAACCCGTCCCAGGGCATCGTAAGCCGTGCGCGTCTCGGCCGGGGCCGCCGGGGCCACGTACCAGGGGACATCCGGGTTGCTGGTCGCCGTGTAGGGCACGCTCTGGGCGATGACCAGGCCGCGCGCGTCGTAGCGCTGATCGACCACACTCGCGGTGGTATCGTTGTACTCGGCCTGCGTCTGGATCACCCATAGGTTGAACTCCTGAGTGAAGGGAATATGGTAAAGACTGATCGTGGGCGCAAGATTGGGTTAGAGGCTTCATACCATCAATATTGCCCCCCCCGCGTCAGATGCAAATTTTACTACAAGGAGGTTTTTTGTCAAGGACTGGGGCTGAGCGGGAAGGTGGAGGCGCATAGGTAGATTCGCCGGATGACTGCCTGGGGTGGTTGGGGGAGCTGGTCAACGTAAACCGCCCGCGTCGTGATGACGCGGGCGGGTCTAGGGGTGAATATGGTGCTACGAAGGAAATCAGATGCCCCAGAGAGGATTTGAACCTCCACGCCCGAAGGCACAGGCCCTCAACCTGCCGCGTATGCCAATTCCGCCACTGGGGCATTTAGTTTGCATTATACGTGATTCCGTTGACTTGTCAAATCAGTTGTCTTCCAGGGCAATCGCATTTGGATATTTTCACCCCACTGAGGGGCAACATGATGGCTATGATGGCGACTACTGCCGCCACTTCAGGAGCGTATGAAGGCTGCATTCCCCACTTTGGCCCAAAAAATACCCCTAAT
>DAOUGD010000257.1:0-10418 GCA_034429475.1 Anaerolineae bacterium
TTCGCGGGCGGTATACTGCCCGCGAAAACACCCTCTTTAATCCGCCGCTTTAGCGGCCTATTTTCGAGGGAGAAAGCCAATGATTGATTTAACGATTCATCCAGAAGGACTCGAACACGCCGTGGCCCGCGCCCGCGAGCGCAACATCATCATCCCCACCTTTGCGCAGCAGAAGAACCCGGCGTTGATTCCCGACCGCATCAAGGCGGAGCTGGCGGCCATCGGCCTGTGGGACATCACGCCGCGCAACCTGTTCCGCATCACATGGAAGAATGCGCCCGCCGTCCAGGGCGGCGGCTTCGGCGGCGTCAACACCGTCGAACTGCCCCCCGCGCTGACGGGCGTGCCGGCGCGCATCATCGCTCTGGTGGGCAAGTGGTTCCCCACGGGCGCGCACAAAGTCGGCGCGGCGTTTGGCTGCCTCGTGCCGCGCCTCGTCACCGGCCAGTTCGACCCCACCCGCCAGAAGGCCGTCTGGCCGTCCACCGGTAACTATTGCCGGGGCGGCGCCTACGATTCTACGTTGCTTGCCTGCGACTCCATCGCCATCCTGCCGGAGGGCATGAGCCGCGAGCGCTTCGAGTGGCTGCGCACCGTCTCCGGCGAGGTCATCGCCACGCCCGGCAGCGAATCCAACGTTAAAGAAATCTTCGACAAGTGTCACGAACTAACCCGCACGCGCGGCGACGACATCTTCATCTTCAACCAGTTCGAGGAGTTCGGCAACTACCTCTGGCATTACGAGATCACCGGCCACGCGATGGAGGAAGTCCTACAGCACGTCCTGGGGCCGCGCGACCGCTACTTTGGCCTCACCTCCAACACCGGCTCCGGCGGCACGATTGCCTGCGGCGACTACATGAAGCAACGCTTCCCCACCAGCAAAGTCATCGCCAGCGAGGCGCTGCAATGCCCCACGCTGCTCAACAATGGCTTTGGCGCGCACCGCATCGAGGGCATTGGCGACAAGCACGTCCCGTGGATTCACAACGTCAAGAACACCGACGTCGTCACGGCCATTGACGACGCCGCGACCGTCGGCCTGCTGCGCCTCTTCAACGAGCCGGTGGGACGCGCGTACCTGGTCAAGCAGGGCGTGCCGGAAAGTCTGGTAGGCCAGCTCGACCTGATGGGCTACTCCGGCATCGCCAACGTTTTGGCCGCCATCAAGACCGCCAAGTGGTACGAACTGACCGAAAACGACGTGATCCTCACCATCTGGACGGATTCGATGGAACTGTATCGCAGCCGCATCCAGGAATTGCGAGAAGCCGAGGGCGAGTACACCGAGAACAAAGCCGCCGGCGACTACCACCGCTACCTGCTCGGCGAGACGACCGCGGCTATGGCGGAACTCACCTACCCCGACCGCAAGCGCGTTCACCACCTCAAATACTACACCTGGGTCGAGCAGCAGGGCAAGACCTACCCGGAAATCCAGGCGCAGTGGTATCAGGACGATTACTGGACGAGCTTCCAGGGTCAGACGGCGGAGATTGACGCGCTGATTGAGGAGTTTAACGCGCGGGTGGGATTGCTTTAAACGTTGCCCTGAGTATACTTAGCATAGTCAAGCGTCAAACGTCAAACGTCATACTACCCTTGACGTTTGACGTTTGATTTCACGCACATTATTCATAAGTGAGGTATTGATGAACCCCCGTTTTTCCGTCGTAGCCCCCGTATTTAACGAAGAACAACTCGTCGTCAAGTTCTACGAGCGCGTCCGCGCCGTGATGGAAGGCGTCAGCGAATCCTGGGAACTCGTCTTGATTGATGATGGCTGCCGCGACAAGTCGCCGCAGTTGATGGACGAGATTCAGGCGCAGGACCCGGAACACGTCGTCATCCTGCACTTTGCGCGCAACTTCGGCCACCAGCTCGCCATCACTGCCGGGATGGATCACGCGCGCGGTGACGCCGTCGTCGTCATTGACTCCGACCTGCAAGACCCGCCGGAAGTCATCCCCGACCTGATTGCCAAGTGGCGCGAGGGGTACGAAGTCGTCTACGCGGTGCGCTCCGAGCGCGAAGGCGAGACGTGGTTCAAGCTGTTCACCGCGCGGCTGTTCTACCGCATCATCCAATCGCTCACGGACGTGACGATCCCGATGGAGGCCGGCGACTTCCGCCTGCTGGATCGCAACGCGCTGGAAGCCCTCAAACGGATGCGCGAGCGCAGCCGCTTCGTGCGGGCAATGGTCTCGTGGATCGGCTTCCGCCAGATTGGCGTGCCGTACAAACGTCACGCCCGCACCGCCGGGGAGACCAAATATCCCTTCAAGAAGATGTTCCGTCTGGCCCTGGACGCTATCACCGGCTTCTCGATGCTGCCGCTCAAGCTGGCGCAATGGGGCGGCGGGATCGCGGTAGGATTGGGGATCCTGTTATTCATCGTGCTGCTTATCCTGAAGCTAACCGGTTCGATGCCGCTGGCCGGGCAGGGACTCGTCACCAGCGTGGTGTTGTTCATGGGCGGCGTCCAACTGTTCAGCGTCGGCATCCTGGGCGAGTACGTGGGCCGCATCTACGACGAAGTCCGCGACCGGCCGCTGTACATTGTGAGAGAAATCAAGCGGAGCGAGTGAGCGGATCAGCGAATCAGCGAGTGCGCGGATCGGCAGAGCAACAAATGGGTGGATCCCGCATGATGCATTACGGATTACGAATTTGGAGAACTTATGGCCCAATGGGATGTGTATTACACCGTAACCAATCTGGATGACGCCATCCGGCTGCTGCGCGAGCACAAAGAGAACGCGCGCATCGTGGCCGGCGGCACCGATTTGCTGATCGAGCTGCGCCACGATGCGCGCAAACCCACCGTCCTCATTGACATCACCCGCACCGGCGGCCTGGATAAAGTCCAGATGGGCAACGATGGCCTGCTTCATCTGGGGCCAATGGTTACGCACGCACAGGCCGCCGCCTCGCCGCTGCTCCAGGAGAAAGCATTGCCGCTGGCGCAGGCGTGTTGGAGCGTCGGCGCGCCCGCGCTGCGCAACCGGGGCACGCTTGCGGGCAACCTCGTCACTGCCTCCCCCGCCAACGACACCATCACGGCCCTGCGCGCGCTCAACGCCCGCGTCAAACTGCAAAGCGCGCGCGGCGAACGCTTCATCCCCCTCGCCAACTTCTACACCGGCGTGCGCCGCACTGTGATGGAAGCCGACGAGATGATCACGGACATCATCTTCGCCCCTCTGAGCGAGAATCAGCGGGGCGTGTACCTCAAGTTGGGGCTGCGCCGCGTCCTGGCGATAGCTGTCGTCAACGTCGCCGTGGCGCTCACCCTGAATGAAACGCAGAAGATCACCCGCGCCTGCGTTGCGCTGGGCAGCGTCGCGCCGACCATCATCACCGCGCCGGAAGCTGAGGCTGCCCTCATTGGCGGCGTGCTGGACGAAGCGCGCATCGCCCAGGCAGTCCAACTGACCGCGCAGGCCGCCCGTCCCATTGACGATGTGCGCGGCACGGCCTGGTTCCGCACAGAGGAAATCGCTGCCCTCGTCCAACGCGGGCTGGAAGCCATACAGACAGGCAACCCGCGCCTGGGCCTGCCGCAGCCGGCCGAGATGGTGCTGCTGCAAGGCAAGAAGCGCTGCTGCCCGCGCCTCAGCGGGCCGACCATCGCCCACCACACCGGCGGCGGCGAGCCAATTCAATGTGTCGTCAACGGCAAGAGCGTGGAAATCACCGGCGCCAACGGCAAAACCCTCCTGCGGCTGTTGCGCGAAGACCTGGGGTTGATGGGGACGAAGGTCGGCTGCGAGGAGGGCGAGTGCGGCGCGTGTACGGTCTGGATGGACGGGCAGGCGGTGCTGGCGTGCCTCACCCCTGCACCCCGCGCCCACGGCGCGCGCGTCAGAACCGTAGAAGGGCTGCCGGAGAACGGCCAATTGCATCCCGTCCAACAGGCGTTTATAGACGAAGACGCCGTCCAGTGCGGCTACTGCACGCCTGGCTTTGTGATGAGCGCGGCCAAACTCCTGCAAGAATATCCCCATCCCACCCGCGAGCAAATCAAAGTCGCCTTGAGCGGCAACCTCTGCCGCTGCACCGGCTACTACAAGATCATCCAGGCCGTCGAAAAGGCGGCTGAGAAAGCGACACCCCTGTGAGAATTTTCACGCAAAGGCGCAACGCCGCCAAGTTTTTTCTTTACCCCTTCGCGCCTTCGCGCCTTTGCGTGAAACAAAGAAAAGTATGAAACGCAAACTGCCCCAAAAAGGGACCGACCAGATCGCCCTCTACACCCGCACTTATTACTCCCTGCTGCGCACGACCGACGTGGTGCAAATCCGCACGCTGGAAGAAACGCACATCGGGATGAAGTCGTCGCTGCACGCGGCGGCGGGCCGGCAGGAGCCGGATATGTCCGCCTTCATCTACGGCAGCCTGCGCCTGCCCTGCTGCATCCTCGACGTGCGCCTGGTCATCCTGGGGCAAAGCGAGGAAGTCTTCCGGCAGCGCGGCTATCCCGCCGTCGAATCCTGGGCGACGGTGACGGCGCAGGCGCGGCGGCGGCGGATGTTCTTCGACGGACAGGACACGCTCGCCGCCTACATCGCCAGCATTTCCGACGTGGATGACATCGTCCCCATCCTCACGGCGTTCCAGATCGAGTGGAACAAGATGCACGACCTGATCGGCCTGGAAGCCGATCTGAGCCGCCGCCTGCAAACCTGGGCCGAGACCTGCCCGCCCGATCCAACCCTGATGGAAGAGTTGCGCCAGGTCTTACAGCTTTCCCGCGACGACTGGCAGCGGCTCGAACAGGCGTGGGACGACGACTTCCCCGCGCTGCTGTGCCGCATCGCCGCGAGCCGCAAGCGGATGGCCGTGCAATTGCTGGCCGGATCGCACATCGCCTACCGGCGGGCCACCCAGCAATGGTGGAACCGCGTCAACGCCAACGCCCCCTTCGACCTCTCCGAGCGCCCCACCTATTTTGTGTCCAGCAACACCCACAGTTTGGTCAACATGCTCGCCGGATTCGCGGTGCGCCACGAGGATGAGTTGCTGGCCTACCTGGACTCCGGCGCCGACCCCGCCCTCTCCGCCGAGGCGCGCCGTATCCGCCAGAATGAGATACCCAGCAACTGGAACAACTTCCTGTACTACGTCCTGCGCAAGTACCTCGCCGCCCCGGAAGGCGCCGCGCTGAAGGCCAAACGCCGGGAGTACGAAATCGCGCACGGCGTCACGCGGATTCCGAGCCAGCACACCTTCGACCTGGAGGTGCAGGTAATCGATCTGGCGCGGTTGGCCCCGGCGGACGTTGACCCGCGCCTGCGCGACCTGCCGCTGGCCGGCCTGCAACAGAGCCGCGCCATCATCCTGAACATTGACTATCCGCTGGGCTTTGCCGCCTACCACCTGCTGGCGCGGCTGGTGGTGAACGTCGGCGAACTGCGCGGCGCGTACGTCATCGGCAAGGCCGCCACCCTCAGCGGGCGCGTCGGCGACGTGCTCATCCCCAACACCGTCTACGACGAACACTCGCGGAACACCTACCTCTTCGGCAATGTCTTCACCGCGCAGGACGTGACGCCCTACATCGTCTACGGCGACGTCCTCGACAACCAGCGCGCCATCAGCGTGCGCGGCACCTTCTTGCAGAACCGCAAGTATATGGAGACCTTTCTCGACGCCGGCTACACCGACGTGGAAATGGAATCCGGCCCCTACCTTTCCGCCTTCTACGAATTCGTCCGCCCGCGCCGCTACCCCACCAACGAGATCGTCAACCTCTACGAAGCCCCGTTTGAGATCGGCGTCCTGCACTACGTCTCCGATAAGCCGATGAGCCGGGGCAAAAACCTGGGGGCCGGCAACCTCTCTTACTTTGGGATGGACCCCACCTACGCCGGCGCCGTCGCCGTCCTGCGGCGAATTTTGGGGTTGGAGACACAATAACATTGACACCTGTAACACAAACTTTAGTTTGTTTCATGCCAAAAGAGCAAACTGAAGTTTGCGTTACTCATCATTTTTGGAGGAAACTCGCCTATGAAATATAACGTCGTCGGCCAATCCACTCAGCGTAGTGACGCCCGTGCCAAAGTGACCGGCGCGGCGCAATATCCCGGCGATTTCGTGATGGAGGGGATGCTGCACATGAAGTTGCTTTTCGCCGGCCGGCCGCACGCGCGCGTCCTCAGCATTGACACCGCGCAGGCCGCAGCGCTGCCTGGCGTCGTCGCCGTTTTCACCTCCCAGGACGTTCCGGTGACCGAGTACGGCCTGCAATATCCCGCCCCGCCCGTGCTGTGCGGCCCCCCCCCCCTTACCTCCCCCCCATTGGGGGGGAAAGAGGGCGCGGACGTCGTGCGTTTCATCGGCGATCAGATCGCTGCCGTCGTCGCCGAGACGGAAGCGATTGCCGCGCAGGCCCTCGCCCTCATCCATGTGGAGTACGAAGACCTCCCGCTCCTCACCGACCCACGCGAGGCGCTCAAGCCGGACGCGCCGCTGCTGCATCCGCCGTACCCCGGCATCGCCATCCACCCGGAGCTGGTCTTTGAGGGCAACCTCGTCTCGCGGCACCGCATCCGCCGGGGCGACGTGGACACCGCCTGGATGGGCGCCGACGTCATCGTCGAGGCCGAGTACGAGATTCCGGGGCAGGAGCACGCCTACTTGCAGCCGGAAGCCGGCCTGGCCTACCTTGACGAGGCCGGGCGCGTGACGGTGGTGGTCGCCGGACAGTGGGCGCACGAGGATCGGCACGCAATCGCACACGCGCTGGCGCTGCCAGAGGAGCAGGTGCGCGTCATCTATCCGGCCATCGGCGGCGCGTTTGGCGGACGTGAGGACATGTCCGTGCAGATCGTTCTGGCGCTGGCCGCGTGGAAGCTGCGCCGCCCGGTGCGCATCGAGTGGAGCCGCGAGGAATCCATCGTCGGCCATCACAAACGGCACCGCGCCTTCGCCCGCGCGCGCTGGGCCGCGACGCGCGACGGCAAACTGCTCGCCGCCGAAACCGAAGTCATCGCCGACGCCGGCGCCTACGTCTACACCACCAACAAGGTGATGGGCAACCTGGTGCTGACGGTCAACGGCCCGTACACCCTCCCCCACATCAAAACCGACGTGCTGGCCGCGTACACCAACAACATCCCCGGCGGCGCGTTCCGGGGATTTGGCGCGCCGCAGGGCAACTTCATCGCCGAATCGCAGATGAACAAACTGGCGGAGGCGTTGGGGATGGATCCGGTGGAATTTCGGCTGCGCAACCTCGCCCACAAGGGCGCGCCGATGCCGTGGGGCCGCCCCCTGCCAGACGACGCGCGCGGTCTGACCGACTGCCTGATTACGGTAGCCAAGGCGCTCGGCTGGCAAAAGACCGACGCCGGTTGGAATGCCCCGACCATCGGCCCACGGCCCAACGATCCGTCTTACCTCTGGCGTGGTATGGGGATTGCACTGGCTTTCAAAAACATCGGCTTCTCCTTCGGCTACCAGGATAACGCCTGGGCTGCCATCGAACTGCGCGGTGACAAGGAAATTGAAGAAGCCATCGTCTTTGCCGCCAGTTCCGACGTAGGACAGGGGACGCGCACCGTCATCTGCCAGATGGCGGCGGAGGCGCTGGATTTGCCGCTAGACAAAGTCCGCCTGGAACCCACCGACACCGCCATCACCGGCAGTTCCGGCTCGTGTTCCGCCTCGCGGATGACGTACATGATCGGCAACGCCGTGCGGGGCGCAGCCGCCATCGCGCTGACCGATTGGGGCGACGAAGAGCGTCCCGCGCGCGGCGAGTACACCTATCTGGCCCCCCAGACCACGCAGATAGACGGCGAAACCGGCGACGGCCATCCGAACTTTGCCTACGGGTACGTCGCCATCGCGGCGGAAGTGGCGGTGGACACACAGACCGGCGAGTGGCGCTGCCCGCGCATCGCCTGCGCCAACGACGTGGGGCAGGCCATCAACCCGCGCCTGCTGGAAGGCCAGATCGAGGGCGGCGTCGTGCAGGCGTTCGGCTGGGCCTCCACCGAGAACTTCGTCGAGCGCGACGGGCGCGCGCTGACCCGGAACCTCAGCACGTACCTGATTCCCACCGTCGCCGACATTCCCGACCGCGTGATTCCCCTCATCATCGAAAACGCCGAACCCCACGGCCCGTGGGGCGCGCGCGGCATGGCCGAGATGCCCTTTGTCGCCGTCGCCCCGGCCTTGCACCACGCCCTGCGGAACGCCGCCGGCGTCTGGTACAACTGCTTCCCCTTCACCGTGGAGCGCGTCTTGCGCGGATTAAAAGGCAAGGAGTAGAAATAAGAGTTAGGAGTTAGGAGTTAAAAAATGTGGATTTCCTAACTCCTAACTCCTAACTCCTAACTCCTATGTTCCACGCTTCCCGTCTTGGCGTCTTCGGCGGCTCCTTTGACCCGCCGCACTACGGCCACCTGGCCCTGGCGGAGACGGCCCGCGTGCAGTTGTCCCTCGATGGCGTGCTCTTCGTTCCGGCAGGGCAGCCGCCTCACAAACGCGGCCACCCAATGTCGGCCCCGGAACATCGCGCCGCGCTGGTGGAAGCCGCCATTGCCGACAACCCCGCTTTTGCCCTCTCCCGTGTAGACCTCGACCGCCCCGGCCCGCATTTCACCGTAGACATGCTGCGCTTGCTGCGCGACCAATTCCCCGATGTGGGCGCGTGGTTCTTCTTGATGGGTGAGGACTCGCTGCGCGATCTGCCGCAGTGGTATCAAGCTGATGCCATTTTGCGACAAGTCACGCTCGCGGTAATGCCGCGCCTCGGCGCACGCGCGGACGTGGCTGCGCTCACCGCAGCCCTGCCGCGCCTGTCGGAGCGTCTCGTGTGGCTCGACGTGCCGCCGGTACACTTCGCCGCCACCGATCTGCGGCGGCGCGTCCGCGCGGGGCTGCCGCTGCGTTATTTGGTTCCACCGGACGTCGAAGCTTACATCGAGCGCCATCAGCTTTATCTTGATGAAACGTGAACCATGGTAATTTTATCGTGAGCCCCTTGCTTTTTACGATGTCACATCCCCTGATAAATGCCGTGAATTTTTTTTGACTTTCCTGTTGTTTGGATAAAATAAATCCGCGAGTGGTGTGTTTGCAAACATAAGGAGGGTTCTGTAGTGGATACTGTCATGGTGATTACCGTCGTGCTCGCCGACGACCACGAGCTGGCGCGGGAAGGGGTGCGGAAGTTGCTGGCGGATGCGCCGGACATTCAGATCTTAGGGCTGGCGGTGGATGGAGAAACCGCGCAGCAGTTGGTGGCGCAGTTGCGCCCGCAAGTGTTGCTCCTGGACCTGGTGATGCCCGGCCCGTCACCGGCGGATATCGCGTTGTGGGTCAACATCCATCATCCCGAGACCGCCGTATTGGTGCTGACGGGGCACGACCGCGACTATTACCTGGCGCAAATGCTGGAGGCGGGAGCGGCCGGCTACCTGGACAAAGAGGTGCGGGGCCAGCAGTTGATCGCGGCGATTCGCGCGGCAGCGGAGGGGCAGCGAGTGTTCACGCGAGAGCAACAGCAACGGGTGCAGGCGTGGCAGGCGACGGTGCAGGCGCGTTGGGAAAGTCTGACCGAGCGGGAGCAAGAGGTGCTAACACTCATCTGCCAGGGACAGAGCAACCAGCAGATAGCACAAAGTTTGAGAATTAGGGCCAAAACTGTCGGAAATCACGTCAGCAGTATTCTGGATAAGTTGGGCGTGGCTTCCCGTACTGAAGCAGCGCTGTGGGCGGTTAGAGAAGGGTTTGTAGCTCGGCTGGACGTATAGGAAAAAATCCCTATGTCTATATAGGGATTTTTCCTCAAGACAAACTCCCGTAGATGTGCTAACGTAGAATTGCCGCCGGAGATATCCGGCGAGTATCAATCAGCGGAGGTTTGATGTGTATAATGTGTCTATAAAAAATATAAGACGGTTGACGGTGGCGATTGCGTTACTGCTAATAGGTCTCTCACTTCCAGCCACAGGTATGACCCACCCGTTATATGCAGGGCCTATTACTTCTACTCTGCCAGTGAGTGTTGCCTATACTGAGTCAAACGGAGTACAACATTTTGGAGCCTTCTTTTATGGTAAAGAGGGCTACTGGCAACATTACTTAGGCCCAGGTGGGGATACTGCCACTGCGTATGCCGGTGGTGGCATCGCAAACTGGAACTGGTGGGGAACTAATTACAACGTGCTGCTCTGCCCGAAAACCTGGCTATTCTTCCCCAATCAGACGGAGAAGTGGTATGGACATAATTATCAAGCTAATTTTCAGGTTGTATATTAGATCGCGTTCCCAATCAATCACTTGACCCAAAATGGAGGAAAACCATGAAAAAGAAAACCCTATACCTGCTGTCCATCGTTATCTTATTGAGCGCGGTCTCGGCGGTAGCCTACAGAACTGCAAACACAGCGCAAAACCCGCCC
>DAOUGD010000258.1:0-13681 GCA_034429475.1 Anaerolineae bacterium
TCGTTGCGGGCTATGCCCGCAACGAAAAAGCGCCCACCGGTGATGCCGTGAATCTCCTACTGTTCCATCCAGAACTGGGGCGGATCCATCGTGCCGGGGGTGAAGACGATCCAGTCGGAGGTGTGTTTTTCCATGACGTTGTGGAAGGTGTTCTTCACGACCGTTAACGCGGGCGGCTGGCCCACCGTGCCGATGCAGAACAGGTTTTCGGTGGCTTTGCGGACGATCTGCTTGCCGATCTCGATCTGCTTATTGCCGTCCACCGTGACCTTGTACTGATCGTAAAGGCCCTGCACTTCTTTGAAGATCGCCGTCGGTTCCTCGCCCATCTCCCCGCCGGATTTGTACCAGGTGCCGTAGGCCGGCGCCATCCACGAGCGCTCGTCAAACGGGAACTGGTAGAGCGGGTCCACCATCGGCACCAGGCCGCGGTCGGTCTCCCAGGTGGCGATCATGACCTCGTTGCCGCAGGCCCTGGGCCAGTAGATGTCGCGCGACATCGTTTGCAGGACCGTCTTGAGGCCGACGTCGTTCCAGTTCTGAGTGATCAATTCCAGCGCGTCCATGTTGGCGCCCGAAACGGCGTCGGTGCCCTCGATGACCAGTTCCACCGGCGAGCCGTCCTCGAATTGATAGAAGCCATCGCTGCCCTTTTTCAACCCGACTTCCTCCAGCAACGTCTGGGCCTGGGCGACGTCGTACTCGGCGTAGTACTGCTCGATGTCTTCCTGGAACAAGGGCGAGTCGCGCACCACGGTGGTGTTGCGCGGGATCGCCTGGCCGAGGAACGAGACCTCGTTGATCATCGTGCGGTCTATTGCCACCGACAAGGCCTGGCGGAACTTCAGGTTTTGCAGCAATTCGCGGTACTTGGCGTCGCCGTAGCTCTGGTTGGGGAAGAGCGTGATGGTGGAGGCTTGCGCCGTAGGCCAGACCAACAAGTGATAATTGCCGGCTTCCGCGTTCTCTTGATAGACGGTGTATTGGCTGAAGCTGATGCGACGGTGCTGCATATCCAGATCGCCCGCGATCGCCATCAGGTTGAGGGCGTCGCCGCTCTCGACCAGGGTGTAGTGAATCCGATCAATGTAGGGGAGCTGCTTGTTCTCGGGGTCCACTTTCCAGTAATAGGGATTGCGCTCGGCGATCATTTCCGTGGCGCCGGCTTCCCACTGCGTCACTTTCCAGGCGTACATCACCGGCAGTTCGGGGTTGAAGTTGTGCGATTTCTCCTCGAACTGCTCGTAGGTCGCATCGGCGGTGTGCTTGGGGTGGAACTTCTCCAGATAGTGCTTGGGGGCAAAGAAGCCAAAGCGCTCGAAGCCCAGCGGCCACTGGCAACCGTGGAAGGCCAACCCGGTGGTCTCGGCCAGACCGTTTGGCCCGGCGAACTTCAATTTGAGGGTGACGTCGTCAACCTTTTCCAGTTGCATCGGCTCCCCGTTGACCACCCACTCAATGTGCGGAGAAGCGGTGATATTGGTGTCGTTCTCGATGTCCTCCCACCAGAAGAGGATGTCGTCCACGGTGAAGGGCGCGCCATCCGACCACTTGAGTCCCTTGCGGAAATACAGGGTCAGGGCCTTCCCGTCGTCCGACCATTCCCAGGACTTCGCCAGGCCAGGCTGAATGGCGTCCTTGGGATCGCGCGGCCAGCGCAGCACGGACTCGTAGATCAGGCGTCCGAGGGCGTGGAAGTCCGCCACACCGAGGAACGCGCGGTGCCAGGTGCCCCCGTACTCGCCCACCGACTCGACCGGCTGCACGACCAGCGGGTCTTCGGGCAGGCGCTCGTCTACCGGCGGCAGCCCCATACTTGCCAGCATCGGGGCTTCGCTGTACTTAGAAACGGGGACAGCGGTAGCCTTCTCCTCCTCTTTCGTTGGAGCGGCGGTCGGCTCTGGTTGCGGGGCGGGGGTGGCGGTAGATTGCCCGCACCCGGCCAGCACGGCGCCGGCTGCGGTCAGAGCGCTTAAACGCAAAAATTCGCGTCGGCTAATGCTTCTCTTATGCATGTGTCTTCCTCCTTTGAACTTACTTGATTTGTGGGGTGATAATTTGATTTCGTGTTGGATAAAGGTGATCGGTTTCAATTCTTTGGTGATGCGTCTTCCGGTTCCATTATGCGAATCTTATATGCCAGTCTGCACCTCCTGACCCGAACAAGGGGGAGGATTGCCAGGCCGAGAGCCACCCTCCCCAAAAGCACCTGCAACCATTTTCTTGTCCGATGTGCGAAATCTTACAGGATCAAATCCCGTCAGAGTCAAAATGTTTACGGCGCGCTGCTGCGGACGATCAATTCGGTGGGCAAGACGATCTCCCGGCACTCATCTTCGCAGCCGTCAATCCGATCCAGCAGCAATTGCATCGCCTGCGCGCCCAATTCGTAACGCGAGGTACGGCAAGTGGTCAAAGCGGGAGTCACCAGCGCCGCCAGGGGGACATCATCGAAGCCGATGATCGCGATTCTATCGGGAACCGGGAGGCCCAACTCGCCGCAGGTCTGCAATGCGCCGATGGCGACCAGATCGTTGAAACAGAACAGCGCGGTCAATTCGGGGGATTCGGAGAGCAGGTCGCGGGCGCTCGCCCGTCCGCCGTCCACGGTAGGCGGGCAGCGCTTGATCCAGCGGGCCGGCGGCGCGACGCCGGCGGCCGCCAGCGCGAGATGATAGCCCTCCAAGCGTCCCTGCCCGCTGTGTGAAGCCGGCGGGCCAGCGAGAAACCCGATCGCGCGATGCCCCCGATCCAGCAGATGTTGGATCGCCATCTGCCCGCCGGCGACGTCGTCCAACGTCACCACGCCGACGCCGCCCCGTTCATCGGCGAACTCCAGCCGCCGATTGACCAGCACGGCGGCCGGATGGCGGCTGATCGCCTCTTCCAGTTCATCTTCTGCGAGGCGCGAGCTGCACAACATGACGCCGTCCACGCACTTTTCCTCCAGGGATTGAAGGACGGCCAGTTCGCGCTCAACGTCCTCTTCGGTATTGCCCAACAGCACGCTGTAATTTTTGGCGTAGGCCACGTGCTCCGCGCCGCGCACCACTTCGGAGAAGTAGGGGTTAGAAACGTCAGGCACCACCACCCCGATCACGCCGGTGCGGCGGGTAACCAGACCGCGCGCGATGTCGCTGGGGCGGTAGCCCAGTTGCTTGATGGTGGCCTGGACGTGCTGGCGCGTCTCGGCGCTGACATCGTTTTTGTTGTTCAGCACCCGTGAGACCGTCATCAACGAGACCCCCGCCTGGCGGGCGACATCCGCCATCGTGACCCGGCGCGCCATAGCAACCAGTTCCTCCTTTCCGTTAACGTTACCGGTAACGCTAACAGAATTGTATAACCAGTTTTGTGATTGTCAATAGGTGGATTATTAAGAAGGAATCAGGCGCGCATCGAGGGCAACACCTCTCAGGCACTAATAGTAAGTACTGTCTTACAGTTTGTACGCTTTCTTCGCCAGCCCATACGCCAGCTCGTGTACCATGTCTACCGCGTCTTCGTCATCCACGAGGCCGCGCACGCGCAGCCCGGCCACCCAGTTGGCGCCAGCGCGCCGCCACACGTCGTGGCGGGCGGGGATGGAGGGGAAAGCGCGCGTGTCGTCGTTGAAGCCGGCAGTGTTGTAGATGCCCGCCGTCTCCATGACGCGGTCAAAGTAACGCCGCATCCCGTTGACGCTGTCGTGGAACCACCAGGGCGGGCCGATTTTGATGGTCGGGTAATGCCCGGCCAGCGTCGCCAGCTCGCGGGAGTACGTGTCCTCGTCCAGCGTGAAGAGGATGAGGTTGAGGCGGGGATCGTTGCCATACTTCGCCAGCAGAGAACGGAAGTTGCGGGTAAACTCGGAGGCGGTGGGGATGTCACAGCCCTTGTCCAATCCGAATTTGTCGAAGACCGCCGCATTGTGGTTGCGGAAGGAGCCGACGTGAATCTGCATCACCAGCCCATCCTCGATGCTCATGCGGGCCATCTCCATCAGCATGTGCCCGGTGAAGCGCTGCGCGTCCTCGGCGGTCGCCTCGCCGCCCATGGCGCGCCAGAAGATGTCGTCGGCTTCCTGCGGCGAGAGTTCGCCGGTGTAGGCCGTCAGCGCGGCGTGGTCGGTAGCGCGCGCGCCCATCGTCTTGAAGAAGGCGCGGCGCTCTTCCAATGCCTGGATCAGGTGGGGATAGTCGTCCACTTCGTAGCCCACCGCCGCGCTGAGTTTGTCCACCGCCGCCCGCCAACCGGGCGCATCCAGATTGACCACAGCATCCGGGCGGAAGGTGGGAATCACGCGTCCCTTCCAGCCGGAGTCGCGGATCGCCTGATGGTATTTCAGGTCGTCGCTCGCGGCGTCGGTGGTGCAGAGCACTTCGATGTTGAAACGCTCGAACAGCGCGCGCGGCTTGAACGCCGGCGTCGCCAACTTCGCCGCAATCGCATCGTAGACGACCTGGGCGTTCTTGCCGGTGAGCTTCTCGTCAATACCGAACACCTCGATCAATTCCTGCATCAGCCAGATGCCGCTGGGCGTGCCCCGGAACAGGTGGAAGTTCTCGGCGAAACGCTGCCAGATTTGGCGGTGATCCGGCTCCACCGGTCCGCCGTCGCTGCGCGGCACACCCAGGTCTTCCAGCGGCACGCCCTGCGAGTAGAGCATCCGAAAGACGTAGTGATCGGGAATGATGAGCAGTTCCGCCGGCGAGCCGAAGGTGTAATTCGGATCGGCGAACATGCGCGGGTCAACGTGCCCGTGCGGGCAGACCAACGGCAAGTCGGCGACGGTACTGTACAATTCCTGCGCGATTTGTCGCTGCGCGGGAACGGGATCAAAGAAACGGTCTGGGTACAAAGTCCATTTTGTCATCGTGAACACCTCTTTATAGTATAATAGAATCAGATCTACAGGTAGGTTGCTTCGTGAGGAGGGCGCGATGTTAAATATTCAATTCGCAGATGCCAAAATCTTTTACGATCAGGATGGCAAAGCTCAAGAAGTCCTCATCAGCTACGAAATCTTTCAACGTCTTCTCAAGTTGCTGGAGCAATTGCGCACCGACTCTGCTCAGGGATATTTCTGGTCTGACGAATGGCAAGCCCGTGTCCGTGAAGGCGAAACCGATGTCTATGCCGGACGTACTATGCAAGTCACCGCCGACAACCTTGAAACTGCGTTGGACTGGTTAGATGAATGACATCATCCTTGAGTTGACCGAGCGTGTGCGTCAAGACTATCACGCCCTGCCTCCTGCTATCCAGAAGAAATTCAAGAAACAATTACGTTTCCTCGTCGAAAATCCCCGCCATCCTTCACTGCAAATTCACCGTATACGCGGCACACCTGATTATTGGGAATTTTACATTGACCAGGCCTATCGCTGTGTCTTCCGGCAAGAAGGCAACATCTATTACTTACTTGCAGCCGGGCCACACAAAATTGTAGATGAATTCGCCAAGAAATGAGATGTGTCCACAGCCTCTTCTGAGATTTGTGAAGTAGCGTCCTGCGCCGGAGCAGGCGTCTCCGGCGCAGGACGCATCCCATAGCAGATCTTCCCGCCCTTCATGCGCGGGCAGTCGTGATACCGCACACACTCCTGGCAGTTGATTTTGATCAGCCGCATCTAGCTCAACATCACCTTCACCGCAACCTCTTTGACGCCCGCCGCCGGCTCCGGCACGACGTCGCCTTTCACCGGCTGCCCATCCACCACCAGCGCGACGGCGTTGCCTTGCCCGGCGCGTTCCACCGTGATGCGGTACGTCACGCCCCGGAAGATGCGCGTGGCAGTGAAGCCGGGCCAACTCGCCGGGACGACCGGCGCGATTTGCAGACCGGCGTAGGTCGGGCGGATGCCCAAAATCCACTGCGTGATGGCGACGTAGTTCCACGCCGCCGTGCCGGTGAGCCACGAGTTCTTCGCCTCACCGTGCCGGGGATTGTCGCGCCCCGCGATGGTCTGCGCATAGACGTAAGGTTCGCAGCGATGCAGGTCGCTGATGTCCTCGCGCGCCGCCGGGCAGATGCGCTGGTAGTAGTCAAAAGCCTGGTCGCCGCGCCCCACAATCGTCTCCGCGATCATAATCCACGGGTTGGTGTGACAGAACGTGCTGGCGTTCTCCTTGAAGCCGGGCGGATACGAGCTGATCTCGCCCAGGTTGAGGTAGTAGCGCGAGAACGCGGGTTGCTGCACCACAATCCCGTGGTCCGTCGCCAGCCGCTCCTTGACCGAAGCCAGCGTCAACTCCGCGCGCCCGTCCTCCAGGCCCAGGCCCGCCATCACCGCGATCCCCTGCGGCTCGATGAAAATCTTCCCTTCCTCACATGCCGCCGAGCCGACCGGCTTGCCAAACGCATCGTAGGCCCGCTTGAACCACGCCCCATCCCAGCCGTGCGCCCAGACGGTCTCTTCCATTTCGGCGGCCTTCTGCAAATACCAGGATGCAGGATGCAGGATGCAGGATGCAGAATTCTTGCTTCCTGCCTCTTGCCTCTTGCTTCCTGCCTCTTGCATCATTGCCATCTCTTTCGCCGCCAGCACGAACAACACGCCGATAAAGACCGATTCCGCCACCGTGCCATCCTTCTTCAGCGGCGCGACCTGGAAGGATTCGCCCGGCTCATCGGAGAAGATGTTGAGGTTGAGACAATCGTTCCAGTCGGCGCGGCCGATGAGCGGCAGGCCGTGCGGGCCGAGCCGGTCGAGGATGTACTGCATCGCGCGTTCCAGGTGCTCGGCGAGTGGCTGCTCGGTGCCGGGCTTGCTCTCGTAGGTCACGGGCGCGTCGAGGATGCTCCAATCGCCGGTTTCCTTGATGTACGCCGCGACCGCCAGCGGCAGCCAGAGCGGGTCGTCGTTGAAGCCGCCGCCGACCGCATCGTTGCCGCGCTTGGTGAGCGGCTGGTACTGGTGATACGCGCCGCCGTTTTCCAACTGCGTCGCCGCCAAATCCAGGATGCGCTCGCGGGCGCGCTCCGGCGCCTGATGCACAAAGCCGAGCAAGTCCTGGTTCGAGTCGCGGAAGCCCAACCCGCGCCCAATGCCCGATTCGTAGAACGAGGCCGAGCGCGACATGTTGAACGTCACCATGCATTGGTAGGCATTCCACATATTGACCATCCGATTCGTCGCGTCGTCGGGCGTCTCCACCTGGTAGATGTCGAGGATGCTGCCCCAGTAAGCGCGCAGTTCGGCAAACGCGGCGTCCACCGCTTCCGGCTTGAGATATTTGGCGATAATCGGCAGCGCGCCGCGCTTGTTGATGATCTGCGAATCCGGCGGATCAAATTTCTGGTCTCTGGGGTTCTCTTGATAGCCCAGCACAAAGATGATCTGGCGCGACTCGCCCGGCTGCAACGCCAACTTGACGTGGTGCGAGCCGATGGGTGACCAACTGCGCGCTTCCGAATTCGCCGAGACGCCGCGCTCCACCACGATGGGCGTCTCCCACCCGCGATACGGCCCCAGAAAGTCCTCGCGGTGCGTGTCGTAGCCCGCCAGCGGCTCGGAGCAGGCAAAGTAGGCGAAGTGGTCGCGCCGCTCGCGGTATTCGGTCTTGTGATAGATCACGCCGTCCACGATTTCCATCTGCGCGATGTTGTAGTTGCGCTGGAAATTGGTCTGGTCGTCCCAGCCATCCCACAGGCAGAACTCCACCAGCGAGAAGATGGAGAGATCGGCGGCGGTGTCGCGGTGATTGGTGACGGTCAACTGCCAGATTTCCAAGTTTTCGCCCATCGGCACGAAGTAGCGCGTGGTCGCCTCGATGCCGTTCTTCGTCCCGCTGATAACCGAGTAGCCCGTTCCGTGGCGACAGGTGTACGCATCCAGCGCCGTCCGCGTCGGCTGCCACGAGGGCGACCAGTACGCGCCGTCGGCGTTGTCGCGCACGTAAATGTACCGCCCGCCGTAATCCGGCGGCACGTTGTTGTAGCGATAGCGCGTGATCCGCCGCAGCCGCGCGTCCCGGTAGAACGAATACCCGCCCGCCGTATTGGAAATCAGGCCGAAGTACGCCTCGCAGCCCAGGTAGTTAATCCAGGGCAGAGGGGTATCCGGTTGGGTGATGACATACTCTCGATTTTCATCATCAAAATAGCCGTAACGCATAAGATCCTCCTTGAAATGAGAAATGGGTAATGAGGGATTGGGGATTAGGGATTAGGTTGACCTAATCCCTAGTCCCCAATCCCTGATCCTCTGTCTTAAGAGCCGCCTCGACATGTTGCCAACACGCTGCGTCATCGTAGGCATCCCACAGCGCGGCAGCGGCGATTTGCAGCCGGTGCGGATGTCCGCCCGTCAACGCCACGAGCCGGCGGCGATCCTCCGGCGTGAAGCGGTCGCAGCGGGACAGCAATGCATCGCTTTCCATCGCCTCAAACGCGCCCAGCTTGACTTCGGCAGTGAAGTTGAAGTACGGCGAGCCGGTGTTCATCGCCCGCGTCGCCGTGTGGAACTGCTCCAACGGCGTCCGCCCGGCGAGCAACAGGCACAGCGCGCCCCGGCTGAGCGTCGTCACCGAACGCAGCGCGCCGTAGAAATCGGGCGTGTTCAGGTGCGGCTTCTCTTGCAGGCAATCGTACTCGTCCAACAGCAGCACGAAGCGCCAACCCTCCGTTTTGAGCGCGGCGAAAAGGTCTTCCAACGCGAAGGGATCGAAGGCTTGCTGTGTGAGCGATTCCAGACAAGGTGCAATGGATGCGTGTACGGCCGGCGGAATCGGCGCGACGGCAGCCCGCGTTTCAGCCTCTATTGCATCGGCGAGTACACAAAACTCGCTATGCGCCGCATCCTCCGGCGACGTGCGATCTGCCAATACCCGCAAGAAAAGTACCAGAGCATTTTCGCCAGAAATGTTGATCTGAGGCAGTAAATAATCAATCACGGCAATGACGCGCCCGGCACAATCCGCAGCGTCTGGCAATCCCCCACGCCACGGACTGATACGGCGATCTACAAACAGGGGGCGCAACGCAGCGTCGTCACGAAATGTCCGGCATTTTTCCAATGCCGCACACAACCGAGACAGCAAGTGCGGCGACAAATCGGCGGCAGGTGCAGTGTGATTTGCCGTGGATTGCGCCACACCAAAGCGTACATACAACGGACGCAACGCGCGCGCCCAGAACTGCGCCGGGCCGTAGGACGAGGGCAGCTTGTGTACATCCATCAGCGGCGAAAAAATCAGCCGTTCCGCCAAATCTTCGTAAAGCTGCACACGTTTCTCCGGCGCGGCAAGGTACAGCAGCAGCGACGTCTTTCCCGTGCGCGGCTCGCCGGTGATCGCGCTCGACTGCCCGTAGTTGACGAGGCGCGAGACGACCGTCGCCTGCGCCGCGCGCCGCTGAATGTACCGCTCCGGCGGGACGGGGTTGCCGTGTTCAAAGGGGTTAAATGTCATAAGCGAATCCATGACGCGCCAGATCAACGCGCACCGTCTCAAAAATGGCCCGCGCCTGAGCAATAGCCCCGCCTGCATCGGTAGCGACCGCTTCTGACCACCCGCCAGGGTAACGAGCCTCAACCGCCCATTCCGTCAAAACTGCCAGATCAGGATAAGCTGTTTTGACTTCCCAGCCATCAGAAATCAAGTTACGTAACACATCAAGGTCGTGACGATAGGGGAAATCTATCTGCAAGAAAACAAGAATAGCTTTGAGCGCCTTTTCTGCCGCTTGTTGCGCCAGCCAACAGGCGTGACGCGGGCGGACTCCCGGCACATTCAGCGTAGCTTCAGCCGCGCACAAGTCTTCATAGGCGTAGCGCAGCCAACGTCGCGTTTCGACCCAATATTCAGCTTCGTTCATAAAGTACCTTCCCTTCCCGTAGCGCAGGTCGCCACAGCGTGCCCACGATATGTCCCCGGCGGGCCAGTTCTTCCGGCGTAGTAACCACAATGTCTTTGCTTAATGGCAAATCCACCAACACGCGCCGGATGGCGACCGCCGCGCCGCGCGCATCAGAAACTTCCCGTAAAACCACCAACAAATCCACATCACTATGAGGCCCGGCATCCCCACGAGCGTGCGAGCCGAACAAAATCACCCGTTCTGGCGCAAAGCCACGCACAATGCGCTCGGTGATGAGCTTTAGCAATTCAGGGGTTAACAGAGATTCACTCATAGTTTTCTCCTCTTATGAAGCCCCTCAACAAGTTGAGGACTCTGGACTCCCGAACTTGTTCGGGTTTTCACTTGTGCCGTGCGGCGCGCTTTTCATACAGCCGCCATCTGTAACGCAGCCGGCGCAAAAATCTCCCGCAGCCGCCCGGCCGGCGGCGTTGGCTCAGGCTGCTCGACCACCTGGAAAAACGTCGTCAACGGCGCGCGCCGCAGCAGAGCCAGCACCGTGGTCTGAACGTTTGCTGGCGCGCGCGTCAGGCGATTCAACGCCAGCGGCCTTTGCGCGCCCGCCCGTACCATTGCCTGATAACTGACCACAATCAACTTGAGCGGCTGCTGCGTTTCAGGGTTGTAGTACAGCACAATGTTGTCCACTAGTTCCACGCCGGTATGCGGTTGCTCTCCCGTCTCGGTAAATGTGACCGAGAGAATGTCGCCTTCTGTGTCATAATGAATTGCTTTCATGGTTCACCATCTTTCAATCAAGTAGGCCGTCAACACAAAGTTATTGGCTTTGGTCAGATTGCTTTATCAACTAAACTTTAATCAAAACCACCCTGTCTATATATCTTACTTAACTCTTCTCCATAACCGGTGACGTCTCTGCTATCTTCATCACACTCACTTCTTACATGGTTCTCTTCATGTGCCTCTTTTGTTTCTTTATATGAGTTGACTTTTGCTGGCGCAAGACCCAAAAATCGTCGTAACCAGGATAAAATTGATAAGGTTATTGAGCTTTGTTGTTGTGCGTATTGATTCTCTTGAAATTTCGTCTGCATCTGTTGTAATTCATCTTCGCGTTGTCGACGACGCGCAGATTCCGCCTCAACACGATTCTCAGCGGAATGCCGCGCCACCTGTTCGGCCGCCAAATGTTTCTGCACCTCAACTACATCCACACCGGTCACAACCTGATGCAAATACCGCGTCGCCTCTTTATAGCCCGCATCCAGGGAAATCACCTGCACTAGCAGGCCCCGCGCCGTCTCCCGGTCCCCGGTTTCCAACGCCCCCAGCGCCCGTTGATACAGGTCTTTCAACTCCGCCCGCCGCCGCAGCCGTTCCCGCGTGGACTTCAATCCCTGCCCGTCCGGGTACTCCTGCTCCAACGCTGCCAGTATCGCGTCAGCTTCCTGATACTGCTCGGCGCGCTCCAACACCTCCAATTCCTTGACTTTCGCCGCCAACTCCCGACGACGCATCTCTGTATGGACCGCAGCCGCCTTATCGCCGTTGCCCGCGTTAGTGTACGCCTGCAACGCCGCTGCCAGGTCGTCAGCCTTCGCCGCCGCCTCGCCGCGCTGGGTCCAGATCCGCTTGACGCCAACCTCCGCTTCTGGTTGCCCTGGCTCTACCTCCAACACCTGTCCATACAAAGTCAGTGCGACCTCTTCATCCTGCGTCATACTGACCGCATCGCGCGCCAATGCCAACAACGCTTGCACCAGCCGCGCGCGCGCGGCCACGGGTTGGTATTCGTAAAGCCGCTCCAACAAGTGGCGGGCTTCGTCCGCTTGCCCTTGCGCCAGCAGAATGTCAGCCAATAACTGCGTCGCGCCAACGTGGTTGGGATTCAAGCCAACCGCCTCACGCAGCCGCGCCGCTGCCGGAAGCAATTTACCGCCCCGGTAATAAGTCAACGCGGCTTGATACAGTCCATCCGCCGCCGGTTCCAGGCGATCCAGCTCTTTTTGCAGCGCGCGCAACGGCCAGCGCCCGGCGATCCACTGCCGCAACAACTCCACGCGGAAGCGGAAGCGGCCCAGCCCTTCCTCCGCCACGATGTCCCACTTCTTCAGCAGCGTAGGCGCGTCCCGCAAGTCACGGATGTACGTCTGCAAGCCACCGTCGCGCAGCAACTTCCGCAGATCGTCTTCGGTGATGACGCGCGGCCCGGCCTCCGCCAACGCGGACGCGACCACGCGCTCCGCCGGCCCCAGGCCGTCCCACAGCCACACCAGCGCGCTGTGCGCGGATTCCAGCGTCTTGGGGATGGCAGCCTCCACGTCCGGCGGCGTCACGGTCGGCGCGGCGTCCGACCCAGTCAGGCGCAGAAACACCTCGGAACATAAGGTTTGCGTCAGGAAGGGATGGCCGCCGGTCAGCGACCAGACCTGCGTCACGGCGTCGTCCGGCCAGTGAAGCGCGCCCGTCGCCTCGGAGAGCCGTGCCAGCTTCGCCGTCTCCTCGCAGTCGAACAGCGAGACGGTGCGGTGCTGGATGCCCTTGAAGACGGACATCGTCAGCGTGTCCAGGTCGTCAATGTTGCGCCCGATGACGAAGACGAAGCGCAGCCGCTCCGGGTCCGCGCCGAGCAGGTCGCGCAGGTATTCAAAGAAAGGCGCCGTCGTTTCCTGCCGCTTCTGCGGGTCGGCCAGAGCGTCAAATTCGTCGAAGAGCAGGACGAGGGAAGAACTCCCCCACCTTTCATCCCCCTCACCGGGGGGGACAGAGGGGGGGAGTTGTTGCAACACATCCGGCAACCACGTCTTGCGGAAAGCCGTTTCCGGGGCTTTCCCCAAATCTGGAACGAGCAGATTAAGGTTACGCGCAATCGTGCGGGCCAACGCTTGTAGCACCCGCGCCAGCGGCCACTGCGCTTTGTCCTGCAAATCGAAGTAGACGGGGAGATACGGCCCTAACTCCGGCAGCCGCGCCGCCAGATGCAGCAAAATCGAAGTCTTGCCGATGCGCCGCTGCCCGTAGAGCAACAGCGCGTTTCGGTGCGGGTCGTGCAGCATCTCCGTCACGGCGCGCAGCACGTCGTCCCGCCCCACAAAGGCGTGGCTGTCACCCACGGGATTACCGGCAATGTAGGGATTTGGAGAAACGGACATTCATCATCCTTCAATTTCACGCAAAGACGCAAAAGGATAAAAAAACTTGGCGACTTGGCGTGAGGTTTTTCTTTGATACAATGGCACTCCCATTGCATCGCGTCTCACTCGTAGTATACTGCGCGTCACAGGAATTAAAGCACAAAATCCAGTATTTCCAAAATGCGAGAAGGGTTGCTGTAAAGGAACAGATGTCTAACCCGTTTTAACGGATTTTCGGTATCAGCCTGCGAATTCATTCGCAGGAATGAGGAAATGAGAAATGAGAAATGAGAAAGAAGACGTCGAAAAGAACCGCAAGGACGACTGGCAGCCGGCGGAGTTGCATCCGCACCAGGAGCCGGCCCCCAGCGAGCCGACCGTCCGCCTGAACACGGAGGAATTGCGCCGCGCCGCGGAAGAACTGCGCCACGCTGAGGAGCAACGTCGCGCAGAAGAATTGCGCCGGGCGCAGGAGCAGGCGGCGCCATCGCCTTCCGAGCCAACGCAGCGCCTCGCCTACCCGCAGACGATCCCCTCACGCCCGACGCCGCCGGCGCAGCCCGCGCCGCGCGTCACGCCGCCCCCCGCTGACCCCACCCGCCGCATCGCCGCCCCGCCCGACGCCGCACCGCCTGCCGCCGCCACGCGCCGCGTCACGCCGCCGCCGCCCGACGCCACGCAGCGCATCTCGCCGCCGGGCCGGGCCGAGGCGCCCCCCCCCAACCCCCCCCCCCCCCCCCCCCCC
>DAOUGD010000259.1:0-1732 GCA_034429475.1 Anaerolineae bacterium
GGGGGGGGGGGGGGGGGGGGGGGGCGGGGCCGTGAGAGCAGGTTGGGTTTGCGTCGCGCACGCGGTCAGCCCCAGCAAGCCGAGGCAGAGCAAGCCATAAGGTTTCATCGTCACCTCAGAAGATAACAAGATTGACGGAATGATAGGATTGGGGAATCTGCTTAATCTGCTGACAAAATTTCCGTCCGATTGAACGGAAAAATCCGTTCAAATCCGTTTAATCCGTTGAGACCTGCGCGGTGGGCAAGGTGTCCAGCGCCTTGCCGTTCAACGCGCTGCGCAGCGCCTCCCGGTCGTCCCAGGGATACTCCACCGCGCCGAAGCACATGCTCTGCTCGTGGCCCTTGCCGCAGGCCAGCACCACGTCGCCGGGGCGGGCCAGTTGGACGGCGTGCAGCAGCGCCGCGCCCCGGTCGGGCACGCGCCAGAAGTCCACGCCTTCGCGCCGGTCGTGCTTCAGCACACCTTGCGCCATCTCCGCGAGGATCGCGTCGAGCGACTCGGTGCGCGGGTCTTCAGCGGTCAGCACGATGCGGTCGGCCAGTTCTCCGGCGACTTCGCCCATCATCCGGCGTTTATCGCGGTCGCGCAGCCCCGCCGACCCGAAAGCCGCGATCACGCGCCCGCCGGGGCCGGTCATCCCTTTGGCCGCCTGCAACGTCACGCGCAGCGCGTTGGGCGTGTGCGCGAAGTCCACGATGGCGAGGAAGTCCTGCCCGGCGTCCACGCGCTCCATCCGGCCCGGCACGCCCGGCGTCGCCGCCACGCCGGCCGCCACGTTCTCCGGCGTTGCGCCCAGCGCCAGCGCCGCCGAGGCCGCCGCCAGAATGTTACTCACGTTGTACGCGCCCACAAAGGATGAGGCAATGGCCGCGTCGCCCCACGGGCTGTGTAGCGTGAAATGCAAGCCCTGCGGCATGAAGGTCACGTCGTGCGCGGTCACGTCCACGTCAGATGATAGACTGTACGCGAGCGTGCGATCCGCCGGGATCGCGCGCAAATAATCGTAAGAATAAGGATCGTCGGCGTTCACCACGGCGATTTTGGGCTGACCGGGCTTGCGCGCTGCCGTAGCGAGGCTGCGGAACAGCGTCGCCTTCGCTTCGCGGTACGCCTCCATCGAGCCGTGCGCCGTGATGTGTTCGTGGGTGACGTTGGTGATGACGGCCACGTCGAAGTCGCAGCCGGCCAGCCGCTGCTGCGCCAGCCCTTCAGACGTGGTTTCGAGGATGGCGTGCGTCATCCCGGCGGCCACCATCTGCGCGAGGTATTGCTGCACGTCGCCAGAGGCCGGCGTGGTGGTGTGCAGTCCCGTGTCGAGGCTCAGGTCGCCAATGCGGGCGTTGACGGTGCTGACCATTCCCGTCGCGTATCCAGCGGCGGTCAGCATCGCGTACAGCAGGTTGGTCGTGGTGGTTTTGCCGTCCGTGCCGGTCACGCCGATGAGGGTCAGCTTGCGCGAGGGGAAGTCCCGCCATGCGGCGTGCAGCCAGCCCAGCGCCGCCCGCGCGTTGGCGACCTGCACGTAGGCCACGTCCGGCGGCAGACTATACGCATCGGCAGGTTGCTCGCCCACCACAGCCACCGCCCCGGCCTGCACCGCCGCCGGGATGAAGCGGTGGCCGTCCACGCTCACGCCGGGCACCGCCACGAAGAGATCGTCCGGCTGCACCTGGCGCGAGTCGGCGGTGATGGCGCGGATGGGGGGATTGGCAGTGGGGGTGGAGAGGGG
>DAOUGD010000260.1:0-8662 GCA_034429475.1 Anaerolineae bacterium
GCACAGCGCCGCCGCCCAAAATCTGCTTAATCTGCTTAATCTGCTGACAAAAACAGGTACACTATGCACATCGTTTATCGCAACAAGGAATGGACGGTCGAGAACTCCTGCACGGTGAAGCAATTACTTGACCGGCTGGAACTGCTGCCGGAGGCCGTGCTGGTCGTCCGCAACGGCCAGCTTGTCACCGAAGATCAACGGCTGGACGTGAGCGACGAAGTCAAAGTCGTGGCCGTCATTTCGGGGGGCTGACCATGCGCTGTCGCAAATGCGGCGCGCCGGCCGCCATCAACATGCGCGAGCACAAGCTGGCGCTCTGCGCGGAGCACTACCCGGAGTGGTTCATTCAGCAGACTGAGCGGGCCATCCTCAAATACCAAATGTTCGCGCGCGGCGACCGCATCCTCGTGGCCGTTTCCGGCGGGAAGGACAGCCTGGCCCTGTGGGACGTGCTGCTGAAGCTTAACTACTGGGCCGACGCCCTCTACATTGACCTGGGCATTGACGGCGGCTGCGCCTACTCCGCGCAATCCAAAGAGAAAGCGCTGGCCTACGCCGCGCAGCATCCCGAAGGGCGGCTCACCGTCATCAGCATCCCGGAATTATACGGCGAAGCCATCCCGGAAACGGCGAGACGGCGGCGGCGCGGGGAGCGTCCCTGCTCGATCTGCGGCCTGGTGAAGCGCCACGAGATGAACCGCATCGCGTTGGAGCAGGGCTACACCGTCCTGGCGACCGGCCACAATCTCGACGACGAGGCGGCGGTGCTGTTCGGCAACGTGATGCACTGGCAGACCGGCTATCTGCTGCGGCAAGGCCCGGTGCTGCCCGCCGACGGGCAGGGATTGGCGCGGAAGGTCAAGCCGTTCTGCAACTTCTACGAGCGCGAAACCGCCGCGTACACGCTGCTGCAAGGGATTGACTACATCTACGACGAGTGCCCTTACGCGATGGGCGCGACCAGCCTGGAGCACAAGGACGTGCTCAATCAGATGGAACACGAGAAGCCGGGCACCAAGCGGCATTTCTACACCAAATTCCTCAACGCCAAGCGAGACGGATTGTTCCGCGCGACGGAAGACGCCCAGCCGGCGATGCATCCCTGTCCCCACTGTGGGCAGCCTACCACGTCTGCCGATCTGTGCTCGTTCTGTCGGTTGTGGGAACCTGCCGCGGAAGCAGAAGTGTGACAAGCCCCCGAGACGGTGAAGGGAACTTATGACCCCAATTGATCAGCAACCTCAAGAAGATAGAACTTTACAGCAGTCGTGCCTAAAACTCATCCTCTTTCTTGCTGTCCCGATTCTGCTGATGATGACAGTGGTTGCTCCGCTGGCGTTGATAACGCGCTTGCCAGAGAAAGTTTTTGGCGTGAGCGTCACTTTGCTGTTGAGACTGTGGGGGTTGGTGGCAGGTATCGGGTGTTTAGTTTCGATGCTATATTTCACTCGTTGGATGCTGAGTGGTATGAGACAGCGCTATGAACGTAGCGGTGAGATTTTACAACGCACTCTGCCAGATCTGCCTGTCAAGCAAGAGTCGGAGGTCGGTGAACAACTCCTCTCTAAAAAGCGTTGGACGCGATTGATTCTCCTGCTACCCTTCTTTTTTCTTTTGATCGGCGCTCTCAGGTGGGCAACCCACGAAGGACTAATGCTGATCTGGGTTGATGCTCCTGGGTGGATACAGGAAGTAATTGAGTGGACCGTTCTGATTGGTAGTAGCTTGATTATTAGAAGATCTTTTAACAGACGATACGGACGCCAAAGAACACCAACAACCTCTCTCAAAGAAATCAGATGGGTGGCATTTATCCCGCCTTTCCTTTTGCTATCCGTACTCCTTGTCGGCTCCTTCTCTATGATCTCGACAGTTCCAATTCTCGGTATTCCGGTCTCCAGTTTGTTTCTTCCGCTTCTTCTTGCCTATATACTAGGTCCCTATCGCTGGGTGATGATAGCAACAGAAAGAGGAAATTATGATCGGGCTCTTCGTCGTGTCCAGATTGCAGAAAAGTTCTCAATGTCCCGCAGTATGTACCTGGACATGCACGGTCATATTCTATGGCGGGCAGGCCGATACATAGAGGCTGAACAAGTCTTGCGCACAGAAATCTTAGAGACACGCAGGGAAGGAGGCAGTGGCGTACTTACGTTGAACACGCTGGGCTATGTCCTGATGGGACAAGGGAAGTGGGAAGAAGCGATCAGGGTATTCGAGGGTGCGATTGCCCTCGAACCCAATGAGGGATCGCTCTACGACAGCCTGGCGGATGTCTATCTATCCCAAGGGATAGAAACTGACAAGGCGTTGGAACTGCTCGACCAAGCGCTGGCTAAACATCAATCCTCGTGGTTCAAGCGGTGGTCGCGGCGACGTTCACTCAGTGCGACGTGGGCCGGTCGCGCCTGGACTTTGGCGCGGCTGGGAAGGCGCGCCGAAGCCACCGAGTCGCTGGAAAAAGCGTTTACCCTTGCCCCCCGTGAGCACAACGCCGATTCTGTCGAGATACTCTATCGCGCCGGTCACGCGCTGGCGCTGCTGGGGGAAACACAGAAAGCCGCAGAGCACTTCGCGGAAGCGCAGCGCCTCGATCCCCACGGGCACTACGGTCGCCTGTGTGCGGAGGCGGCGGCTCGCTTGCAAGAATGAGTTTTACCACGATTGCGTCAAAGGTGGGGCGCACTTGGGCAGTTAGGCCGAAACCTGGCTGCAAAACCGAGACTTGAGCACGAAATCAAGTACGCCCCACCTGGTTTGCGTAAGCTCTGCAATTCGTGAAGATTTGTGTAGATTCGTGGTTTGTTTTTTGGCCGGCGATCTGTGTTCGTTCTGTCGGTTATGGGAGTAGGGAATAGGGAGTAGGGAGCAGGCCGCGCCCCAATCCCCAATCCCTAATCCCCAATCCCCATTCTTAAGGGAGGTGAACTATGGGAGTCTCTTTCGGCCTTTTAATTATCCTGGTGGTCGTCGTTTTGGCGGGCGCTGCCTGCCTGGGCTTGGGCGGCTACGCGCTCTACGAAGGATTTTCCAAATCCGAAGGCGAGCGGGTCTTTCTGGGCGAGCCGCGCACGGCGAAAATTGTGGGCATCATCGCCCTCCTGCTTGGTCTCCTGCTGATCTGCCTGCCGCTGGCCGGCGCCTTCTATTTCTTCTTTATGGGAGTCAGCCTGTAGCACCGCAACCGATCCTACCATTCCGCAAATCCTGTTATCCTTGGGGAGGTAACCCATGTTAGCTTCAATCGTCTTAGTCATCGTCATTTTTGGCGGCCTGTTGTGCCTGGGAGTGGGCGCGTATGCCCTCTACGAAGGCTTTGCCAAGTCCGAAGATGAGCGGCTGCTCCTGGGCGATCCGAAAACGGCGCGCATTGTGGGGATCGTCGCCCTGCTGCTCGGCCTGCTGTTGATCTGCCTGCCGCTTGGCTTCTTCTTCTACATGATGGGAGTACAGCCCCAACTATGAGCACACCCACCCTTTCTCCCAGCCAGTTCCGCGATTTGGCCGCGCGCCTGGAAGCCGAAATCGGGCGCGTCATCGTGGGGCAGCGCGAGGTGGTGCGCCACACGCTGATCGCGCTCCTGGCCGATGGGCACCTGCTGCTCGAAGGGCTGCCCGGCCTTGGCAAGACGCTGCTGGTGCGGACGCTGGCCGCCGCCTTGCAGCTTGACTTCGCCCGCGTGCAGTTCACGCCAGACCTGATGCCGGCCGACATCATCGGCACGGACGTGCTGGAGCTGACGGACTCCGGCGAGCGGCACTTCCGCTTCCATCGCGGGCCGCTCTTCACGCACCTGCTGCTGGCCGACGAAATCAACCGCGCCACGCCGAAAACGCAGTCCGCCCTGCTGGAAGCCATGCAGGAACGGCAGGCCAGCATCGGCGGCGCGACCTACCCCCTCACGCCGCCCTTCCTGGTGCTGGCGACGCAGAACCCCATCGAACTCGAGGGCACGTACCCCCTGCCGGAGGCGCAGCTCGACCGCTTCCTGTTCAAAATCAACGTGGGCTATCCTTCCGCCGAGGACCTGGTGGAGATTATGGCGCGCACCACCGGCACAGCCACCCCGACGCCAACCCCCATCGCCGACCGGGAGACGGTGCTGGCGCTGCAAGCCCTGGTGCGCGGCGTGCCCGTCGCCACGCCGGTGACCGCCTACGTCGCCGCCCTCATCGTCGCCACCCACCCGGACGCGCCGCAGGCCCCCGACCTGGTGCGGCGGGCCGTCCGCTACGGCGCGAGTCCGCGCGGCGCGCAGGCCCTCATCCTGGGCGCGAAAGTCGCCGCGCTGCTGGCCGGACGTTACAACGTCGCCCTGGAAGACGTGCGCGCCGTCGCCCCCGCCGCCCTGCGCCACCGCCTCATCCGCACCTACGAGGCCGAAGCGGAGGGTATCACCGCCGACGCCGTGGTCAACGCCGTGGTAGAGGCAACGGCGGAGCCGTGAACAGTCAAAAAAATCTTCTCAACGGATTGAACGGATTTTAACGGATTAATTTTCCGTTGAATCCGTTGAATCCGTTGAGCATTTGTAGAGGAACTTATGGACCCACAAACAATTATCACCGCCGTCGCCCAAGATTTGGCGCTGGAATTGAGGCGGGTAGCGCCCGCCGCGCAGCTTTTGGATGAGGGGAACACGATTCCCTTCGTGGCCCGCTACCGCAAGGAAGTGACCGGCTCGCTGGACGAGGATCAACTGCGCCAGATTGAGGAGCGGCTGCGCTATCGCCGTAACATGGAGGAGCGCCGCGAGACTATCCTCAACAGCCTGACGGAACAGGGCGTGCTGACGCCGGAGCTGGAAGCCGACGTCCGGGGCGCGGACACGCTGCAACGGCTGGAAGACCTGTACCTGCCGTACAAACCCAAGCGGCAGACCCGCGCCACCCTCGCCCGCGCCAAGGGCCTGCAACCGCTGGCCGATTTGATCCTCAAGCAGACGTTGGACGGCGACCGCGACGCGCTGGGGCAGCCCTTCTTGAAGGAAGACGTGCCCTCGCTGGAAGAGGCGTTCGCGGGCGCGCGCGATATCGTGGCCGAACGGATCGCCGACGACCCCGACGTGCGCGCGGCGATGCGCTCGCTGGTGCAGCGCCACGGCACGCTCAAAATGGCCGTCGCCGACCAGAGCAAAGACCCGGACGGCGTCTATGAAATGTACTACAACTTTTTCGGCGATTTCCGGGGGATGAAGCCGCACCAAATCCTGGCGATCAACCGGGCGGAAAGCGAGGGCGTCCTCAAAATCCAGATGGAGGCGCCGGAGGCCGAGGGGCTGGGCGCGGTGGCGCAGCGCTTCCCGGTGGACATGGGCAGCCCGCTGGCCGACGATCTTCTCGCAGCGCGCAAGGATGGCTACCAACGGCTGCTGCTCCCCGCCATCGAACGCGAGATGCGCCGCCAGCTCACCGACCAGGCCGACGCCCACGCCATTGGCGTCTTCGCCACCAACATGCGCGCCCTGCTGCTCCAGCCGCCGCTGCGCGGGCAGACCGTCCTGGGGATTGACCCTGGCTACCGCACCGGCTGCAAAATCGCCGTCATCAACGCGACCGGCAAGGTGCTGGACACCGACGTCATCTACCCTGACCGGGATAAAGAACAGGCCAAGACGCAGTTGCAGCGCCTGGTGAAGAAGTACTGCGTCACTGTCATTGACATCGGAAACGGGACGGCCGGACGAGAGACCGAGGCGCTGGTGGCGGAAGTCATCGGCGAAGCGAAATTGCCGGTGAAGTACGCCATCGTCAACGAGGCCGGGGCGTCTGTGTACTCCGCGTCGAAGCTGGCGCGGCAGGAATTGCCCGACCTGGACGTGTCGCTGCGCGGCGCGGTCTCTATTGCGCGGCGGCTGCAAGACCCCCTGGCCGAACTGGTCAAGATCGAGCCGAAGGCCATCGGCGTCGGCCTGTACCAGCACGACGTCAACCAGAAGTCGCTGGGCGAGACGCTGGACACGGTGGTCGAGTCCACCGTCAACACCGTCGGCGCGGACCTCAACACGGCGTCGCCCGCGCTGCTACAGTACATCTCCGGCATCGGGCCGAAGCTGGCCGAAACCATCGTGGCGCACCGCGACGCGCAGGGCGCGTTCACCAGCCGCGCCGATCTGCGCGGCGTGCCGGGCGTCGGCCCCAAGACGTTCCAGCAGGCGGCCGGCTTCCTGCGCATCCCCGGCAGCGAGGAACCGCTCGACAACACCCCCATCCACCCGGAAAGTTACCCGGCGGCGCGGGCGGTCTTAACGCGGCTGGGCCTGCCGCTGGGACACCGCGATCTGCCGCAGGCCATCGCTCAACTGCGCCGCACCAACCTGGCCGAACTGGCGGCGGAAGTGGGCGTCGGCGTTCCCACGCTCAACGATATCCTGGATGCGCTGGCCCGCCCCGGTCGCGATCCGCGCGACGACCTCGCCGGGCCAATGCTCCGCAGCGACGTGTTGAGCATCGAAGACCTGCGCCCGGCGATGCGGCTCAAGGGCACGGTGCGCAACGTCGTGGACTTCGGCGCGTTCGTGGACATCGGCGTCAAGCGCGACGGCCTCATCCACATCAGCCGCATGGGGACGGGCTTCGTCCGCAACCCGCACGACAAGGTGGCGGTGGGCAACGTGGTCGAGGTGGAAGTGGTGGACGTGGACGTGAAGCGCGGGCGCATCAATCTGGCGTTGATTGAGTGAAAATAAGGAAAATTTGTCAGCAGATTGAGCAGATTAAGCAGATTTTTTTTAATTTAATCTGCTCAATCTGCTTAATCTGCTGATAGAAAAGTGAGGAAATATGCCTATTGGTACTCTTGTCAATACAGCTACGGTCATTATCGGCAGCCTGATTGGGTTGACGCTGCGCAAGAAGTTCCCGGAAAACATCAAGGCCATCATCTTCCAGGGGGTGGGGCTGGCGACGTTGGTGTTGGGGATGCAGATGGCGCTCAACATCCACGAGGCCAAGCACTTTTTGGAGGTCATTTTCAGCCTGATCCTCGGCGGCATCGTCGGTGAATTGATCCACCTGGATGCACGGCTGGAAGGCTGGGGCAACGCGCTCAAGGCGAAGATTAAGGTCGGGGAAGCGCGTTTCACGGAGGGATTGGTCACGGCCTTCCTGATCTTCTGCGTCGGCTCGATGACGTTTGTGGGCGCGATCAACGAGGGCCTTAGCGGGGATCGCACTTTGATTCTGACCAAAGCCATCTTGGACGGCTTCACCTCGATGGCGCTGGCGTCAGTCTATGGCGTGGGCGTGTTGTTTTCGGCGCTGCCGCTGTTCCTCGTCCAGGCCAGTTTGACGCTGCTGGCGGGCCAGTTTCAGGCGTTTTTCTCCGAGACCATCATCAACCAGATGACGGCGGTGGGCGGCGCGCTGATCCTGGGCATCGGCCTGAATCTGTTGGAAATCAAAGCGATCAAGACGCTCAATCTGCTGCCCGGCATCCTCGTCGTCGTCATTCTGGTCCTGATCTTCGGCTGAGCTTTTTTATCAGCAGATTAAGCAGATTTAGCAGATTAGAATTTAAAAAATCTGCTTAATCTGCTAAATCTGCTGACAGAAAATAGGCTCCGCAACCCGGTTGCTTATTTTTCGTAACGTTCATATAATGGGATTACTTCAGGAAAGGAGCAGGCGATGATTCAGGGATTGTTGGATTTGGCTTCCGCGTTTGGGCTGTCCACATCGTCGGGACTTAACGCTTATATCCCCATGTTAACCCTGGCGCTGTTGGCGCGGTTTACGTCCCTCGTGAAATTGGAAGAGCCGTGGTCTTATATCACCAACTGGTGGATTATTGGATTGCTGATCGTGTTGCTGGCGATTGAGGAGCTGGCGGACAAAATTCCCGCGGTGGATACGGTGAACGACGTGATCCAGACGTTGATTCGTCCCACCGCCGGCGCGATTGTGTTTGCCGCCACGACGCAATCCAGCATCCACATGCACCCCGTGCTGGCGCTCGGCTGCGGCCTGATTCTGGCCGGCAGCGTCCACGCGGTCAAATCCGGGGCGCGTCCGGTGTTGACGATGACGACTGCCGGAACGGCCAACCCCATCGTCAGCGTTATTGAAGACATCGTCTCCGCCGTAACCTCGTTTATCGCCATCATTTTCCCTTATCTCATCATCCTGTGGTGTCTGCTGCTGATTACTCTGATCGTCCTGTTTATGCGCTGGCGTCGCCATCGCGCCGAGGAACGCGCCCGTTAAGGAAAACCTCACGCAAAGCCGCCAAGATCGCTAAGGTTTTTGACTATCTGACTACAAGACTGACGACTACCAGACTATTTTGAAGGAGGTTTTATGACGCAAGATTACTACAGTACGCCGGAATCGTCGCACACGAATTACGGCAATGAATCCACAGGCAGCACTAATCGGACTTTGATCATTGTCATCGTTATCCTGGCCGTTCTCGTTTTTTGTTGTTGCTGCGCGGTTCTGGCTTTCCTCTGGTTTTATGGGGACACCCTGGTTGAACAACTTGGCCTAAGTATTTTATCAGCTTTGCTGCGTATGATTCCATGATTTGAAGGAGAGACCTATGACGGAAGAATATACTTATCCAGATGATTTAGAAGAACCCGACACCGAGTTGGAAAAGTTCCCGGAGCCGCCGCCCCTGCCCCCGGCCCTGGAAGAAGCGCTAGGCCCGATTGATGCGCCC
>DAOUGD010000261.1:0-37065 GCA_034429475.1 Anaerolineae bacterium
GCCGGTCATCAGACCGGCGGCGATGCTGGTTGTCTGCGCGGTCGTTATATGCAACTTTGCCGCGCTACCACGCTGCCCACCGGCGCACCCAAATCGCGCCCAATGACAGCGCATTTCACCTGCAAGAGACAGAAAACGCGCGGCCCCGCTGTGCTCAGCGTCTCGTAGTTGGCCTGCCCTTTGACGATGATCAACGGCGCGGCGGCATACATCTGGCGGAACTCCTCCGAGCACAGGCTCAGGATTGTGCCTGGCGCGTCGGAGCCATTATCCATAAGGTCCGCGCATGTTTCCAGTCCCGCCGCCAGTGCATCCTCGCGCGTCGCGTCGTTGAGCGTCGGGCCGCCCTTGACGCAGTACGTGACCGGCAGCAGCAGCGCCTCGATCAACACACGGTCGAAGACCGTCTCCCCAGCGTTATCGGCCAGATACAACACGCGGTCGGCGGTATCCAGCGCGGCGCGTAGGGCCGCCAGGTCGTCAACGGCAAAAGGCGCGGTCAGCACGCGCTCCACTGTTGCCCAGAGGTCAGCCAGTTCGTCGGATAGCGCAAAGTCAATGATGTTGCCGGCGATGCTCACACGCACCGCCGTTTCCAGCGGATTGGCGCTTTCCGCCACCAGCGCCTTGAGGCGGGGATAAAGCGCGAGGGCGGCGCGGGTGCTGTGGTCTTTGAGGGCGCGATAGGGATCGTCGTGGGCCATCCGCTCGCGCACGATGCGATGGACGGCGTAGCCGATTTCCGGTGGAGTCTTGCCGGGCGGAAGCGTTTGCAGCAGGGTCAACGTCTGGCCCATGATGGCGTGTTGTTGGGCTTCATCCGCCCCCACGCGCCGCGCCGCACTCAAAGCCTGGCGTAGAAAACAGGGATAACAATCCAGATAAGTACGCATTCGATCTTTTCCATCACCTTCAAGGAAAAATGGGAAGACGGCGAACGGGTCAGGTTCAACACCAAACTCACGGTCGCCGTCATCCGTCAGATTTGCCCTTGCCGGCGGCAAGGGCGAGTTGTAAGGGGATTTTACTCCCGAATCATTCGCACGCCACACTTCGGGCACTGCTTCTCCGTGCAAGTCTGCCCGGCGACATGCGGCTCGCGATGGCCGCACGCCGGGCAGACGCAATCGCCGCCCGGCCCGGCAGCCATCTCGCTCATGCGCCCCGGGCCTTGCCCGCGTCCCCGGCCGGCGCCGCCGCCCCGACCACTACCACGTCCTGCGCCACGTCTCATTTCATCACCTCCTGTGTTGATGGAAAATCAGCGACCAAACGTCGCTGTTACAAACCAGTCGCCTTTACCACCGGTCGCGCCACACGCCCCACAGCCAGTGCAGCGCGTCTCATCCAGCCATACAGCCGCCATTACCTGACCCGGCTGGCCGTGCGCGACCGGGATCACCTCCGTGTGTTGAATGTGGACGAGGTAGATTGGATCAACGTCGAAAACGAGCAGATTTTCGTGCATGTTGGCGGCAAACCCTATCCCGTTCAACGCGCGCTGGCCGAGCTGGAGACGCGGCTCGACCCCACCCGCTTCTTCCGCGCCCACCGCTCCGCCATCGTCAACCTCGACCGGGTGAAGGAGATCGAACCCTGGTTCAAGGGCAGCCACAAACTGCGCCTGACCACCGGCGAAGAAGTCGCGTTGAGCCGGGCGCAGGCGCGGGCGCTGCGTAAGATGCTGGGTTGGTAAGCAGCCCGCCCCTCAATGGGGAAGCTCCTGGTCGGCCCCCGGAGTTGAGGGGCAGGAAGAACTATGGTAAGATTGCAACAGAATGTCCGCACCATTACTGACCACCAAACTCTACCTCCCGCCGCCGCGCCGCGCCATAGTACCGCGTCCCCACTTGATCGCGCGGCTGGATGCAGGATTGCGCCTAGGCCATCGGTTGACTCTCATCTCCGCCTCCGCCGGCTCCGGCAAGACGACGCTGCTCGGCGCATGGGCAGCAGCCCACACCCTCGGATTCGCCTGGCTTTCCCTCGACGAAGACGACAACGACCCCGCCCGTTTCTGGGCCTACGTCGTCGCCGCCCTCCAAACGGTCTGCCCGCCGTTGGGTCAGACGGTGCTGCCTATGCTCCAGGGGCCGCAGCCGCCCCCCGCCCGCGTCATCCTCGCCACGCTGCTCAATGAAGCCGCCGCGCTTTCTGAACCCATCGCCCTCGTTCTGGACGATTATCACCTGATCAGCGAATGCGCCATTCACGAGGGTGTCGCTTTTCTCCTTGACCACTTGCCGCGCCAGTTACACCTGGTCATCGCCACCCGCGTCGACCCGTCCCTGCCCCTAGCCCGGCTGCGCGCTCGCGGGCAGCTCACCGAACTGCGCGCCGCTGACCTGCGCTTCACGGTCGAAGAGACGGCCCTGTTCCTGAACCGCGTGATGGGACTGGCCCTGCGGTCAGAGGACGTCGCTGCACTTGAAACCCGCACCGAAGGCTGGATCGCGGGCCTCAACCTGGCGGCGCTGTCGTTGCAAGGCTGTGAGGACACGCACACCTTCGTTGAAACGTTCACCGGCAGCCACCACTATATCCTTGATTATTTGATTGAGGAGGTTCTAAGCCGCCAACCGCAGCCGGTGCAGCGCTTCCTGCTCCAGACGTCCGTCCTCGACCGGCTGTGCGCGCCGCTGTGTGACGCCCTGACGGGGGAGCCGAACGGGACGGAGATGCTGGCGCAACTACGGCAGGCCAACCTCTTCACCATCCCCCTGGACGACGAGCGGCGCTGGTATCGCTACCACCATTTGTTCGGCGACCTGCTGCGCAAGCGCCTGAAACAAGCCACGTCGCCCGATCAGGTCAATGCACTGCACCGCCGCGCGAGCCAATGGTATGAGGAAAACGGTCTGCTTGAGCCGGCCGTCAAGCACGCACAAGCGGCCGGCGACTTTGCGCGTATCGCTGTGATTGCCGAACAGGCCGCCACGGCCAGCCTGCTCGACGCCCGGCTGACGACGCTGCTGCGTTGGGTGGATGTGCTGCCGCAAGAGGCCCAACGCGCCCATCCCCGCCTGCAAGTCTATCGCGCCTGGGCGTTGTTCATGAACGGCCATCTCGACGCCGCCCAGCACGCCCTTGGAGATTGCCGTCAGACGTTGGCAACCCTGCCGCAGTCGCCGGAGAACGATGCGCTGCGTCACGCATTGACCCGTTTGCTGGACACCATTGACATGATCGCGCAGGGCTTTATGTACAACTTGGACGACAAGATTGCAGCAGCTATCCAGGTGTGCGGCCAGGCGCGCGGGCTGGCTTTGGCGGATGGTCATGGCTTCCTGGCCGCACAGGCGACCGAAGGGCTGGCATTGGCGTACTATCACCAGGGACGCCTGCGGGCGTCGGCTCAATCCTGCCGGCAGGTGATTAACCTGGCGGCGCAGAACGCGGCGCAGGCTCCTCTAGGGGCAACGGGCTACGTCGAACTGGCCGGGATTCACATTGAATGGAATGACCTGCAAGAGGCCGCCAGCCTGCTGGATCAGGCGCTGGCGCTGTGCCGCGAGTGGGGCATCACCCAAACACTGAGCGAGGCTCACACCGCCCAATCCCGCCTTTTCCAGGCCAAAGGCAACATTGACGGCGCCTGGGAAGCGTTGGATAAGGCCCGCGAGTTTAGTTCTATGGAGGGTGATCGCTCGCTGGTCAACTTCCGACTGGCCACACAGCAAGCGCGTCTGAACTTGCAGGCAGGAGCCCCCGACAAAGCTGTGCGTTGGGTGGAGGAGATCAAGGCTGCTGTTGCAGCTGATGAGCGTGGTCAACAACTCCCTGTCGCCTTTGTCGGAACCCTGCAAACGCTACTGGCGCGCGCGTCCCTGGCCCAGGGCAAGGCAGAAGCCGCACTGGCCGCGCTGGCGCCACTCCTCACTCCCGCCGAGGTCGCCGGCGCCTTCCTGCGCGTGATCGAACTCTGCGCCCTCAAAGCGCTGGCGCTGCATGCCCTGGGTGACACACCCGCCGCGCTGGTCGCGCTGGAACGCTCACTGACGCTGGCCGAGCCGGAAGGCTTCGTGCGCGTTTACCTCAACGAAGGCGCGCCGATGGCAGCCCTGTTGCGCGAAGCAGCGGCGCGGGGTATCCAGGCGGAATACGTGGGCAAGTTACTCGCCGCTTTCGAAGTGTGGGAGTATGGGAGTATGGGAGATATACTCCCACACTCCCACGCCCCCACACTCCCCGACCCTCTCACTCCCCGCGAACTTGACGTCCTGCACTGCATCAGCCAGGGTCTTTCCAACGAAGACATCGCCGAGAAACTCGTCATTGCGCTGAACACGGTCAAACGGCACACCAGCAGCATCTACGGCAAACTGAATGTAAAAAGTCGCACGCAGGCCATCGCGCGGGCGCGTGAACTCGGCCTGCTCCCCACTTCCCACGAATAACACTTTCGAGTCATTTCCCCCTTTTCGCAAAATGACCCTTTTGTGTGGCGACAATCTCGCCTCTTTCCGCTATACTGACAGTGAAAGAGGCGAGATTTTGCATGCCCCTTGAGGGAGAGGCCAAGATGCAACAACCGCACTATGAGATCCGCGTCGAGGGACACCTGACAGTCGGGTGGGCCGACTGGTTCGAAGGACTGACCATCCGCCAGGAAGCCGGCGGTGAGACCGTCCTCTCCGGCCCGCTCGATCAGGCTGCGCTGCACGGTGTCCTGGCCAAGGTCCGTGACCTGGGGCTTGTGCTGGTATCCGTGCAACGCAAAGATAGGAGATAAAGACTATGCTCAAAAGTAACAGGAGAATCGAAAATGACAGAACAAAATGCAACGCTCACGTATAGCAACTGGGTATCCACCAAATTCATCGTCGTCCCCCTTTTTCTGGGGATGCTCTTTCTGGGATTAACGCTCGTCTGGCCGGGCTTCATTATCCTAGCGGTGCTGTGCCTCCTGGTCGGCGCCTACTTTGTGTACGCCCGTCACGCCTTCTCCCCGCGCGGCAGGAATATCCAGGCCCGGCTCTGGGAACTGGCGCTGGACCGCCTCGCTTGGGATGGCAAGGGCCAGGCGCTCGACATCGGATGCGGCAACGGCCCGCTGACCATCGCCCTGGCCCAGCGTCACCCCGATGGGCGCGTGACCGGCATAGATACCTGGGGCACGGCATGGGACTATTCACAGGCGGTCTGCGAGCGCAACGCAGAGGCCGCTGGCGTCGCCGCGCGGACGGACTTTCAGAAGGCCAGCGCCTCCGCCCTGCCCTTCGAGACTGGCGGCTTTGATGCGGCGGTCAGCAATTTTGTCTTCCATGAGGTGTACGATGCGCAGGATAAGCGCGAAGTCGTGAGAGAGGCCCTACGGGTCGTCAAAAAGGGCGGGAGCTTTGCCTTCCAGGACTTGTTTCTGGTCAAAGCGATCTACGGCGAGGTGGATGACCTGCTGGAAACGCTCAGAGGGTGGGGGATTGCCGAGGTGAGCTTCCTGGACACAAGCGCCTCCGACTTCATCCCCGCCGCGCTGAAACTGCCCTTCATGGTCGGCAAAGCCGGTATCCTCTACGGGATCAAGTGAGTCTGGCCCGCCGGCGCTGTCGGGCAAGCAGGAGCAAAAGAATCGTTATGTCCTTATCCCTCTCCAAATAGCTCCAACTCAGGATGCCGCATGGCCTCCTCGTAGATCGGCCCACGCACGATAAAGCTCAATCCATAGCCACTGCCGAGCACGGCCAGCAAGCGCGCGCCCGGCGTCACTGGTATTCCCGGCGGGATCACGATGCATCCATCAGCGAACACGCCGCGCCCCAGTTCACGCAGCCCAACGCCGCCCCGCTTCGCGTCGCTCTCGGCGGTAAGTTGCGGTGTACTGATGGCGAACCCGCCCGACGTGCGACTTCCCGCCACAAAGATCGCCGCCTCTCCCGCCCGAAAGCCGTACTTGCGCCACGCATCCGGGGGGATGGTGATCCTGCGTTCGGCTCCTACCATGACCCACCCGTATGTCCATTTGCCGCCCTTCACCAATCTCGGCATGATTAAACCTCCGTATTGTTTCCCCGCACCACTGCGACTTCCATAAACCCGGCCTCGACGCGCCACCCGCACAGCCGCGAGCGCGCGACCAACACTTCCAATTCCTCCGGCGTGTACGACGAATGAATCGAGCCCCAGTAATGCACCCGGAAGTCCGGCGGAATTGTCAGCCCGATGCCCCAGGCGAACAAGCGCGGCCACCAGTGCTCCAGCCGCCGGGAATCGTGAATGAAGTAGACACCCTCCGGCTTCACCACACGCGCGATCTCGTTGAAGATTTGCACCGGGTTTTCCCAGTGATGCAGCGAATCGTTGGACATCACCACGTCGAACTCGCCATCCGCAAACGGCATCGCGTAGGCGTTCCCTTCGCGCCACGTGATGGCGCCGTTCAACCCGGCGCGCTGCGCGTTCTCTGCCGCCAGCGACAGCATCGCCGGCGAGAGATCCAGCCCCACCACCTGCACGCCGCGCTCTCGCAGCGCCGTAGCGACGGCGATGGCGACGAAGCCCGTCCCCGTCCCCACGTCCAGCACCTTGCCGCCGTCGGGAACGCCCAGCGCAGCGACCCGTTGCGCCAACTCGCGGTACTCTTGCTGCCGGAAGCGGTTGCTCCCCATGAACTCGTTGAAGCGGCGCGCGTCCGCCATTTCCGAAATAGCCTCACTCTCTGGAATGCGTTTCATCGTAATCTCCTATATATAACCTTGAATATACAATCTTGAATTTTGGCTAAAAAAAGAGCGTCAGACGTAGACACCCTGTTCCACCTGCTGTAACACGTCCCGCGTCCAGGCCAACTCCGCTTCCATGTGCAGCCGCGAGTGCTCAAACACCGCGCGCGCCTGCGCCGGAACGTCCGGGTTCGCTATCTGCTCTGCCTGGTGCTCCTGGATGTGCTGCAAGACCTCTTCCAGCATCGTCATGCGCTGGTGAAGATACTGCTTGATCTCTTCCGCCGGCAGCGCATTCATAAACGCCAAGGCCACGTCTATGGCGAAGTATTGCCGCTCAAACGCGCTCCACACTTCGCGCAGCAGGCGTAGAAACTCGGCGCGGCCCGTCTCGGTGATCTGGTAGACCGTGCGCGCCGGTCGCGCGCCCTCCTGCTCGACGCCCACCTGCTCGACGAAGCCCTCGCCGGCCAGTTTGTCCAGCGCGTAGTAGATGGAGCCGAAGGCGATGGCCGTCCAGTCGCCCATGTGCTCCTCGATGATGTGCTTGAGTTCGTAGCCATACAGCGGCCGGTCGCGCAATAGTCCTAAAATGACCAGTCGGGTTGTCACATGCTTCTCCTTTAATATTCTATATTGTATATTATACATAGAATTAGAAACGTGTCAAGAGGGCAATCCAACCTGGGAATACCTGTATCAATATACCGCCGGGCAAAAAGAAACCTCTTGCCCGGCGGTATTGTGTGCTTTTCAGCGTATGGCGACTTATGCCAGCCCCAACCTGGGGCAACGAGAGCCTGGATCAGGCGAGATCGAACCTATCCAGGTTCATCACTTTATCCCACGCGGCGACAAAGTCGTGCAGGAATTTCTCCTGACCGTCCGCGCAGCCGTAGACTTCCGCGATGGCCCGCAGTTGGGAGTTCGAGCCGAAGATGAGGTCCACGCGGGTGGCGGTCCACTTGCGCGCGCCCGTGGCGCGATCCCGCCCCTCGAATACGTCGGCGTCTTCGGTGAGGGGCTGCCACATCGTGCCCATGTCGAGCAGATTGACGAAGAAGTCGTTGGTGAGCGTCCCCGGCCGGTGGGTGAAGACGCCGTGCGGCGCGCCCCCGTAGTTGACGTTCATGACGCGCAGGCCGCCCACCAGCACCGTCATCTCCGGCGCGGTCAGCGTCAGCAGTTGCGCGCGATCCACCAACAATTCCTCCGGCCGGACGGCGTATTTGGCTTTTTGGAAGTTGCGGAAGCCGTCGGCCACCGGTTCGAGGACGGCGAAGGACGCCACATCGGTTTGCGCCTGCGACGCATCCGTGCGCCCCGGCGTAAAGGGCACGGTGATGGCGTGCCCGGCGTTCTGCGCAGCCTGCTCGATCCCAGCGCAGCCGCCCAGGACGATCAAATCGGCGAGCGACACTTTCTTCCCGCCAGATTGCGCCGCGTTGAAGTCCTTTTGGATGCCTTCGAGGACGCCCAACACCTTTTCCAGTTGCGCCGGCTGGTTGACCTGCCAATCCTTCTGCGGCGCCAGGTGGATGCGCGCCCCGTTCGCCCCGCCGCGATAGTCGGAGCCGCGGAACGTGGACGCCGACGCCCAGGCGGTCGTGACCAGTTCCGAGATGGACAGGCCCGCAGCCAGAATTTTGGCCTTGAGGGTGGCGATGTCCTGCGCGTCAATCAGCGGGTGATCCACGGCGGGCACCGGGTCTTGCCAGATCAACTCCTCGGCAGGAACTTCCGGGCCGAGATAGCGCGCGCGCGGTCCCATGTCTCGGTGAGTCAGCTTGAACCACGCGCGGGCGAAGGCGTCCGCAAACTCCTCCGGGTGTTCGTGGAAGCGCTTGGCGATCTTGCGATACGCCGGATCCATCCGCAGGGCAAGGTCGGCGGTGGTCATGATGGTGGTGACGCGCTTGGAGGAATCGTGCGCGGCCGGCGCCATGTGCGACTCATCCACGCCGACCGGCACCCATTGCCAGGCGCCGGCGGGGCTTTTCACCAGATTCCAGTCGTAGTTGAACAGCATATCGAAGTAGCCCATGTCCCACTGAATGGGGTTGGGCGTCCACGGGCCTTCGATGCCGCTGGTGATCGTGTCATCGCCCTTGCCGGTGCCGAAGCTGCTCTTCCAGCCCAGACCCATCTCTTCGACAGGGGCGGCCTCAGGCTCGCGGCCCACGTGGGTGGCGGGGCCGGCGCCGTGCGTCTTGCCAAACGTGTGCCCGCCGGCGACGAGCGCCACGGTCTCCTCGTCGTTCATCGCCATGCGCGCGAAGGTCTCGCGGACGTCGCGGGCGGACGCCACCGCGTCGGGGACGCCGTTCGGGCCTTCGGGGTTCACGTAGATCAGGCCCATCTGCACGGCGGCCAGCGGGTTTTCGAGGTCGCGGTCGCCGGAGTAGCGCTTGTCGCCCAGCCACTCGGCTTCCGATCCCCAATAGACGTCCTCTTCCGGCTCCCAGATGTCCACGCGCCCGCCGCCGAAGCCGAAGGTCTTGAAGCCCATAGACTCCAACGCGCAGTTGCCGGCGAGGATCATCAGATCGGCCCAGGAGATTTTCTTGCCATACTTCTGCTTGATCGGCCAGAGCAGCCGCCGCGCCTTGTCGAGATTGGCGTTGTCGGGCCAACTGTTGAGGGGCGCAAACCGCTGGTTGCCGGTGCCGGCGCCGCCGCGCCCATCGCCCATGCGGTAGGTGCCCGCGCTGTGCCAGGCCATGCGGATGAACAGCCCGCCATAGTGGCCGTAATCGGCCGGCCACCAGTCCTGTGAATCGGTCATCAGCGCGTAGAGGTCTTTCTTCAGCGCCGCATAGTCCAGTTGCGCGAATTCCTCAGCATAGTTGAAATCTTCCCCCATCGGGTTGCTCTTGGCCGAGTGTTGATGGAGAATTCTGAGGTTCAACTGGTTCGGCCACCAATCCTGATTCGATGTGCCTTTGCTCGCCGTGGGCATCGCCGGTTTGGCGGACTTGCCCGTCACGGGGCACTTGCTTTCTTCACTCATCTCTGTTCTCCTTTCGTTCGAGATTTGGGTTGGTACAACTCAGCTTTGGGTATTAGGAAACGTTAAACTCCGCGCTCAGATTCGTTAGATATCACCTCCTTTACAGCATTTCGACCGGAGGACAACCTCTCCGGCGGCAGTGTCTTCAAGTAGAGCAGGTGCGATGTCACACCTACGGCGATCACACCGAGTGCGCCGCGTACCCACCAGTTTGTCACCGCAAAGATGACCGTAGCGCCGATGCCGCCCCACAACACGATGAGCGTAAACAGTTTTGCACGCAGCGTAATCCCGTGATGGTCGCGGTAATTGCGGATCGTGGCGCCAAACCAGCGGTGGTGAATGAGCCAGTGGTAGAGTCGAGGCGAACTGCGCACAAAGCACGCGGCGGCCAACAGCAAAAACGGCGTCGTGGGCAACACGGGGAGGAAGACTCCCACCACGCCCAGACCCACCGAGAGAACGCCGGCGGCGATGAAAAATCCGGTGCGCAGGGTTGAAGGGTTCATCCACGCCTGCTAAATCTCGACGCCAAAAACGTTGCGGACGATCAACCCGACGAAGAAACTCAACGCCGCCACGCCCAGGCTCAGGCCGGCCATTTCCAAAAAGCGCGACTTGAACGGCTCGTCTTTGGCGACAGCAATGTAGTAGTTGAAAGCGGCGATGATGGCAACCGCTACCGTCATCGTCACCGCGAGGGCGACGTAATAGTTTTGAAGCAACAGATAGGGCAGAATCAACAGAATGACCGTCACAATGTAGGCCGCGCCGGTGTAGAGCGAGGCTTTGAGGGGATTCTTTTGCGTTTCCTCGGATTTGGTGGACAGGTATTCGGACGCGCCCATCGAAAGCGCGGCGGCGATCCCGGTGATGGTGCCGCTCAACGCGATCAGGCGCGTGTTCTGGAAGGCCAGCGTCAGCCCAGCGAGCGTGCCGGTCAGCTCCACCAGCGCGTCGTTTAAGCCGAGCACCATTGAGCCGGCATAGCGCAGCGCTTCTTCGTCCAGCATCGCAATCAGGGCTTCCTCGTGGGCATGTTCTTCTTGCTGGATAGCTTCGGCTTCCACGATCTCTTTTCTCAGCAGTTCGTAGTTATCCTGCGCATCGTGTTCGCCGCGCTCCAGCAGTTTCACCCCAAACGTGAAGCCGAGCAGCCGGCTGATCAGATAATAAAATCTGATCTTCAGACGATCCGGCGAGACTTCTTGTTGGGTGTAGACTTTCCATTGGTTAGCGTGCTCCAACTCATCGGCGGCGATCTTTTCGATGATCTGCCGGTTTTCGGGAGACTTGATGGTCTTGGCTAATTCCCGGTAGATATGGTGACCGGTGATTTCGTCGCGTTGATAGCGCAACACCTGGGCGCGTAATTCGGGACTGAGTGACATAATTTCTCTCCTGGGAAAAATTCGAGCGATTCCTGGTTATGAAACGTGAAGCGTGAGGCGGCCCTTATGATAACATCACGTTTTACGTTTCACGTCTCCGATGATAAAACCTCGTTCTTCTCGCGTTCCTGACAGTCAGGACAAAGACCGTAGAACGTCACTTGATGACCTACAATCTGATAGCCGGCCAACTCTTCGGGTGACAGTGTAACTTCGGCAAAATCGTGATGGATGTCTACCAACTTGTAACAGCGCGTGCAAAACAGGTGATGATGGTTTCCGGGGTTTGTCTCATAGCGCACCCCTCCCTCACCGGACTCGAACGCTTCTGTCACCCCGCCCAGCGTCATCAATTCACGCAGGGTGTTGTAAACCGTCGCGCGCGATACATCCGGCATGGTGGTCACAACCTGTTGATAAATCTCCTCCGCCGTGGGGTGCTCGCTATGCTGGATCAGCACCTCCAGGATCAACCGGCGCTGGGGTGTGATTTTTCTCCCATTCTGGCGGAACAATTCGATTAGCATTTCAAGGCATGGCATCGCCGACCTCACTTATATGGATTACTAATTTATAATAATTATAAAATAAGTCAATAAAGATGTCAAGTAGCAATTTCCCTCTTGACAAAATCACATCCTAATTTATAATTATTATAAATTGATACTTAATACGAAATAAAATTAAATCTATCTCTATTCTAACGGAGGATGAAATGGCTGAGAACATTTACGATTTCACGGTAACGACGATGATGGGACTGCCCAAATCCATGGCGGATTACAAAGGCAAGGTGTTGCTGATCGTCAACACGGCCAGCAAGTGCGGGTTTACGCCGCAATATGCCGGATTGCAGGAACTTTACGAAAAGTACCACGACCGAGGCCTGGAAATCCTGGGGTTCCCGTGCAACCAGTTTATGGGGCAGGAGCCGGGCGACAACGCAGAAATTCAGAATTTCTGCCAGGTGAACTACGGTGTGACCTTCCCGATGTTTTCCAAGATTGACGTGAACGGCTCCGACGCGCATCCGCTGTACGAATACTTGAAGAAGGAAGCGCCCGGCGCGTTGGGCATGAAGGCGGTCAAGTGGAACTTCACCAAATTCCTGGTGGATGCACAGGGAAACGTCTTAAAACGGTTTGAGCCAAACGTCGAACCGGCAGCGATGGCGCCGGACATTGAAGCGCTCCTGGCATAAGGGACCTTCTTTTTCTATCAGCAGATTAAGCAGATTGAGCAGATTATGAACGACAGACAATAGAAATCTGCTTAATCTGCTCAATCTGCTGACGAAGGATTAAGATCACAAGAAGAGGAATGTTATGAAAGACCAACATCGCCAAATTGCAGTCGTTCTGACCATCCTGGTCACGCTTGTCGTCAACGGGCTGGCGAATGCTCTGCCGCTTAATGGCCTGAACACCGGGCAAATCTCCGACCGTTTCCAGGTTTACTTTGTCCCGGCGGGGTACGTGTTTTCCATCTGGGGCGTGATCTACCTCGGGTTGATCGCCTTCGCCATCTACCAGGCGCTCCCCGCGCAACGCGAGAATCCCCGCCTGAGGGCCACCGGCTGGTGGATTGCCCTCAGCGGGCTGGCGAACAGCGCGTGGATTTTCCTCTGGCACTACGAGCAGTTCCCGCTGACCGTCATCGCTATGCTCGTCCTGCTCGCTTCACTCATCCTCACCTACCTGCGGCTCGGCATCGGTCGAACGAAAGTGTCCACCGCCGAGACTTGGGCCGTGCGTGTACCCTTCAGCATCTACCTGGGCTGGATCACGGTGGCAACGGTGGCGAATATAACGTCGCTGCTGGATTACTGGAATTGGAACGGCTTTGGGATTGCTCCCGAAATCTGGATGGGGATCATGCTGGCGGCGGTGCTGGGGATTGCGACGGCGATGGCGTTTACCCACCGCGACGTGGCCTACGCGCTGGTGTTACTGTGGGCGCTGACCGGCATTGGAGTCAAGCACGCTGCCGTTAATGCCGTGGTCATTCCTACCTGGATTACATTCGGCTTGGTCGCGTTGACGCTGGCCGCGGCGTTCTGGATGCGCCGTCCTCAGTTAGCCCCATCGAACATAGTCTAGGTTTTGATGACCGGTTTTTGCTCCGCGCCGGCAACGACCGGATAAAATTCAGGGCGCCCCTATATCATTAAAGGAGAGATTGACATGGAAGAGCAAGTCACTGTATCTATGCCGCGTATCGGCGACAAGGCCCCGGCGTTCAAGGCCGTGACCACTCAGGGCGAGATCAACTTCCCGGAGCAGTACGCCGGTCACTGGGTCATCCTGTTCAGCCACCCCGCCGACTTCACTCCGGTCTGCACGTCGGAATTTATCACGTTTGCGACGCTGGAGCAGAAGTTCGCCGATGTGAACTGCAAACTTGTGGGGCTGTCGGTGGATGGGCTATACAGCCACATCGCCTGGCTGCGCACCATCAAGGAGAAGATCGAGTACAAGGGGATGAAAAACGTGGAGGTGCGCTTCCCCCTGATCGAGGACATCACGATGGAAGTCGCCAAGAAGTACGGGATGATCCAGCCGGGCGAAAGCTCCACCAAAGCGGTGCGGGCTGTGTTCGTGATTGACCCGAAGGGGATCATCCGCACCATCATCTACTACCCGCTGAGCCTGGGGCGGAATTTCGACGAACTGTACCGGGTGGTGGTGGCGCTGCAAGCCGCCGACGCCTTCACTATCGCCACGCCGGCTGATTGGCGGCCCGGCGACGACGTGATCATCTCGCCGGCGGGGTCTTGCGGGGTGGCGCAGGCGCGCATGGAAGGCAAAGAGGACATGGTCTGCAAGGACTGGTTCTTCTGCACCCGGAAGATTTCCGAACAACAGGTGTGGGACGCGGTGTTGAAGAAATAATCGCGCACGCTTTCAAGCTGATAGAATCCGGTGTGGAATGAAAAGGATTCACAGCTACAACTTCTTGTAGACCCTTTTTTGGGTATCCAGATGCCCGCTGCCTCCCCATTGTGGGCGTCAGCGGGCAATTGGTTAGTCCGGCGGGCAATTTATGTGAGGGGAAATGCTTATAGAAATGATTTTGAAGCTTATCGCGGCGTTGGCGACTGCGGCGACCGGAGTGCTGGCTTTTGTCAAGCCTTCGGCGGCCTATGGGTTCATCGGATTGAAGGCCGAGGGCGCGCGTGGCGTATCGGAGATGCGGGCGATCTTCGGCGGGCTGTTCATCGCTCTGGGCGTTACACCGCTGTTCCTGGGCGACACGGCCTACCTGATGCTCGGCATTGGCTATCTGGCGATTGCCGCCGCGCGTGCGTTTTCCATCCTATTTGACAAGTCCTACGCGCAATCCAACCTGATCAGCCTCGCCATCGAAGTGGTGTTGGGCGTCATTTTGATCCTCTAAGGAACTGCTATGACTATTCGCATCGTAACCGACAGTACGTGTGATTTGCCCGCCGAAACGATTGCCCGGTACGGGATCGGCGTCGTGCCACTCTACATTAACGTGGGCAAACAGGAATTTCTTGATGGCATTGACATCACGCGCGAGGAATTTTACAAGCAACTCCCAACTTTCCCCACCCACCCCACCACGGCTGTGCCGTCTCCGCAGAAATTCCGCGCGATATACAACACCTTTGCCGATGAAGGCGCAACGCACGTATTTTCCATTCACATCTCGGCAGCGTTGAGTGCGGTCGTTGATATGGCGCGCACGGCGGCGCAGGACACCACGTCTGTGGCGGTCACAGTGCTGGATGGACAGCAATTGAGTCTGGGCACCGGCTTTCTCGTCGAGACGGCGGCGAAATTGGCGGCCGCCGGACGCTCCGTCGCCGACATCCTGGCGGCGCTCAACGACCAGATTCAACGCACGCGCGTTTTCGCCGCGCTGGATACATTGGAATTTCTAAGGCGCAGCGGGCGAATGAACCGCTTCGTGGCCGGCCTCGGTTCACTTCTGCAACTCAAGCCAATTTTGACAATGCACCATGGCAAACCCGGCTCGGAGCGCGTCCGCACGCGCGAGCGCGCCCTCCAACGGGTGCTCGAAATGCTGCGCGAAGCGGGAGTACTGGAGCGCGTCGCCATCGTCCACACCCACGCTCCCGATCGCATCGCCGAATTACGCGCACAGGCGGCGGCGCTCTTGCCGGAAGGCGATATCCTGACGATGGACATTACCCCGGTCATCGGCGCACACATCGGGCCGGGCGCGGCGGGATTTGCAGTCATCAGCGCGCCGGCGTAACTTTGATTTTTTCACGCAAAGGCGCAAAGCCGCAAAGGTTTTGTGATTTGCTATTCGCTATTTGCCATTTGAAAGGAATACCCTCTATGGATTTTTTACAAATCTACTTAACGCTCGGGCTGCTCATCCTCGGCTTGATGACGGCGTTGTGGCTGGTCAGCCTGGCCCTAAAGAATTCCAGCATTGTGGACATTTTTTGGGGGACGGGATTCGTCATCACGGCATGGGCAGCGTTTTTACTCACGCCAGGCGGTGTGGCGACGCGCAAAGCGCTGATCTGTGGGATTGTGACCGTGTGGGGGCTGCGGCTCTCGCTGCACATTCTCATCCGCAATTGGAGCAAGCCGGAGGATTTCCGCTATCAGAAGTGGCGCAGAGAAGCCGGCGCGGCGTGGTGGTGGCAAAGCTTCTTCAAGGTATTTTTCCTGCAAGGCGTCATTATGTGGATCGTGGCAGCCCCGCTGCTTGCCGCGCAAATCGGCGTCCGGCCAAGGCAACTCACCTGGCTCGATTTCCTCGCCATTCTGCTCTGGCTCGTCGGCTTCTTTTTCGAGGCCGTCGGCGACTGGCAGTTGGCGCGGTTCAAGGCGAACCCGGCCAACAAGGGCAAAGTGCTGGATACCGGCGTCTGGCGGTACACCCGGCACCCCAACTACTTCGGCGACGCGACGCAATGGTGGGCATACTATCTTATCGCGCTGGCGGCAGGCGGCTGGTGGACGATTTTCAGCCCTATCCTGATGACCGGCTCGTTGCTGCGCGTCTCTGGTGTGACGCTGCTGGAGAAATCTCTGAAGGAAACGAAGCCGGGCTACAAAGAATATGCGGAGCGGACGAGCGAGTTTATTCCGTGGTTTCCGCGCAAGGAGAAGTAAGGAGTTAGGAGTGAGGAGTGAGGAGCGACAGCCTCACGCACTACGAAATACGCAATACGGAACAGGAGGCTTTATGAACATCGCCAAAATCATCGCCATCATCGGTCTGCTCGCCATGACCGGCGTAATTCTCTATGCGTTTGTGGCCGGCGACTTCGGCACAGAGGGAGCATGGATCACGTCGCATCCGTGGGGAATTGTGTCCCTGGTGGATTTGTACGTGGGTTTCGTCATTTTCTCGCTATGGATTGTGTACCGTGAAAAGTCGCCGGTCGCCGCCGTCATCTGGGTCACGCTGATGATGGTCTTGGGGAATTGGACGGCGGCGTTGTATGTATTGCTCGCGCTCGTGAAGTGTCGGGGGGATTGGAAGACATTTTGGATGGGAAGTCGAGCAAAGTAAAGGTAGATAAATCGAGTCTTCCTCTTATTGCGTATCCACCGGTTGCCAATGGGTCTGTAATCTGGCCCACACTTCCTGAAGGACTGTGCTTACCCGCCCGGCCGTAGCCGTCACCGGTTCGCCGCGCACCAGGGCTTCTGTCACCGTTGGATCATAAGGGAGGCGTCCTACCAGTGGGATGTCCTGCGCCGCGCAATAGGCCGCAATGGCCTCCGCCTGCGCCGGACTGAGATCGGCCTTGTTGAGGAGCACTGCCGCCGGGGTGTTGAAATACGCCGCCAGCCCCAGGATGCGTTCCAAATCGTGCGCCCCGGAGACCGTCGGCTCGGCGACGATGAGGGCCAGGTTGGCGCCGGAGAGCGCGGCAATGACGGGGCAGCCGATGCCCGGCGGCCCGTCAATCAGCAGCAGGTCGGCGTTATCGTCGAAGGCGCGCAGTCGCGCCATTTGCTTGACCAGTGTGACCAGCTTGCCGGAGTTTTCCTGCCCGGCGAAAAGATGGGCGTGGTAGAGCGGCCCATAGCGCGTGGTCGCCACAAACCACTGCCCGGCGCACTGCGGCTGCATCTCAATCGCACTTATCGGACATTCGTAGACGCAGGCGGCGCAACCCTCGCAGGCAAGCGGATCCACGCGATAGCTGTCGCCGGCGCGCACCGCGTCGAAGCGGCAGACCTCGGCACAGCGCCCGCAGGCGACACAGCGCGCCGCGTCCACCACCGCCACCGCGCCGCCGGTGAAGTCGTGCGTCTCCTGCGTGACGGGCGCGAGCACCAGCCCCAGATTGGCCGCGTCCACGTCCGCGTCGGCCAACACCACCCGCTGGCTCTGCGCCGCCAGATGCGCCAGCGCTGCCGTTACCGTCGTCTTGCCCGTTCCGCCTTTGCCGCTGAGGATGACCAGTTGTTTCATCAAGACTCCAATTCTTGACTCTTTCCAGAGGCTAACGATAATCTGCGTATGAGTGAAAGCCTGGAAATGTATCTTTCCACGATTATACACCTGCGCGCCGCTAAAAACGAACCGGTGTCTCTTTCGGCGCTGGCGAACGCGCTTTCCATTGCCAGCGTCTCGGTTAACGAGATGTGCCGGAAGTTGCAAGAGCAAGGGCTAGTGGTGTATCGCCCTTACAAGGGTGTCACGCTGACGGAAGAGGGCGAGCGGCGCGGGCGGGCGGTACTGCGCCGGCGCGGCCTGTGGACAGTGTTCCTGGCGCAGAAACTTGGCCTGGAGCCGGGCCGCGCGGCGGAGGTCGCCGATGCGCTGGAGCACGCCACGCCCAAAGATGTGACCGACCGCCTCGACGATTTCCTGGGAAATCCGCGCGTGACGCCGCTCGGCGCACCCATTCCCTCGGCCAACACGCAGGCAGCGTATCCGGTAGCCGTGCCCCTGACCGCGCTGGCAACCGGGCGGGTGGGGCATGTGGCGGAATTGCCGGCGGCGGCGCCCATCCGCGACTTCTTGCACCAGCAAGGGTTGCAAGTGGGGACGCCGACGACGGTGTTGAGCATCGCCGAGTCCGGCGAGCGGCTGTTGGCGCTGGGTGGGGAAGGCGCCGTCCGGCATCTCAGCGTGAGCCAGGATATTGCGGCGCAAATTCTGGTGACGCCGCACGAGGATTTACTGGAAATTGCCGCGGCAGCGTGCGCGGAGGAAGGCCCTGCGCCTTACGTCAAACTGATCCCCTTGAGTCAGTTGCAAAAGGACGAGGTAGGTGTCGTCGTGCGCCTTAACAGCCGAGGCGCGCTGCGACAGCGCTTGCTGGACATGGGCGTCGTCACCAGCGCGGAAATTCGCCTCAAGCACAAAGCCCCCCTGGGCGATCCCCTGGAATTTATGGTGAAGGACTACCAGATTTCGCTGCGCAAGGAAGAGGCGGCGGAGATTATGGTGGAAGTCGCACTCTGCGCGTGACGTGGCCCCTCCTCCCCCGATGTCCCGTTGCCCGACGGTGACCTTATCCCTCGGTACATACCTCATCCAGCCTTTGATCTTGCCGGGCGTTTACCACCCGCGTGTATAGGTCTCGCCATAACATTCAGGGCACACGGGCTGGCCATCGCGTAAATGAGCGCGCGCTTCCATTACGCTCTCGCCGCACTGGGCGCAGCGCACGCTTTTGAAGATGCGCGCCTTTTCCGGCAGCGGCGCATCAATCCACCGGATGTCGTACAGTTCTTTATCTGCCCCATGCCGGAGCCGCTCGAACATGGCCTGGCGTCGCTGCTCCGGCGTCTGGCCGGGCGTTTCCGGCGCCAGGCCGTACCGCAGCGCGACACGCAGCATTTTGCCGTCACTGCGCCGGCCAAAGGTGAACACCTGCTTACCCCAATCGCGCAAGATCAAATTCCCTTTGCCCAGTGTGCAGCCGGTGATGACCTGCACCGCATCCACCCCACAGGCGTCAGTCTCGCAAATGGCGACGAGTTCTTCATCTTGAGCGCGTTCTACGCCCAGCTCGCGCATTGCAATCAGCGCGGCGCGATACCCAATGGTCACGCCGGGGCAGTAGTGACCGTGAAAGGCGATGACCTGCGCCAATAAAGCAGGAATTTCATCCATATTTTGTTGCTCTTGTGTCTTGGCTTTGTTCATGTTTTTTCTCCGATGACTAATGTGTGGCGCTCTATCTCACCGCGCGCATTGGGTGTCTGGAAATACTCGTTCACCGCGCGCACGCGAATGTCAACCCCGCGTTGTGAGAGCATCGCTTGCCATAGCGTCATGTCAAAGCTGGCCCGGATGGGCTCAATGGAGAATAGAAGTCCCCTTGTCGTGAGCACGCGCGCCGTTTCGCGCAACAGTCCATTGGCATCCAGGCCGGAAGTATGGTGATGCACGACCCACCCCATGAAAACGGTCGGGAATGTGGCTGAAGGAAAGGGCAACGCCTCACCCACCGCACGCACCACTTGATCAAGCTGGCTGCGGCGCATCAATTGCACGCCCAACATTGACGGTTCGACATACACTGCGCGCATGTCCAACTCATTATACAGTATGGCGAGGCGTCCCCATCCCGCGCCTATATCCAGGATCGGGCGGCCTTTGGGCAGGGTGTGGCGTAACAGGGCGAATTCGCGCTGTTCTGCCTCAATCTCCAGTTCTGCGTCGCGCACGGCGTACTCAGTACACTTGCGTAACGCGGCTTCCCACTCGGCGCCCGGCTGGTCAACGTCAGAGCAAACCCAGTAGGCATATGCGGTGAGCATAGTTTCGATATCGGCCTGGCCGGGCAGTCGGTCTGCCAGCGCCTCGCGCAGCCGCCGGCGGGTCAGGTCGTACAAAGTCAACGCTTTGGTCACACTCATGCTTCGTCCTCAGAAGAACAGCTTCACCAACCTCAAAATCCCCTGCTGCCAGGGAACACGGTGCGTGACGCCGGCGGTTTTGCCAAATTTTTGCAGGTTGTCCAGATACCATTGGTAATTTCTGAGCAACGCCTCCCGATTCGAATACCGGGGCTTGAAACTCAAGACTTTTTCCGCCTTGGCGATGGACACAAACGATTCTTTGCCGACGGTCTCGTAGACCCACTGATAAACCGGTGAAATCCCCAGCTTTTCCAACAGCCGCAGGACTATAATGGCCGGCCCTTCTGGAATTGGAATGACGCGCTTGCCGCGCCCGGCGGCATCCAGCACGGCCTGGAAATCCGTCTTGGGCGTCCCAAACGCTTTGGCCCCAAGGTTGAACGTGTCGTTGACTGTGTCGCGTGGCAGGAGGCTGCACTGCCAGATGGCGTCGCACAAATCCTCCACGTCGAGATACTGATAAGGATTGTCGCCCCGGCCCAGAATCGGGAAGTTGCGCCCCTCTCTGGCCCACTCGTACAGCAGAGAGAAGATCCCCAACCGCTCCGGGCCGATGAAGGATTTGGGCCGCAGGATGGGGATACACATACCCCGCGCCTGGTACTCGCGGCAAAGCGCCTCGGCCTGGACTTTGGTTTCGCCGTAGGGGCCGACGCCGTCCAACAGATCCTCTTCCAGCAGCGGATGATGGTCGGGGATGCCGTAAACCGCGGTGCTGGAAATGTGGATGACGCGCTCGATCCCCTGCTGGTAGGCGGCTTCGAGGACGTTGCGCGTGCCAGCCACGTTGGTCGTGCGGATATCTTCCGGCGAATACAGCGGCAATGCGGCGGCCGCGTGGACCACGATATCACAGCCCTGCATAGCGCGCATGACCGTGTTCATATCGCGTAATCGCCCTGAAGGGCTGCCACCTGATCACTAACGTCGGGATAGGTGAAATCGGCGATGTCCAGGGAGGTCACCATGTGCCCACGTCGCAGCAGGTAGCGGGCCAAGTTGATCCCCAGAAAGCCTGCGCCGCCGGTGATGAGAAAATGCCTAGGTGACACGGTCGCTGTCATTGTGGCGAGATGCGCGTCTTTTGCGCTGCTATCCAGGCCAGCCACTCCGCCATCCCCGCGCCGGTTTGGGCCGAAAGCGTGATGACCGGCGCTTTGGGATTCAGGCCGTGGACGAGAACCTGGAACGCCTCCAGGTCAAAGTTCAGCACCGATAGTAAATCCGACTTGGTCACCACCACCAGGTCTACCGCTTCAAAGATGCCGGGGTATTTGTAGGGTTTGTCGTCGCCCTCCGGCACACTGAGCAGGGCCACCCGGTGCGTCTCCCCCAAATCGAAGGCTATGGGACAGATAAGGTTGCCCACATTCTCGATGAAGATCGCGTCGAGATGCCCCTCCGGCAGGGCGTGAAGTGCGTTGTGAACTTGGGGCGCGTCCAGGTGACAACCGCCGCCGGTGTTGATTTGCACGACCGGCGCGCCGGTCGTGGCGATGCGTTCAGCGTCTATCTGCGATGCAACGTCGCCTTCGATCACGCCAATCCGGTATTTGTCTCGGAGCGCGGCGATGGTCGCCATCAATAAGGTAGTTTTTCCGCTGCCGGGTGAGGACATCATATTGACCGCTAACATCCCCAGTTCGGCAAAGTGCGTCCGGTTATGCTGCGCGGCCTGGTCATTCGCGCTGAGAATGTTTTGGATGACCGGGATTTTGCCCGCCGGCGTGGTTACGTCATGCGTATGGGTATGGTCTTCACAACCACAAGTGTCACACATAGGGCCTCCTTCAAAAATAGTAAATCTGCAAATCACAAAAAAGGGCCACGAAGGTTCCGGCTTCAAGCCGGATGGTTGCCTTCATGGCCCTATGAGAACACTGGCGGAAGTAAGGATTTTACCGCCCAGAACGCTGAGTTTTTTATCTTTTCTCTGTGGTCTCAGCGTCCTCTGCGGTGGAAAAAAATTGAAACCGCATCACAACAGTCAGACGGTATCACTTCAAGTTGGATATAGGCAGGGAGGCTTCTGGAATACGCTCCAGATAGACAGTGTGATCCAAGAAGTTTATCTGCGTCACCCGCCCGCGAATGAGCTTTTGCTCACCCAACAGGTTCACCAGGAGGTAGACACCGTTCTCGCTTTGAACTTCGGTGACGTTGTCCATCACCTGGTGTGCGCCGGTTTCGTCCACAATGTAGACTTTGGATTCACACATGGTCACTCCTTCCTTGACGCCACAAAAAAACGCCAACCCTGGCCTTCAGACCGATGGGCGGCGTTTTCATCACACCGGGTGTTGGCTTCATGCCAACGAGCGCAACTATAGCACAAACGGTCACGCTGTCAATTCGCCTGGGGCAGCGTCTGCCGGATGAGGTCAATGGCGGCACCGATTTGTTTGGTAAGAGCCTGCCACTCAATGCCTACAAGTTCAAAGTGCGGTTGGTTGACGGGCAGCAACAGCTTGCGCCCCCGCGCGCCGGCCACAGCGATAGCAATATCCGGCGTGATCTCGCCCATCATCGAATTGGGGATCACGACGCCAATGGGCGCCAGGATGAAATCGGCTTCGTTAATCGAGACGCGAATGGCGTTCTCGCCGCTCGCGCCCCGGCTGGCCCGCGCCTGCATCATCTTCTGGGTCGCGATGGCGTTGGCGCCCAACGCGATGATCTCGATGTCTAAGGGCAATTCTTGCCGCAACTGCGTGACAATCTGCGCGCCGATGCCGCCGCCCATACCGTCAATCACGGCAATCACCGGAGCAGAGGATTTGGGAATATAAACCGTCATACGCCGTCTCGCTTTTCAGGATGATATCAGTCGTTATTGTATTCACGGCGTCATGGGTGTCAAGGTAGCTGCCGTTATCTTTAGGCATACCTTATAAATTCGCTTGACAAGAATCAAGAGTGTGATAATATTTAGGCATACCTTATAATTTAACGGCATTATATTCCAGTTAACCATAAAAAACGGAGGCAAAAATGCTGAAACAATTAAGCGATCTAAAGCCCGGCGAAGCGGGCACGGTGCGCAAGGTGGAAGGCGATAAAGTCGTCCGCCGCCGTATGCTGGACATGGGGCTGGTCAACGGCGCGGAGGTGCACGTCAAGCGCGTCGCGCCGCTCGGCGATCCCATCGAGTTCGAGGTGCGCGGCTACAGCCTCTCACTGCGTAAATCGGAGGCGCAGATTGTTCACGTGGAGACGGGGGAGGCTCTATGATGCCCCTGACGATGGCGCAACCGGGTGAGTCGGTGAAGCTGGTGGCCTTGCACGGTGGCCAGCAGATGCGCAAGCGATTGGCAGATTTGGGGCTGACGCTGGACATGCCCCTGCGTGTAGTGCAGGGCAATGGTCACGGCCCGCTCATCATCGCCGTGAAAGACACCCGTCTCGCCATCGGGCGCGGCATGGCGCACCACATTATGGTAGAGCCGTGCGAGTAGCGAGTTAGGAGCTAGGAGTTAGGAGAGACGAATTGCGACTGTCTGACTATCTGACTACCCGACTTCGGACTTTGGACTTTGGACTTTAGACTATTTTAAGGAGTGAAACGATGACGACGGCAACGATTGCTTTGGCCGGCAACCCCAATGTGGGGAAGAGTACGGTGTTCAACGCGCTCACCGGGGCGCGGCAGCACGTGGGGAACTGGCCGGGGAAGACGGTGGAGAAGAAAGAAGGGAGCTGGACCTATCGGGGCCAGACGTACACGATTGTAGATTTGCCGGGGACGTACAGCCTCACGGCGTTCTCGATGGAGGAAATTATTGCCCGCGATTTTATCATTGACGCGCGGCCCGATGCGGTGGTGGTGGTGGCCGATTCCGCCAATCTGGAGCGGAATCTGTATCTGGTTGTGCAAATTATCGAAATGGGCGCGCCGGTGATTGTCGCGCTGAACATGGCCGATATTGCCGAGTCGAAGGGGGTAAAAATCAACGTGGAAAAGCTGGCGCAGGGGCTTGGCGTCCCGGTTGTCCCCACCACTGCGCGCGACGGGCAGGGATTGGAAGCCTTGAGCCAGGCCATCGTCGCCGCGCTCAATTCATCCCAGAAATCATCATGAACCTGGGCCGCCGGCAAGGATAAGAATTTCACGCAAAGGCGCAAAGACGCAAAGAGAAAAAACTTAGCGCGCTTGGCGGTTTTGCGTGAGCTGGATTTCTATTTTTTGGAGAAACAAAGAAAATGACTACGATACATACTGCGGCTTACACACGGGAACACGGCCTGATTGACTACGGCCAGGAAGTGGAAAATGAAATCGTCACGCTGCAAACGTTGATTGAAAAAGACAACGATTTGACCGCGCGCTACGGCTCGCGCTGGCTCGCGCTCAAGCTGTTGGAGGAAGACGAGGATATTTTGGGCAAGCTCCATGGCAGGGGCAGTCACGCGGCGCTGTTGGAGAAGGCCGACGCTTGCGTCGAGCATCTGCGCGCTGTTTACGGCGACGATATGGACACGATCATCGCCGACCGGCGCTACGGCTGGATTCACGGGCTGGTCAAGGAGACGGTGCAGCGCACCGCGCAGGAACGCCTCTCGCTTTCGGACCGGATTGACAAAATTGTGACCAATCGCGTGCTGGGCATCCCCATCTTCCTGGCGCTGATGTGGATCGTGTTCAAGGCGACGACCGACGTCGCCGGACCTTTCCTGGATTGGGTGGATGGCGTCATCGGCGGGCCGATCACGAATTGGGTGGTCGCTCTCCTGGGCCTGCTTGGGCTGAGCGGCACGTGGGTCGAGAGCCTGTTCGTGGACGGCATCATCGCGGGGGTGGGCGGCGTGCTGGTTTTCGTCCCGGTGATGATGTCGCTGTACCTGGCGCTGGCGCTGCTGGAAGACTCCGGCTACATGGCGCGCGCGGCTTTTGTAATGGATCGCCTGATGCACGCGCTGGGGCTGCACGGCAAGAGCTTCCTGCCGATGATCGTCGGCTTCGGCTGCACCGTGCCCGCCTTCTACGCCACGCGCACGCTGGAAAACGAGAAGGACCGCGTGTTGACGGGGCTACTCGTGCCGTTTATGAGCTGCGGCGCGCGCTTGCCGGTCTACGCGCTCTTCGCTGCCATCTTCTTCCCCGACAACGCGGGCGCGGCGATTTTTTGGATGTATCTTATCGGTATCATCGTCGCCATCGTGTTGGGCATGATCCTCAAACATACCGTGTTCAAGGGCAAGGAACAAGCGCCCTTCGTGATGGAATTGCCGCCCTATCGCCTGCCGACCTTCAAGGCGATCTGGTTCCACATGTGGGAACGCACCGGCGGCTTCGTGCGCAAGGCGTGGGGGCTGATCATAGCGACCAGCGTCATCATCTGGCTGCTGCTGGCGATCCCGGTGGGCGGCGGAACCTTCGCGGCGACGGACGTGGAGCACAGCGCGTTCGCTGCGGTCTCCGGGGCGATCGCGCCGGTCTTCCGCCCGGCGGGTTTCGGCAACTGGCGCACCGGCGGCGCGTTGGTGACGGGCTTCGTCGCCAAAGAGGTCGTCGTGGGCACGCTGTCGCAGGTCTACGCGGTGGAAGGCGCAGAAGAAGCGGCGGAACCCACGACGTTCTTCCAGGATGTGGGCGAAGTCCTCAGCAGCTTCGTCGGCGCGACGGTGGACACGCTCAAGTCGCTGCCGCTCATCGTGGGCATTGACCTCTTCGAGGGTGAGGAGCAAGAAGACCTGACCGATCTGATGCTGGCCGTCCGCGACGACTTTGAGGCCACCAGCAACGGCCACGGCGCGCTGGCCGCGCTCGCGTACATGCTCTTCGTGCTGCTCTACACGCCGTGTATGGTCGCGGTGGCCGCCGAGCGCCAGGAGTTGGGCGCGAAGTGGACGTGGGTCAGTGTGGTCGGGCAACTGGTGTTGGCCTGGCTGGTCGCGGTGGTCGTCTTCCAGGGCGGCGTGTTGCTGGGATTGGGGTAATTTTTCAACGCAGAGATGCAGAGACGCAGAGAATTTTTTTCTGTGCTCTCTGTGCCCTCTGTGGCCAAAGAGGCGAAACGATGTTAAAGACTATACTGCAAAAAATGGTCGACCATGACTTCTACAACCTGGCGGATTTGGCGCGACAGTTGGGGATCAGTGAGGACTTGTTGGGACGAATGTTGGAAGACCTGGCCCAGAAGGGTTATCTGACGCCTCTGGGGGCGTCCGATGGCGAGAACCGGCAGAGTTGCGGCGGATGCAGCGCGCACAAGTCCTGCTCGGCGTGCTCGATTGGGCGGCAGCCCTCCTTCACAGGATGGACTTTGACCGCCAAAGGCCGCGCGGCGGCGCAACGTCAGCCATAGGAGCGTCCGTGAAGAGAAATTCCTCTCCTCGAACTACGCCAAAGCGTACCGGGCGTACTGCGCTCAAACCCGGCGATATTTCGGTTGGTGGTGATATGTTGGCTACCGGCATTGGTTGGATTGTCTGTTAGGGAGACGCCGGTGCTAACGCCACCATGCAGCCCGAAAATGGTGCTCCAACTACAAGACTAACGACTATGCGACTATTTTAGAAGGAGTAAAATAACGCTATCTGTTTGTCCTGAAGTTTATCGTGCGCTTTGTGAAGAAAGGCGCTGGCGTGCCCTGCCCGTTTGCCCTGAGCTGGATCGTGGACAATCCCCTGCGCCGTTGGGACGAGCGCGTTGCGCACGTCCACGCGGGGTTGCGACCCGGCGAAACGGTGCTGGAGCTTGGCCCTGGGCCGGGCGCGTTCACCCTGGAGGCGGCGCAGCGCGTGAGGCCGGCGGGCAAAGTCATCGCCGTGGACATCCAGCCGAAGATGATCGCGCAGGTGCAGGCGCGCGTGCAAGCCGCCGGTGTGACCCACGTGGACACCCACGTCGCCGGCGCCTATGAATTGCCGTTGGAAGACGCCAGTGTGGATCGCGCCTACCTCATCACCGTGCTGCCCGAAATCCCCGATCCGGTGCGCGCCCTGCGCGAGATTCACCGCGTGCTCAAACCCGGCGGCGTCGTCTCGATGACGGAAGAATTCCTCGATCCCGACTATCCGCGCCGCGCGACTACTACCGCCTGGGCGCAGGCCGCCGGACTTGAAGCCGCCGGAAGTTATGGGAACGGGTGGTGCTACACGCTCAATTTCCGCAAACCGGCTTTGTCGGTATAATCACGACGAACCGAACCGCTGTTTTAGGCAGTAGCTCAAAGCCCTGAAGAACCCTGGCATGTTTTTGACTATCTGACCAAGCGACTGACGACTAACGACTGACGATTAACGACTACCAGACTATTTTCGGAGAGGACATCCCCATGACCACTAATGTATGGCTCGCATTCGGACTGACGCTCTTTGCCGGACTGGCGACCGGCATAGGCAGCATTTTCGTGTTTCTGACCCGGCGCACCAACTATCGCTTTCTGTCGGTGGCGACCGGCTTTTCCGCCGGCGTGATGCTCTATGTCTCGTTCGTCGAGATTTTCTTCAAAGGCGCCGAGGAACTCCTGATAGCCTACGGCGCGCCGTGGGGCAATTGGATCAACGTCGCGGCCTTTTTCGGCGGTATGCTCTTCATTGGGCTGATTGACAACCTGATTCCCTCGGCGCAAAACCCGCACGCCGTCCACTCGGAGCAAGAGACCGCCGAACTTCACCCGCCCTCCCCCGACTGCCTGGAGACGCACCCGGCGGAATCCGCGCCGTGCGCCCAACACCACGCGCTGTTGCGCACCGGCCTGTTCACGGCGCTGGCGATCGGCATCCACAACTTCCCGGAGGGGCTGGCGACCTTCCTGGCCGCACTACGCGACCCAGGCGTCGGCGTGGTCATCGCCATCGCCATCGCGCTGCACAACATCCCCGAAGGCGTCAGCGTGGCCGTGCCCATCTATTACGCCACCGGCGAACGTCGCCGGGCGTTCATCTACTCGTTCCTGAGCGGCCTGGCCGAACCGGTCGGCGCGCTGATCGCCTACGGCGCGCTGCGCTTGCTGGTCGGCGGACCGGCCGGCGTCATGCCGCCCCAGGTGATGGGCGTGCTCTTCGCCGCCATTGCCGGCATCATGGTCTACATCAGCATAGATGAATTGCTGCCCACCAGCCGCGCCTACGGCAAAGGCCACGACAGCATCTTCGGCCTGGTCGGCGGGATGGCGGTAATGGCAGTCAGCCTGTTGCTGATGCAATAACCCTGACTTTCGACAAATGCGCCCGGACGATGCCGCCGGGCGCGTTGCTTATGCTTACAAGGGTGTGATGGGAGCCGGGTGCGGCGGAGCACTGTCCACCGTGGCGGACGCCGGCGTCCCCAAATTCAAAACACGCGACGTGGCGAATCCCTTCACGCCGATGAGCAGCGCCAGCACCCCGGCTCCGACATACCAGACCTGCGGCCCCAACGAGTCGAATACCGGCCCGGCGAGGGCGACGCTCACGGGCGCGATGGCGGTCGAGAGGCTGTCAAACAGCGCCAGCACCCGCCCCTGCATCGTGGGCGTCACGCTTTTCTGCACCAACGCCTGGATGGGGGCCATGCACACCGGCATCATCAAGCCGCCGACGGCCATGCCCCCCACCGCCAGCCAGAAAGCGGACACCGGCGCCAATCCGGCGGCCAGAATCGCGCCCCCCATCCCCAGAATCCCCACCAGCGAGGTCTGCATCGGCCGGCGGAAGCCGCCCCAGACGCTCAAAGTCATCCCGCCGCAGATCATCCCGATGCCGATGGCCGCGCCGATGATGCCGAACTCACGTTCTGCCCCGCCGAAACGCCGGATGACCAGGATGGAGGTCAGCATGAAAGCCGGGGAGGAGAGGAAGTTCATGACGGTGGAGATGCCGAGCATCTCCGGCGCGCCCGACCACTCCCAGATGTACCGCACGCCGGCGCGCACATCGTCCCACAGCGACCGCCAGCCGACCAGAGGCGTGCCGCGCGGCGGATTGGGCAGCGTCACGAAGAGCAGGACGGCAACGGCCAGCAGCGCGCCGGCGATGTCTATGGCGACAATCGCCGGCAACGTCAACGCGTAAACCAGCATAGCGCCCAACGCCGGCGAGACGACGAGGATGAGGCCCTGGAGCATTTGATTCAGCCCGGCGATGCGCCCCAGATGTTTCTCCGGCACCATCAAGGCCGTTGAAGCCAGCATGGCCGGCATCTGAAAGCTCTTGCCGCACGCGCGGATCAGAATGATCAGGTAAACAACGGCCAGCGGCGGGGTTCCTGTCCAGAACAGATACCCCAGGCCGAGCAGTGAGAGAATGATAACGCCGTGGCTGGCAAGCAGCACCGCCCGCCGACTCCACCGGTCCACCAGCGCGCCCATGAATGGCCCCAGCAGCGCGCGCGGGAGCAGCGCCGTCATCGTCGCCATCCCCACCACCGTCGCCGAGTTGAAGGCGGCGGTCAACCACCAGATCAAGGCGAACTGGAGCACTTCGCTGGTCAGCATCGCCAACGCCTGACTACCCCAAAGCGTAAAAAACGGCCGCGGCCAATACGTTTTTGCGGATTTGGAATCCCATTCTGTAGACATGAGAAACTCTCCTTATAGATAGTTTGATAACCCAACTATTTTGCTAAAAAAAATCAACCTGGGCAGGATTACCAGTTTGCAGCCCCGGCCAACTCCCGCATGGCGATTGCGATGATCTGTTCCGCCTGCGATGGACTGAGTTTCAAATCGGTGAAGGACAGGCTCAAGTGCATTTTGCCTTCGAGGGTGACGACCCCCAACACAACATCCTCCGGGTCGCCGCCGAGGATGGGACCGAAGAGCGCTTCCAGGCGCATCGAGCCGTATTGCACCGGGAAATCCAGGCGTCCTAGGTTGCTGATCGAAAGATCATGCTTCACCGCCATGAAGGTTTGCGCCACGCTGCGCGGGGTGAGGACTTCGCGCAGCACGGGCATGGCGATGTTGGCTTCGATCAAGGAGTTGAAAATGTGTTCATCCACGCTGCGCCGGGTGAAGCCCTGTTTGATGGCGCGGGCGACCTCCCAAAAATGGCGTTCGGGCATACAGTTGATGCGGAATTCCACCAGGTTGACGAACAGTCCAAAGGACTCGCCGACCGGACTACGCAGGCGCTCGCGCAGGTTGACCGGGCTTTGGATAGTGCGCCGCCAGCCATCTCCACCCCATTCGCCAAAGGCGCGCAAGAAGGCAGTACACAAGGCGGCATGGACGGTCGTATCCTCGGCGCGACTCCGCGCCGCCAGCGCGACGGTTTGTTCTGCGGTCAACGTCCAGGGATGTAATTTATATTGCGCCGCCGTGCCATTCACTCCATTCTCCCTGGCCTTATCCGGTTTTGCGCTGAGGCGCAGCAAGAGCTTTAATATCCCGGCCTTCAGTTTTGCCCGCCGGATAGCCATGCGCTTCCCTGGAAAATCAGGAATTAACGCACTCATCGGCGACACAATCGGCATGGCGACGCTCGCCGCCGCCGGGTTGCCCAGAAAAGCCAAAAAATCACGTACCAGATAGGCGACCGACAGACCATCCGCCAGGACATGGGGGCAGATAAAGAGGACCTCTGAAAGTTCCTCCCCCTGGAGCAGGACAAAGCGGAGGGGAGGTTGGGTAAACAGATCAAAAGCCTGGGACAATTCAGTCGTGACTTCGGCTATCCACCGCTCCGCATGGTCGTCGGCGATACTGCGCACGGGAAACTCCAAAGCCGGATCGGAAATCCAGTGAACATTCCCATCGGATTCCCTGACCGCACGCATAGATAGGGGAGGGTATTTGATCCGCAGTTTGTCGAGCGCGTGTTGGGCCTGCTGGAGCGTGAAGTCCCCGCGAATCCGGGCCATGAAAGCGAAATTGATCGGATGGTACTGCGAGGCCAACCACACGACGAATTGCCCTCCTTGAACCGGTTGCGTTGTCGTGATAGGATTCATCGTTTATTGCCAGTCAAAGCCCAGGCTGTGGGAAGCCTTGAGCAGCAGCCGGTGCAGTGTTTGCTGTTCCTCTTCGTCCAAGGCCGTCAGGAAATCGCGGGTATAGGCCGCCGCGCCCGCCACGATCCCCGCAGCCACCGGCTGGCCGGCGGCGGTGAACGTCAGCCACCAGGTGCGCAAATCGTCGGCGTCCTGTGCTCGTTGCACTAATCCTCTCTTCACCAACCGCTGCACGTAGACCGAGATCGTGCCGGGGTTGATGTCCATCATCTCGGCCAGGCGGGCTGCCGTCGTGGGCGCGAACTGGTGCAGCACCAGCAGCACCGAGCAATCGGCCAGGCTCAGGTCGTTCTCACTGCTGGCCTCGGCAGCCATCCGGGCTTCATAAGCGTGCGTCAGGCTGAACAAGGCCTGGTTGATCTGAAGGTAGGCTTTATCGGGAAGCGTCATCCCTCCTCCTTTTCAAAATTAGTTTGATTATCCAACAGTTTGATTATACAACTAATTTCGAGATTTGTCAAGCCGTAATACGCAGTAGAGTGCGTTTCTGACAGCATTTGACGATTCGCGGGTAGTGTGTTAGAATGTCGGCTACTTTATTGAAAACTTTTTTCAACAAGGGATATGATGTCAAAAGACACACCCCAGATCAGGATGACCCAGGCGCTGCGCGAGGCGGGATACCGGCTCACCCAGCCGAGGCTGGCTGTGCTGCAAGTATTGCAGGAGAACGACGCGGGCCTCAGTCCAGAGGAGATTTACCGGCAGGGCAAAACGCTCTGTCCCACCCTGGGGCTGGTGACGGTCTACCGCACATTGGACTTACTCGCCGAGTTGGGGCTGGCGCGGCGCGTCCACAGCGAGCAACATTGTCATAGTTACGCCAGCGCCGGCGCCGACCGGCATTATGTGATCTGCCAGGCGTGCCGCCGCGTGATCGAGTTTCCGTGCCACGGGCTGGACGACCTGATCGCAGAGGTGCGGCAGCGCACCGGCTATACGATTGTGGGGCATCTGCTGGAGTTAAGCGGGTTGTGTCCCGACTGCCAGGCGCGTCAAGAGATGTAGTCGGCCCGGCCTCCCGGGGTATGTGCGATACGGTAGAAAGTGTCGCATTTTTTAAACTATCTTATTGATAAAAATTTTCAATTAGAAAAGGGGTTGATTATGTTGCGGAAAATCGGTTACTTTGGTTTAGCAGTGGTTGTAATGGTATCGGCCCTATCCGGCTGTCGCGGGCGGGCGACAACGCCGGAAGGCAAGCTCAAGGTCGTCGCCACCACCACCATCGTGGGGGATGTGGTGCGGCAGATTGGCGGCGACGCCATCGAACTCACGGTACTGCTGCCGGTAGGCAGCGATCCACACGCCTTCTCGCCGGCGCCGCGCGACGTCGCGGCCATCAGCGCGGCGGAGGTCGTATTCATCAACGGCGCGGGGCTGGAGGAGTTCTTGATGGAGTTATTGGAAAACGCCGGCAAACAGGTCGAAACGGTTGACCTCTCTGAGGGATTGACGCTGTTGGAGTTTGCCGACGCGGCCCATGAGGACGAGTCCCACGAAGGAGAGCATGAGGATGCGCATGAAGGCGAGCATCACCACGATATGGATCCCCACGTCTGGATTTCGCCCCGGAATGTGCAACGCTGGGTGCCCTCTATCGAGCAGACGTTGAGCCGGTTGGACGCCGCCAATGTGAAAACGTATCAGGCCAATGCCGCCGCCTACCAGTCGGAACTGACCACACTGGATGCGTGGATCGTGGAACAAATCGCGCAAATCCCAGAAACGCGCCGGGTGCTGGTTACGGATCACCAACTGTTTGGCTACTTCGCTGCGCATTATGGACTGGAACAGTTGGGCGCGGTCGTGCCGGGCTACAGCACGCTGGCGCAGCCTTCCGCGCAAGAATTAGCGACGCTCGAAGACGCCATCCGCGCCTACAATGTCCCCGCGATCCTGGTGGGCAACACGGTCAATCCGGCACTGGCGCAGCGGTTGGCCGAAGATACCGGCGTGCAGTTAGTGTTCATTTATACCGGCTCGCTCACCGCTGCCGACGGCGACGCGCCCACCTATCTGGCCTACATGCGATATAATGTCAACGCCATTGTGACGGCGCTGAAGTAAGCGGGCAGGCGCTAGTAAATATAGGGCAGTAAGCGCCGGGAGCGTCGGCAGTAGGCTTCCCACGCCGCGCCGAAGGTTTGGTGCAATATAGCACCTCTTCGTCGTGGATGCGGAACAGGATCACGCCGAGCATAGGGATAAAGGCCAGCAGGCCCACCCACGAGCGAAACAATAGCGCCATCCCCCCTATCGTCAGCAGAACGCCCAGGTAGCGCGGATGGCGCAGGACGCCGTACAGCCCGGTGGTGATCAGGCGGTGGTCTTTTTGCAGCGTCACGTCCGCGCTGTAAAAGCGTCCCAACGCAATACCTGACCAGAGCACCAGGCCAAAACCCGACGCCACACTCAGCAGTCCCACCCAACGTAAGGCTTCACCGCTGCTCCACACGCCCAGGTTGCGGCGGTTGGCGAAGGGCAAGAGAACCAGCCCGGCATACATCGCCAGAATGATCACGATCTTGACGACGGTTTGCCGCGCCACACGCTGTCCGGTTTCCTCCTTCCCCCCATGAATTCCCTCCGGTGTGGTCAGCGCCTGGTACAAGCCGCCCAGCCCCAGCGCCAGTACCACCACAGCATACCCCGCACGCGGCGCGCCGGCGAAGAAGCCCGGCAAGTCACCCAGTCCCCAGCCCAGCAGCACAGGGACAAGATAGATGACCAGGGTGCCGATGAGAAAACGTGAGGCGGTCAGGTATTTCTTCATGTTTCATCAAATCTCCTGTCGGGCTGATAACCATGGAGGATTTACGCAACGAGGGTCTTTTTGCACCGCAGAGTACGCCGAGAAACACTCAAATCTCAGCGCTTTCGGCTTACTCTGCGGTAAAAGTGCGCCCATTTGCGCAAGTCCTGTATGGATTATTCCGTATCCGCGATGACAAAGACTTGCCCCACGCCACTCTCCAAGTAATCCGCACCGAACGCTTCAGCAAAGGCGCGGCGTGCCGCATCCCCCGTGCAGTGGCTCGGCGCGATGCGTTGAACGCCGAGTTCTTGCAACTCGGCAATCGTGGCGGCGATGGACGCAGCGTTGGCGTCGCGCAGATGGAAGCCGCCGAGCGTCAGAATCACGTCGCCTGCCGCCGTCGCCCGCGCCTGGCGCACCATTGTGGCGATGCCAGGATGCGCGCAGCCGGTGATGACCACCAGCCCGCGCGGCGTCTCCAGCCCCAACGCCTGCTCCCGAATCTGGTCGCCGAGTTCGCCGGTGGTGTGCGCCCCCACGCCGATTGCTTGCGGCCCGGTCACTTCCACCAACGTCGCGCCGGCCTGCCGAACGGTGTCTTTGATCCCAGCGGGGAAGGAGGCGAGCAGGTAAACGGTGACGTCAGGATTTTCGGCCAGAAACCCGGCCAGCCCGCCGATGTGATCGGCATGAGCGTGCGAGAGGACGACGATGCGCACCGCCTGCGGGTCCAGTCCCAGCGCGTGCATGTTCCGCAGCAAGATGTCACTCTTGCCGCCGGTATCGAAGAGCAACGGTTGTTCCAATCCCTCAATCAGACAGGCAAAGCCCCAATCGGTTTGCAACCGCGGATCGTGGGCCACGTTGTCGTACAAGACGGTGATGGTGAGCATCATTCTGACCTCCATAGGTTGACGATCAGGCGTCGCTGTGAATGTCGCGGGGGGCGTCACGGTGGGTGGTAAGACGAGTGTGGGTGACACAACCATAAGCGTCGCGGTGGGCGCAGGGACGCGCGTCATGGTCGTGGTGGGTGAGGCTATCGGCGGCTCTGTAGCCGCAGCCATCGGTGAAGGCATTGCCGGCGTTGTGCGCGTTGTACAACTCACCAACCAGATAACCAGTCCGATGACCCAAAGCCGCGCTCGCATCCCCTCCCCCAATCCCTAATCCCCAGTCCCCAATCCCTGCAATTGCTCCCACAGCGTCACGAAACGCGCACGGTATTCCGGTTGAATGGCGACGAGCGGAGCGCCGTTGGCGATACCTTCCGCGATGGCGCGATCCAGCGGGATACGCAGCAGGATGGGCAAGCCTTCGGCGGCGCAGTAGGCGTCCACACCCGCGTCGCCCACGCCGTCGCGGTTGACGACGACCGCGACGGGCAACCCGAGTTCGTCACGGGCCACCTGCACGGCCACCCGCAGATCGTGCAGGCCGAAGGGCGTCGGCTCGGTGACGAGCAGCACGGCGTCGGCACCGCGCAGCGTTTCGACAACGGGGCACGAAGCGCCCGGCGGCGCGTCGAGGATGACGGGCCGGTCGCCCACCTCCGGTGGGGTCGCCCACTGTTTGAGCTGGCGGATCACCGGCACGGCCATCGCTTCGCCCACGTTGAGCGTCCCCTGAGCAAAGGCCACGCTCCCCGCGTGGCCCTGCTCCAATATCCCCATCCCATTCAGTTCCTCATGGATCGCCCCCGCCGGACATTGGCGCGTGCAACTGCCGCAGCCGTGGCACAGTTCGGGGAAAACAAGCGTTTGTTTGCCGATGACGGTGATGGCGTGATATTGGCAGACTTCGGCGCAGCGCCCGCAGGCGATGCAGCGTCCCGCGTCCACAACGGGGATCAGCACGCCCACCGCGCGCCGCGTGGTCAACTCCGGGCGCAGGAACAAGGCGGCGTTGGGTTCTTCGACGTCGCAGTCTAAAAACAAGGGGGCGGCAGCGGCCAGACTAAGGGCCAGGCTGACGGCCACGGTCGTCTTGCCGGTGCCGCCCTTGCCGCTGGCAATCGCAAGTTTCAATGCCCGTGCCCGTGTGCCACGCTTTCAGCGCACGGCGCGGCGCCTTGCAATTCTCCCCCCAAGTAGCGCGCGAGCGATTCGCGCACCGTACCGGCTGCGCCGGTCGCCGGCTCAATGCCGTACTGCTGGAAGAAAGCCACGGCGCGACCGCCCATCCCGCCGGCGAGCATCACCTGCGCGCCCAGGCTGTGGATGAAGGCGGGGATTTCGCCCGGATTATGGTCGGGGTAATGCGGATTAGCAACAGTTTCCACGGCGCGCACTTCCTGTCCCTCGGCCTCGACCAGGGTGAAGTACGGACAGCGCCCAAAGTGCGGGCTGACCTGGGCATCCAGGCCATTGGCGTCTAATACGGCGAGTGCAATTTTAGTCATTGAAAGGTCTCCTGTAAATAGTTTGATAGTCGGTAGTCGGGTAGTCATCAGTCGGGTAGTCGGAAGCTGACGAATCCGAAATCAATCGCGTCCGCGATGGCGACCGCCGCCGGGTCCGACGTGGTCGGCACCGGGAGCTTCCAGGCGGGGCAATTGACCGGCGTTGAAGGCGTTGATCACGTCACGCACGGTCGCGCCTTGTTGTTGATAAATCGGGATGCCGGCCGCCTGGATAACGCGGAAGGCGTTCGGTCCCAGGCTCGGCGCGATGACGGCGGCCACGCCGCGCTGCACCACGGTTTGCGCAGCCTGCACGCCCGCGCCGCCGGGCGCGTCAAGCGCCGGGTTGCGCAAGGCCGTGAAGTCTAATGTCTCAGGGTCAACAAAAATGAACGTCTGACAACGCCCGAAAACCGGGCTGGCGGGGGCGTCCAAATCGGCGCCGTTGGCCGGAATGACGATTTGCATGGGAAAGGCCTCCTCTAAAATAACAGGATTTACGGAATAATAGGATCAGAAAAGCTGCTCACCCGCGGCTCTGCGGATTCGCTTCCTTGATACAGCTCAAAAAAGTGTTGAATGATGGCTTGGGTGGTTTCCAGTTGGGCGACGCAACATGCCAACACTTCAGCGCCCAGGGGGGTGAGGGTATAGACGCGGCGCGGCGGCCCTTGCGTTTCGGATTCGTCCCAGGTCGAAGTCACCCAGCCATGCGCCTCCATCTCACGTAAAGCGCGGTAGATCACCGTGGCGTCGAGAAAGTCCAGGCCGAACTCGGCCATCCGCCCCAAGAGGGTGTAGCCGTGCGCTGGGGCGGTTTTGAGCAACAGCAGCAGGGTGGGATCCAGAAATTGTCCCATCCGCCGGGCGCACCCCCGGCCCCCACACCGTCGTCCACGATTTTGCATAGGTCGCTCACCTCCGCCTAGAGTATATCATCTAATGACATTCCGTCAATAGATGTATAACCAAAGAACAGGGCTTTATCATTCTCGTCAGGCCACGCCCGCCGGGGAGGTTTTGCGGCTAAAGCCGCCGGCAAAAAGGGTGTTTTGCGGTGACGGGCGGTA
>DAOUGD010000262.1:0-19403 GCA_034429475.1 Anaerolineae bacterium
CCGCGCGTAGCGCGGCAACGAAAAATCACCCCTAAGACAATCCACTCTGGTTTTAAGGTAGAGATTGCCGGGATGAATCCCAATCTCTATTCACTATTTCTTACAGGAGGCACTTTATGCAGAAGAAGAAATTAGTCGTCAATGGAATTTCCAGGACCCTCATCGTAGACCCCGAAGCATCGTTGGCTTCGGTGCTGCGGGAGCAACTGGGGCTGACCGGAACGAAGGTCGGCTGTGGCGCCGGGCAGTGCGGCGCGTGCTCGGTCATCATGGACGGGAAGCTCATCCGCTCGTGCATCACCAAGATGAAGCGCGTTCCGGAGGAGGCGCACATCATCACCGTTGAGGGCGTCGGCGCGCCGGATACGATGCACGCCATCCAACTGGCGTTCGTCGCCCACGGCGCGGCGCAGTGCGGATTCTGCACCCCCGGCTTCGTCGTCTCGGCCAAGGCGCTGCTCGATCAGAACGGCAGCCCCACCCGCAAGGAAGTCCGCGACTGGTTCCAGAAGAACCGCAACGTCTGCCGCTGCAACGGCTACAAGCCCTACGTGGACGCCGTGATGGACGCCGCCCGCGTGCTACGCGGCGAGATGACGATGCAGGAACTGGCTTTCAAACTGCCGGCCGATGGCAAAGTCTGGGGGAGTAAGCTCCCGCGCCCGTCCGCCGTCCCCAAAGTCACCGGGACGTGGGATTACGGCGCCGACATGGGCCTCAAGATGCCGCCGGGCACGCTGCAACTGGCGCTCGTCCAGGCGGAAGTTTCCCACGCCAACATCCTGGGCATTGACACGGCCGAAGCGGAGACTATGCCCGGCGTCTACAAAGTCGTCACCGCCAAGGATGTGAAGGGCAAGAACCGCATCACCGGCCTGATCACCTTCCCCACCAACAAGGGCGACGGCTGGGATCGCCCCATCCTCTGCGATAAGAAGGTCTTCCAGTACGGCGACGCCATCGCCATCGTCTGCGCCGACACGGAAGAACACGCCCGCGCCGCCGCCAAGAAGGTCAAAGTAGACCTGGAAGTCCTGCCCGCCTACATGAGCGCGCCCGCCGCCATGGCCGAGGACGCCATCGAAATCCACCCCGGCACGCCCAACGTCTACTTCGAGCAGCCCATCGTCAAAGGGGAGGACACCGCCCCCATTGTGAAGCAGGCCGCGCACGTTGTGGAAGGCCGCTACTATCTGCAACGTCAGCCCCACCTCACCATCGAGCCGGACGTCGGCCTCGCCTACTTCGACGAAGAAGGCCGCCTGACCATCCATTCCAAGTCCATCGGCATCCACCTGCACCACGCGATGATCGCGCCGGGCCTGGGCGTCGAACCGGGTAAGCTGCGCCTCGTGCAGAACAACGCCGGCGGCACCTTCGGCTACAAGTTCAGCCCCACGATGGAAGCGCTGCTCGGCGTCGCCGCGCTGGCGACCGGCCGCCCGGTAGTTCTCAAGTACGACTACAAGCAGCACATCACCTACACCGGCAAGCGCTCGCCGTTCTTCGTTGACCTCAAGCTGGCCGCCGACAAGGACGGCAAGTTGCTGGCGATGGAGAGCGACTGGACGGTGGATCACGGCCCGTATTCCGAGTTCGGCGACCTGCTGACGCTGCGCGGCGCGCAGTACATCGGCGCGGGCTACAACATCCCTAACATCCGCGGCCTGGGCCGGACGGTCTGCACCAACCACGCCTGGGGGTCCGCCTTCCGCGCCTACGGTTCACCGCAGGCCTTCCTGGCTTCGGAAAGCCTGATGGACGAGCTGGCCGAGAAGATGGGAATGGATCCGCTGGAATTGCGCTACAAGAACGTCTACCGCCAGGGGTCTACAACGCCCACCGGGCAAGACCCGGAGGTTTACACCCTGCCCGCTCTGATTGACGCCGTCCGCCCGGCCTACGAGGCCGCCAAGAAGCACGCGGCGGCAGCCTCGACGCCGGAGGTCAAGCGCGGCGTCGGCGTCTCCATCGGCATCTACGGCTGCGGCCTGGATGGCGCGGACGGTTCGGCGGCGGACATCGAACTGACGCCCACCGGCGTCATCGTTTACGACAGTTGGGAGGATCACGGCCAGGGTGCAGACGCGGGATCGCTTGGCACGGCCCACGAGGGACTGCGCCCGTTGGGGATTCGCCCGGAGCAGATCAAACTGGTGAAGAACGACACCGCTCTCACCCCGGTCAGCGGGCCGGCGGGCGGCAGCCGCTCCCAGGTGATGACCGGCAACGCCATCAAGAATGCCTGCGATAAGTTGTTGGCTGCCATGCAGAAACCGGACGGCACGTTCCGCACCTACGACGAGATGGTGGCCGAGGGCCTGCCGCTGCGCTACGAGGGCAAGTGGGCCGCTGTGATGAACAGTAACTGCGACGCCAAGACCGCGCAGGGCAAGCCGTTTGCCGTCTACATGTACGGCGCCTTCGTGGCCGAAGTCGCCGTAGAGGTCAAGACCGGCAAGACCCAAGTGGAAAAGATGACCGTGGCCGCCGACATCGGTAAGATCAACAACCGCCTGGTGGTGGACGGCCAGATCTACGGCGGTGTGGCGCAGGGCATCGGCCTGGCGCTCTCCGAGGACTTTGAAGACCTGGAGAAGCACACCAGCATGGTCGCCTGCGGCATCCCGGAGGCCAGGGACATCCCGGACGCCTTCGACATCATCTACATCGAGACCCCGCGCGAGAACGGCCCGTTCGGCGCAGCCGGCGTCGGCGAACTGCCGCTCACCTCGCCGCATGTCGCCATCGTCAACGCCATCGCCAACGCCACCGGCGTCCGCATCCGCGCCTTGCCTGCCCTGCCGGAGAAAGTCCTGGCCGGGTTGAAGGCGAAGTAAAACGTAAAGCGCGAAACGTAAAACGTAATGCGTAATTCGTAAGATTACGCATTATGTTTTACTTATTACGTTTTACGCATTACGTTTCATTCCCCGCGAGGCGCTATGGATCAAGAACAACTGCGCAATTTGGAAGCCCAATGTATCCAGGAGCACGCGCCGCCCTGTTCCGCCGCCTGTCCCCTGCACGTAGACGTGCGCGGCGTGCTGGCCGCGCTGGCCCGCGACGATTTCGACGCCGCCCTGCAACTCCTCGTCAAGCGACTGCCCTTCCCCGCCCTCATCGGGCGCGTGTGCGAACAACCTTGCCGCGCCGTCTGCCATCGCCGTGGCCTGGGCGGCGCGCTGAGCATCGCCGCACTGGAACGCGCCTGCGCCGACTTCGGTGCGCTCAAAGCCCCGCCCCGCGTCCCACGCCGGGGCAAGCGCATCGCCGTAGTCGGCGGCGGCTTGAGCGGCATCACCGCCGCTTTCGATTTGACGCGCAAGGGCTACAGCGTCACGCTCTTCGAGGCGACGGATCGCGTTGGCGGGCGCTTGTGGGAGACGGACGAGGCGACTTTGCCCCGCGACCTGCTCACGGCGGAACTCGAAGCCGCGCTGCAAGGCGTGGAAATGCGGCTGAACACCCCCATAGACGCCGCCGCCCTGACCGCCCTCCGCGCCGACTTCGACGCCGTTTATCTTGGCGTCGGAACCGGCCCAAACGCCGCTTTTGCGGCAGAACTGGCGCAATCCACAGACCCCATCACCTTCGCCACACCCCAAGACGGCCTCTTCGCCGGCGGACGCGCCATCCACCGCAGAGACGCGGAGGACGCAGAACTTCTCCCCAATCCCCCTACTCCCTACTCCCTACTCCCTACTCCCTTCATCACCTCCGTCTCCACCGGCCGCCGTGCCGCCCTTTCCATAGACCGTTTCCTGCAAAAAGCCTCGCTCACCGCCTCACGTGATAACGAAGGGGCGTACACCACCCGGCTCTGCGTCAACCTGGAAGGCGTCGCGCCCGCCCCCCTCATCCCAATGGCGACGCCCGAACAAGGCTACACCCGCGCCGAGGCCGCCGCCGAGGCCGCGCGCTGTCTCCAATGCGAGTGTATGGAGTGCGTCAAGGTCTGCGCGTACCTGGAGCATTACGGCAGTTATCCCAAGCAGTACGTGCGGCAGATTTACAACAACCTGTCCATCGTGATGGGCGAGCGGCGCTTCAACACCCTCATCAACTCGTGCAGCCTGTGCGGATTGTGCGGCGCAGTCTGCCCCGAAGGGCTGGATATGGCGCCGGTATGCCGCGAGGCGCGCCAGACGATGGTGGCGCAAAATCGGATGCCGCCCTCGGCGCACGACTTCGCGCTGCGCGACATGGCTTTCAGCAACGGGCCGCTGGCAACGTTGGCGCGTCACGCACCCGGCAGCGATCACTCCGACACCATTTTCTTCCCCGGCTGCCAGCTCAGCGCGTCTGCGCCGGAGCACGTCGAAAAGCTGTACGCTCATCTGCGCGACAGGCTGCCCAACGTGGGGCTGATGCTCCGCTGCTGCGGCGCTCCCGCCGACTGGGCCGGGCGCACCGACCTCTTCGCGGCGGCGCTGGCCGACTTCCACGCCGACTATGAACGTCTGGGAAATCCCAAAATGATTCTGGCGTGTTCGACGTGTTACCAAATGTTCAAGCAGCACTTGCCGGACGTTGAAATCGTCTCATTGTGGAATCTGCTGGACGACATCGGCCTGCCGGACACGGTGCGGCAAGTCCCCGCCGCCGCCCTCGCGCTCCACGATCCCTGCACCACCCGCTACGAATCCGCCATCCAGGACAGCGCCCGAAATGTGCTCTCCACGCTCGACTGTCCCATTGAAGAACTCCCGCTTTCCCGCGAAAAGACCGAATGTTGCAGCTACGGCGGCCTGATGTGGCTGGCGAACCGTGAGTTGGCGCAGACCGTCGTGCAGCGGCGCATCGCGGAGCAACCGCTCGACTACGTGACGTACTGCGCCATGTGCCGTGACTTCTTCGCCGACCAGGGCAAGCCCACCCTGCACCTGCTCGACCTGCTCTACGAGAGCGACCTGACCGCGCGCGCCGCCCGGCCCGGCCCGCGCTTCTCGCAGCGGCACGACAACCGCGCGCAGCTCAAACGTCGCTTGCTCGCCGCGCTTTGGGAGGAAACCGTGAGTGAACCCCAGTCTATGTCCTTACAGCTATCGGAAGAAGTCGCCGCGCGCGTGGATGGCCGTCTGATTCTCGAAGACGACATCCGGCAAGTCATCGCCTACGCCGAGCGCACCGGCAACCGCTTCCGCAATCCCAAGACAGGCCACTATCTCGCCTACTACAAACCCGCCAACGTCACCTACTGGGTGGAATACACCCCTGCCGAGACTGGCTTCACCGTCTACAACGCCTATAGCCACCGGATGGAGATTGTGATGCAACCGACGAGTGGCGAACAATAACGAATGTGGTAATCTTCTCCCTATACGACCAGCCCGACGTGAAAAATGGAGATAAAGTGAACAATCATCCTGATGCCAGATTACTACAACCGTTGAAACCTTTATTGGATAATCAAGACGTAACCGAGATTGTGGTGGATGGGTTTGAACGAGTCTATGTGAGGCGACATGGTAAACTCGAAGACGTGCCTTCCCCCTTTCGTAATCAAGAGCACTTGATGCAAGTCATCAATGACCTGCTCGAAGCTCTAGACCGGCAGGTTAATAGAACTCTTCCGCTGGTAAATGTGCGTTTGCCTGATGGCTCGTGGGTCAATGTGGTGTTACCTCCTGTCGCAGCAACAGGGGCAGTGATGACCATTCAAAGGTTTCCTCAACTCGCATGGATTGATGAAGATTGGGGCCGCTTCGGGGCAAGCAGTGAGGATAACAGCAGTAAGTTTCTTGAAGCTTGCATTCGCGCTCGGGTCAACATCGTGGTTTCAGGTAGCGTGGAAGCGGGAAGGACCATGTTATTGAACATCCTTGCGGGTATGATGCCTGATGATGAATGCAGTGTCGTCATTGAAGATAGGGCTGAATTAGTCTTACCGCAACGCCATTGCACCAGGTTAGTGGCTTCCTCATTGGATGTCAGAGTTGAACAGCGGGATCTGGTGTTGAATGCTTTGCGAATGCGGCCTGATAGAGTTGTCATCAAAGAGGCGAAAGGCAGCGAGATATTCGACCTGATTTGTGCCATGAATGCGGGGTATGGTTCTGGTCGGAAGGCAGTTCAAAATTCTAAATTGGAGCGTGACCTCCTCCATGCGATGAGTGCGGGGCATGATGGTATCTTGATGGGCGTAAATGCATCCAGTCCTCAGGAAGCGTTGATCCGGCTGGAGATGATGGCAGCCCTGGCTAACCCACCAGTTTCACCCGTATGGATGCGTCAGCAAATTGTATCTGCTATTGACCTGGTTGTGCATACGGCGCGTATGCGTGATGGATTCTGTAGGATTATCAGCATAACAGAAGTATCAGGCTTGCACGAGGATACCCCTGTGCTTTCGGACATCTTCAGGTTTCAGCAAACGGGATTTGAAGGAAAGATAGTGCTTGGGCAAGTGGCCCCTACAGGCCAGATACCTTGTTTATTAGATCGCATTAGAGGAACAGTCATTGCTCCGCCATCCAATCTTTTCAACTCACCCCTGTAGGTGGATTGATCCATTCTAACGACTACGCGACTATCCAACTTTTGACTTTCAGGAGACTTTTATGAATGATACAGTTTCTGCCGGGGACTTGCCCTCCTGGACTTGCGCCCGGTGCGGCGAACCGCTCACGCAGGGCAAAATTGAGATCGCCTACCTGGGCAGCGCGTTTCCGGTGGACTTGTGGCACTGTTCCACCTGCGGCCTGGTGCTGATCCCCGAAGAGTTGGCCCTGGGGCGGATGCTGGAAGTCGAAAAGATGTTGGAGGACAAGTAACTCCGGTGGTCGAGGCCTGCCGCGTTTACGAACAGCCCGCGCTGCGGCAAGTCGCCGGCGACGTGCTCCGGCCCGGCGGCCTGGCCCTCACGCGCCACGCGCTGACCGTCGCGGAACTGCCGCGCGGCGCGCGCGTGCTGGATTTGGGCTGCGGCGTCGGCGCAACGGCGGCGACCTGCCGCGCCGAGTTCGACCTGGACGCTGTGGGTCTCGATGTCTCCGCCAAAATGCTCGTGGAAGCGCACGAGCAGCATCCCGCCTTGCCGTTGGTACAAGCGCCAGGTGCGCGGCTGCCCTTCGGCGACGGCGCGGTAGACGCAGTGCTGGCGGAGTGCGTACTCTCGCTCATGCCCGACCTGGATGCGGCCCTGGCGGACATCCGCCGCGTGCTGCGCGAGGACGGCCTGCTCATCGTCAGCGACCTCTACGCCCGCGCGCCGGACGGCGTCCCCGACTTGCGCGGCCTGTCGCTCGGCAGTTGCCTGCGTGGCGCGCTCCCCCGCGCCGACTTCGAGACCCGTTTGACGGCGCACGGCTTCACGCTTATTCTATGGGAAGACTACACCGAGGCGCTCAAGGCCTTCACCGCCCGCCTCATCTTTGAACATGGCTCCCTGGCGAGCTTCTGGGGCTGCGCCACCGGCAATCCCGCCGCCGCCGAGCCGATTCAGCAGGCCACAGCGCGCGCCCGGCCAGGCTACTTCCTGGCGTTGGCGCGAAAATTTTCCAACATGGATGGACAGGATAGACAGGATTTTTAAGGATATATCCTGTCCATCCTGTCTATCCATGTTATTTTAAGGAGGGTACTATGGACGAACTAACGATGCGCATTGCCCGCTTCAAACAGCAGGGCTTTTATTGCAGCCAGATTTTGGTGTTGCTGGGGTTGGAATTGCAGGGGAAGGAAGCCCCAGAACTGGTACGTGCAATGCATGGGCTGGCCGTCGGCCTCGGTGCGGGAGAGGTGTGCGGCGCGTTGACCGGCGGGGCGGCGCTGCTGGGGCTGTACGCCGGCAGGGGACAGGCGGAAGAACTGGAAGACCCGCGCCTCAACGCGATGCTCCAAGCCCTCGTAGGGTGGTTCCACGAGACCTACGGCGCGCCGTTTGGCGGCATCCGCTGCGCCGAAATCCTGGCGGGCAACCCGCAGAACAAAGTGCGCTGCGGGCAGATGGTGCGCGGCGTCTACGAAAAGGTGCAGGCGTTGCTCCTTGAGAATGGGTTTGATCCTTATCAGGTGGTAGAATAGAACACGAAGATAGGGTTCCTTCATTCAATATCCCATGGGAAAGCACACTTAAAAATTATGGATGAAAGATATTTAGAAAAGCGAAAAGGGATTGAGCAATTCTTCATCCCGGAAAACAGAATCACTGACTTGGGTAAGAGGGTGATTTCTCCCTCAGGCCGCTATGAGTTAGAGACATATTGTTATTCCACCGGTCCAAAGTCGTGGAATTACTCACGAGGAATTGTGAAACGCCTTTCCGACAATAAAATCATTGCCGATGTTAAGCGAAATTATGGGCACTTCTGGCATGCATGGGTGGAACACGCCAACGGAAACGAATATCTTCTGTGCGGAGAGGACTATCAAGGGTACTCCGTAATCAACCTGACTGAAGAAACGTATGATGTATTCTTTCCCGAAAGTGGTTACAGGGGTTTTGGCTTTTGTTGGGTGGAGGTACACCCATCACCCGATGGCCTCGTTTTAGCCGTTGACGGGTGCTATTGGGCATGCCCGTATGAGATCGTCTTTTTCGATTTCTCTAATCCCTCTGTTTTGCCACTCCCAGAAATCGAACGGTGTGAGGGTGTCACTGACCCTGTCATTGGCTGGACTGACAATGATACATTTGCTTTTACGGTATCCTATGGTGTTCGAAAGTCAGATGGAGTGAAATACCAGAACCTTTCAGAGGAAGAGCAGGATGTATTGGACAAGGATCTCTCGCAACTTGGAAATGTCACTGAAAGATTCGAATGGAAGCGCTTTGACAGATGACTTCTTCCCCCAAATCCCTCCTCGCTGCCACCGAAAGCGTCTGCCCCGAATGTCTGGCCCGCATCCCGGCTTTTCACGTCCGGCGCGGAACGGATGTCTACCTCACCAAAGTCTGTGAGCAGCACGGCGTCTTCGAGGCCATTCTCTGGCGTGGGGAGCCGGATTATCAGACGTGGGTGCGCCCCAAGACGCCCACCGTCCCCGAAGCGCCTCTCACGCAGGTGGAACGCGGCTGCCCCTTCGATTGCGGCCTCTGCCCTGACCATCGCCAGCAGACCTGCACCGCGCTCCTCGAAGTGACGCAACGCTGCAATCTGCACTGCGCCTTCTGCTTTGCCTCCGCCGGCGATGGCGCCGCCGATCCCGACCTGGCGACCATCGAAGGCTGGTATCGCAGCCTGCGCCGCGCGGGCGGGCCGTGCAATGTGCAGCTTTCCGGCGGCGAGCCGACCCTGCGCGACGACCTGCCCGTCATCGTGGCGATGGGGCGCGCGCTCGGCTTCGATTTCATCCAGGTGAACACCAACGGCCTGCGCTTCGCCCACGATCCCGCCTACGTCGCCGCGCTCAAGGAAGCCGGGCTGTCCTCGATTTTCTTGCAGTTCGACGGGACGGACGACGCCATCTACACAACGATGCGCAGGCGGCCGCTGCTGGCGGAAAAAGAAGCCGCCATCGCCACATGCGCCGCGCACGGATTGGGCGTCATCCTCGTGCCGACGCTTGTGCCGGGCGTCAACACGCACGTCATCGGCGACATCGTGCGCTTTGCGCTGGTACACGCGCCCGTAGTGCGCGGCGTTCACTTCCAGCCGGTGAGCTACTTCGGGCGCTACCCCGCCGCGCCGGATGACGCCGCCCGCATCACTCTCCCGGAGGTCATCCGTGCGTTGGAGGCGCAGACTGGTGGTATGGTCAAGGCCGCGCAGTTCATCCCGCCGGGCTGTGAAAACGCGCTATGCTCGTTCCACGGCAATTTCGTCATTCTGGCGGATGGCCGTCTCTTCGGCTGGACGCGGCATCAGCCCCAGCCGTGCAACTGCCGTCCCAAGCCGGCTGCTGAAGGCGCAGCGGAGGCGCGCGATTTTGTCGCCCGGCGGTGGGCTGCGTCGCCGGAAGCGCCGCAGTCCAGGGCTGCTCAAGGAATGGCGATGGGCGGATGGGACGAGGTGCTGGAGCGCGCCCGGACGCACACGTTTTGCATCTCCGGCATGGTCTTCCAGGACGCCTGGACGCTCGATGTGGAACGGCTGCGCGACTGCTGCATCCACGTCGTCACCCCCGATGGGCGGATTGTGCCGTTCTGCGCGTACAACCTCACCGCGCGGGATGGGCAGGCGCTTTACAGATGCGGTACCCCTTCATGATCGGTTGTACACCAATGACAGAGAGGTTCAACATGGATAGACAGGATAAACAGGATTTTAGAGTATATTCTGTCTATCCTGTCCATCCATGTCATTTTTTGGACTTGACGCCGCTGGAACCCTGGATTGCGCGCAAGATTGGGGTGAGCCGCCTCACCCGCGAGGCGCTGGCCGCTTATCACCTGGTGCGGCTGCAAGAGACATGGGCCTGGGTCAGAACGCATAGCCGCTTCTACCGCGAGCATCTGGCGGACGCGCCGGCGCGCCTGGAAAGCCTGGCGGATATGGCCGCGCTTCCTTGCACCACTGCCGCCGACATTCGGGAAGACGCGCTGCGCTTCGTCTGCGTCTCGCAGAGCGACATCGCGCGCGTGGTGACGCTCGATACGTCCGGCACGACAGGCGCGCCCAAGCGGCTGTACTTCACCGCCGCCGACCAGAAATTGACGGTGGACTTCTTCCAGGCAGGGATGTCCACCTTCACCGCGCCCGGCGACCGGGTGGCGATTTTGCTGCCCTGCGCGCGGCCCGGCAGTGTGGGCGATCTGCTGGCGCAGGCGTTGGCGCGGATGGGCGCGGAAGGCATCCGGCATGGCCCGGTGACGGACGTAGCCGCCACGCTGGACGTGCTGGCGACGGAGCATGTCACGGGGCTGGTGGGGACGCCAGCGCAGGTATTGGCGCTGGCGCGTTTCCCGGAGCAGAAGCCGCTGGCGGTACGCTTTGCGCTGCTCACCACCGACCACGTTCCGCAGGCGATAGTGGCCGCCGTGGAACGAGCCTGGGACTGCACGGTCTACAACCATTACGGCATGACCGAGATGGGGCTGGGCGGCGGGGTGGATTGCGCGGCGCGGCGCGGCTATCACCTGCGCGAAGCGGACTTGTACGTCGAGATTGTGGATCCGTCCACAGGGCAGCCGCTTCCCGATGGCGACGAGGGCGAGATCGTCTTCACAACGCTGACGCGGCAGGGGATGCCGCTCATCCGCTACCGCACCGGGGATGTGGGATGTTTCATCCCCGGCCCGTGTCCGTGCGGGACAAGTCTCAAGACGCTGGCGCACGTCACGCTGCGGCGGGATAACGTCGTGCGCTTGCCAAACGGGGATACACTCGCGCTGGCGGAACTGGACGAAGCCCTATTTGCCCTGGCCGGGGTGGTGGATTTTGCGGCGGACTTCGTCCCCGACGGATTGACACTGACGCTGGCGGCGCACCGCGACGAAACGGTAGTGTCAGAGGCGCGGGCGGCGCTGTTGATGCTGCCGGCCCTCCAACGGGCCGTGGAATCCGGCGCACTGCGGCTCGCTATAGGCGTCGCGCCGGCTGGCGTTCCCTCGCCTGCGAAGAGAACTTTCAACGATAGGCGACCATAGATGAAGTCCATTTTCTCAACAGATTCAACGGAATTTAACGGATATTTTCCCGTTCTAATCCGTTGAGGTTATTTTTGAGGGGGAGTATAATTTGTCATACCTGACCTTTGAAGAAGCGGTACACTTGTTTGAACAGTGGGGATTCGAGATTGAGGCTGGCCCCCGCGCGGAGGAAGTCACGCTGCTGTTGCGCAGTGACGAGAGTTGCACGTACAGCGTGCAGGAACGGCGGATGCTCCCGCAAATGGCGGAGGTGGCGCTGGCCGTGCGCTGGCGCAGTGGGACGGTGCAGGCCGCTTCCCCTCTGGATAATCAGCATTAGGAGGAAAAAAATGACTTTATCCCCTGTCTTAATCGCCGGCGCGTGGCGTCCGGCCCAGGCCCCGGTGGGCGACTTTGCCGCCATAAACCCGGCCACGAAGGCGACGCTGCCGGACACGTATCCCGTATCCGATTGGCCCGAAGTGGAAGAAGCTTTGTTGGCCGCGCAAGAGGCGGTAGCGGCCCTGCGAACCATGCCGAGGGATGCGCTTGCGGATTTCCTGGAACAGTACGCGGCCAACATCGAGTTGCGCCGGGACGACCTGGTCGAGATGGCGCACCTGGAGACCGCCTTGCCCCGCGAACCCCGCCTGCGCTCGGTGGAACTGCCCCGGACGGTGGATCAACTGCGACAGGCCGCCGCCGCCGTGCGAGATCGGTCGTGGTGCCACGCCACCCTGGACGTGACGCGCAACATCCGCTCGCTGTACGCCCCCCTGGGCGGCGCGGTCGCGGTCTTCGGCCCGAACAATTTCCCCTTCGCTTTCAACTCGGCGGCGGGCGGGGATTTCGCGGCGGCGATTGCGGCCGGCAATCCGGTCATCGCCAAAGCGAACACAGGCCATCCGGGTACGACGCGCCTCTTCGCCGAGGCCGCGTTCGAGGCCGTGCAGCAGGCCGGACTCCCGCCCGCGCTGGTGCAGTTGCTCTATCGCATCCCGCCCGAAGCCGGGCTGCGGCTGGTGGGGCATCCCCTGATCGGCGCCACGGGTTTCACCGGCAGCCGCGCGGCGGGATTGCAGCTCAAGGAAGCCGCCGACCGCGCCGGCAAGCCCATCTACCTGGAACTGTCCAGCGTCAACCCGATCTTCATCCTCCCCGGCGTGCTGCGCGAGCGGCCCACCGCGATGGCGGACGAGCTGTTTGCCTCGTGTTCGATGGGCGTCGGTCAGTTCTGCACGAAACCGGGATTTGTGGTGCTGTTACAGGATGCGGCGAGCGAGACTTTCCTGGAAGCCGTGCGCGAGCGGTTTGACGGCCCGTCGGGCGTCCTGCTCGGCGCGAGCGGCGTGCGCACCATCGCCCAGGCCGTCGCCACGATGCAGCAGTATGGCGCGCAGCTCCTGACCGGCGGCGCGGAGGTGGACGACGCGGGCTACCGCTACGCCAACACGCTGCTGCGCGTTTCCGGCGACGTGTACCTGGAAGCTCCCCACGCGCTCCAAATCGAGGCGTTTGGCGTTGTCTGCCTGGCGGTGCTGGCGCGGGATGCCGCGCAGATGCAGGCGATTGCCCACAGCCTGGAAGGCAACCTGACGGCGGCGTTCTACACCCATTCCCAGGGCGAGGATGACGCGCTTTATGACGTTCTCGCGCCCATCGTCCGCGACCGGGTGGGGCGCTTGCTCAACGACAAGATGCCGACGGGCGTGGCCGTGTCGCCGGCGATGAATCACGGCGGGCCATACCCGGCGACTGGACATCCCGGCTTTACGGCGGTGGGCATTCCGGCCGCGATGCTGCGTTTTGCCGCGCTGCACAGTTACGACAACGTCCGCCCGCACCGCCTGCCGCCGGAGTTGCAGGATCAGAATCCCACCGGGACGATGTGGCGCCTTATCAACGGTATGTGGACGCAGGCCAACGTCCAATTGTAAAGGGGGATTGAGCGCCAGCTTTTTGGGAAGTGGATCACCTTTAACTGGGGCAAATCAGCGTTTGTTTTTTGCCATGCCTGTGCTAGAATATCCTGGATATTCTTAATAACCTTGGGCGTTTCCGAGTCTCATCACCTAAAAATCAACCGTTCATGGGGGTGAGGCCGATAGGGTGCAGAGGGAAACGGCTGCGCCTCCCGTGTTTGGAAAGGAAATACGCTGACCGGGTCTTGGTGGAGGGGTTGTCCCTGCGCGTCTTGAGACAAGATACAACGCTGGTCGTGTGATCGGTTGGTGGGTCTCTTCATCAAGCGGCGCAGTGCAGCCTGAACCTATGACGAAAAACCTTGTCAAATTGAGTTTCATATTGATGCCATTTCCTTTCAATCTGTTCAACGTTAAGGAGTTATTATGAGTGAAATACATCTGACTATTAATGGGAAGCCGATCGCGGCGCAATCCGGCCAAACTGTATTGGAAGCCGCCCAGTCCGCAGGAATCGAGATTCCGACGCTGTGTCATCACCCGGATTTGAAGCCCACCGGCGCGTGCCGGATGTGCCTGGTGGAAGTCGAGAAGATGCGCGGCCCGGCAACGGCCTGCACGCTGCCCGCCACCGATGGTATGGTCGTCAAGACGCAGACGCCGGAAATTATCAGCCTGCGCAAATTTGTTCTCTCGATGTTGCTCACCGATCACCCCAATGACTGTATGACCTGCGAAGTCAACGGCGCGTGCGAGTTACAGAAGTGGGTCTACGAGTACGACGTGCAGTGGCCGGAGCATAGCGGCAAGCGGCATAGTCGCCCGGTGGATTCCGATCCCAATCCCGTCGTGTTTGTGGACATGAACAAGTGCATCCTCTGCGGGCGGTGCGTGCGCGTCTGCGCGGAAATTCAGGGCTGCGACGTGTGGAACTTCTCGCAGCGCGGCTTCGATACCCTGGTGGTGCCCGGCGCGAATCAGACGATGCTCGACGCCGGCTGCGAATCCTGCGGCAACTGCGTGGCCTACTGCCCCGTCGGTGCGCTGTTCGACAAGCCCGCCGTCGGCTGGGGCCGCGAGGCGTACCAGAAGAAAATCCGCACCACCTGCAACTACTGTGGCGTCGGCTGCCAGTTCGACTTCAACGTCAAGAGCGGCAAGATCACCCGCGTCACCTCCTCTATGGATGCGCCGGTCAATGGATTGGCGCTGTGCGTCAAAGGTCGCTACGGGTGGGACTTCATTCAGCGCGACGACCGCCTGACCACCCCGTTGATCCGCGAGGGGTGGCAGCAGGTGGACGGCAAGTGGACGTTCACCGGCAAGAAGATGGAGGCCGGATTCCGCGAGGCCACCTGGGACGAGGCGTTGGATCTGCTCGCCGGCAAGTTGGTGGAATACCGTGACACAACCGGCCCCGATAGTGTGGGCTACCTCACATCGGCGAAATGCACCAACGAAGAGAACTACCTGATGCAGAAGATCGCCCGCGCCATCGGCAAGACGAACAACGTGGATCACTGCGCCCGCCTGTGTCACGCCTCCACCGTCGCCGGCCTGGCGACTAGCTTCGGCAGCGGCGCGATGAGCAACACGATTGAAGACTCCACCGGGGAATCCCAGGTCATCTTCGTCATCGGCTCCAACACCACCGAGCAGCATCCCATCATCGGCACGAAGATTCGCAAGGCCGTGCGCGAGCGCGGCGCGAAGATCATCGTCGCCGACCCCCGCCGCATCAGCCTGACGCGGCTGCCCGGCTGCCTGCACATCCGCCAGCGCCCCGGCACCGATGTGGCGCTGGTCAACGGCCTGATGCGCGAGATCATCGTCAACGGCTGGCAGGATCAGGCGTACATTGACGAGCGCACCGAGGGTTACGCCGAGCTGAAAGAAACGGTGATGAAGTACACGCTCGAAGAAACCGCCAAAATCACCGGCGTTCCGGCGGAAAAGATTGCGGAAGCCGCCCGCATCCTGGGAACCTATAAACCCGGCGCGGTCTTCTGGGCCATGGGCATCACGCAGCACACCACTGGCGTGCTCAACGTGATGTCGCTGGCGAACCTGCAAATGCTCCTGGGGAACATGGGCGTGCGCGGCGGCGGCGTCAATCCGCTGCGCGGCCAGAACAACGTCCAGGGCGCGTGCGATATGGGCGGCCTGCCCAACGTCTACTCCGGCTACCAGCCCGTCGCCGCGAACAAAGAAAAGTTTGAGAAAGCGTGGGGCGTCACGGGACTTTCCGACAAGCCCGGTCTGACGGTGGTGGAAATGACCAACGGCGCGCACGCCGGGACGATCAAGGCGTTGTACATCATGGCTGAGAACCCAATGACCTCCGATCCCGACCTCAACCACGTCAAGGAAGCGTTGGAGCACGTCGAATTTTTGGCCGTGCAGGACATCTTCATGACCGAGACGGCCAGGTTTGCCGACGTGGTGCTGCCCGGCGTCACCTTTGCCGAGAAAGAGGGTACCTTCACCAACACCGAGCGCCGCATCCAGCGCGTGCGCAAGGCCGTCGCCAGCCCCGGCGTTGCCCGCCCCGACTGGGAAATTCTCTGCGACGTGGCGACGCGCATGGGCTATCCGATGAGCTACGCCGGCCCGGCGGACGTTATGGACGAGGTGTCGCGCGTTACCCCGTCGTTCACGGGCGTCCATTACTGGCGGCTGGATCGCGGCGAGCAGCTCCACTGGCCCGTCAAGGCGGACGACCACCCCGGCACGCCTATTCTGCACATCGGGCAATTCACGCGCGGCAAGGGCCTCTTCAAGGCGATTGACCACATTGAGCCGAAGGAAGCGCCCGACGCCGACTACCCGTTCACGATGACGACAGGGCGCGTGATCTACCACTGGCACGGCGGCGAGCAGACGCGCCGCTCGGAGAGCCTGATGGCGCTTTATCCCGAAGCCAAGTTAGAGATCAGCCTGGAAGATGCGAGCCGCATGGGGATTGCCAACGGCGACATGCTCAAGATTGCCTCACGGCGCGGCGAATTCCTCGCCAAAGCCGAAATCACCGACCGCGTGGAAGAGGGCCTGGTCTTCGGCACCTTCCACTTCCCGGAGGGCAACGCCAACTGGGCCACCGGCGCCTTCCTCGACCCGACCGCCAAGATTCCAGAGTACAAAGTCACGGCGGTGAAGGTAGAGAAAGCGTAAGCTATTCCCACAAATTAAAACGCCCCTGGAAAAACCAGGGGCGTTTGCTTTTTCGGTGATTCGCCGATTCGGTGATTCGCTATTCGCTTACTTCTTCTGCCCACGCAGATAAATGAACCAGTAGACTACGCCGACCATGACCGCGCCGCCGATGATGTTGCCGATGGTCACGGGGATCAGATTCTTGAGGAAGAAGTTGCCCCAGGTCAGCGCGCCGAAATCCGCTGCCGACTTGCCGATCTTGGTCCAGAAGTCTGCACTGGCGCCCGCCTTTACAAACAGGCCGATGGGGATGAAGTACATATTGGCGACGCTGTGTTCAAATCCCGCCGCCACAAAGCCGGAAATGGGGAAGATGATGGAGAGGATTTTGTCGGTGGTGGTGCGCGCCGAGAAGCACAGCCAGACCGCCATACACACCATCGCATTACACATAACGCCGAGCGCAATCGCCGGGATAAACTCCAGACTGCATTTGCTATTGGCGATGGTGAGCATCGTCGCCCCTACCGCGCCGTTGCTAAAGTCCCACTGTTTGCTGAAGAACATAATCACGGCTGTCCCAATCGAGCCGACGAAGTTGCCGGCGTAGACGATGCCCCAGTTGCGCAACAACTGCATCGTCGTGACCTTCTTGTTCGCCCAGGCCATAATGATCAGGTTGTTGCCGGTGAAAAGTTCTGCGCCGCCGACAATCACCAGGATCAGGCCGAGGCAGAAGACCAGGCCGGCCATAAGCCGGTTGACGCCGTAGGGCAGCGCTGTGGATGCCATCGCCGCGCCGGTGGCGTCCTTGATGGAAATGCCGCCGGCCAGGATCGTGGTGCAATAGATCGCGCCCAAACTGATGAAGGCGCCGGCCAAAATCGCCAGGGCGAACAATTGCAGCGCATCGCCGGTGGCTTTTTTGATGCCCACCGCCTCCGCTTTGGCGGCCATTTCCGCCGGTAACAGGGAATCCAACTTAATTTCGGGTACAGATGAACTAGCCATGCAAATTGCCTCCTTAAAGATAAAGAATTGGGGAATACAACATCGTTATTGTATCAAAATTCTCTCAAAAGGCCAAACCAGAATAAAGGTGGTAAAATGATCCCATTCAGGCAAAGGTCGTGGGAGCGTATGACCATCACATGGAGTGGCATTATTCTGGCCGGCGGCAGCAGCCACCGCATGGGGGTAGATAAGCGATTTTTATCCATTCAGGGCAAGCCCTTGGTCGTCTGGGTGTTGGAGCGATTAAATCAACTGGTAGATGAAGTGATTGTGGCGACTATGGAGCCGGACCTGTTTACAGGTCTACCGGCGCGGATAGCGACGGATCGCTATCCGGGGCAGGGTGTGCTGGCCGGCGTCCATGCAGGGCTGGCAGCGGCCCACGGCGAATGGGCGCTCGCCGTGGCGGGGGATATGCCCTTCCTGAACCTGACCCTGTTGCGCGCTATGATGCAACTGGCGCAAGATGGCGCAGCCGACGTGGTCGTGCCGCAGTGGCATGGAGAACTGGAACCGCTGCACGCGCTCTACCGCCCGGCCGTCTGCGCCCCCGCCGCCGAAGCGGCGCTCCAGGCGGGCAAACGGCGCATCATTGCTTTTTACCCCGATGTGCGCGTCCACATTATGCCGCAGGATGAGGTCGCCGGCTATGACCCGGAAGGTTGCTCTTTCTGCAACATCAACACCCCGGAAGATTGGACGTTGGCGGCGCAGCAATTAGCGAATGAGCGCACTGGCGAAAAAGCGCATAAACAAATCCCGCTTCAAGCCGCGCGCCTCCAAAATCCAAAATCTAAAATCTAACATTACCCTATTCCCAATCGCTCCGCGTGCGTGTGGATCACCATTTGTTGCCCACGCAGATAGCCGATAGTCGTAATACCCCAGGCGGCGGCCAGTTTGACCGCCGTAGAAGTCACCGCCCGCAACGTGACCAAGACCGGCACGCGCATCCGCGCCGCTTTACTGACCATTTCTGACGAAAGCCGTCCGGTGGTCAGCAACACATCCCCCTCGGTGGCGTGGCCGGCCAGCAGGCAGAATCCCAGGAGCTTATCCAGCGTATTGTGCCGCCCTACGTCTGTCATCATTGCCACAGTCTCGCCGGTGGGCGCAAAAAGGATGCTGGTGTGAACGCCGTGGCTGTGCGGATTGTGCGCGGTGGCTTCCTGCAAAACCTGCGCCATCTCGAAGAGGCGTGTGGGGGCCAGCGGCGGCTGCGTGGATAACGGCGTTGGCGGCGCATACAGGTCGCCCAAGACCACCCCGCGCCCGCAACCGGAGGTGAAGAGCGCGTTGTGCGCCGCCAGACGCGGCTCCACCGCGACGGCTTTTTCGGCGGACAGCCACACATCGGCGCATGTGCCTCCCTCAGAAAAATGCAGCTTGGCGATGTCGGCCGGCGCATCAATAAGGCCGGTGTAGGCTAAAAAACCAACTACCAGAGCCTCGCGATCTGGCGGCGAAGCCATCAACCGCACCAGGGATTGGCCGTTGACGTAGATGCAAAATTCCTCTTCGCCTGGCAACCGGTAGGTCTGCATCGTGACCTCGCCCTGACGCCAGATATGCACAGGATGCTCAAAATCGCTCACAGTCCCTCACATGAAAAACTTGACAAACTCATAAAGTAGCGATTATACTCGGAAGCCTGGCAGGAACAAATAGATAGGACTTACGCAAAAGTCATCTTGATGGTCGGGGCACGCAATTGTTCAACCATATAGTTATCCAACAACTGATGCTTCACCTGATAAATAGTGCGCTCCGTTTCGGTGGCGACTTGGTTCAAGCGCACC